>PMUN01000353.1:3758-4367 GCA_003166875.1 Bryobacterales bacterium | reverse complement strand
GTGGGGCAGACGCTTCCGTCTGCCAACTCGACGATCATTCCGATCTATGAGATTCCCACCGCCCTGCGCCAACTGCTCGCGGACACCAATGCGTGGATCGAATACAAGGCGTACCCTCCCGATGAGNNACGACATCCGTCCCCTGCTCGCCTTCGCGCGAGAATAGAAATATGGAAATGAGTCGGTTAAGAAGGTGGCCCTGGATGGCGGCAGCAGCCTTGGCGGCGAGCTGCGTTTGTCTGGCGGCGTTTCCCTCCGCCCTGTTTCAGAAGAAGATCGCCAAGCCGCTCGCGCCGGATTTCACCGTAAAGGATTCCAGCGGCGCCGATCTCCGTCTGTCCAGCTACAAAGGCAAAGTAGTCCTGCTGAACTTCTGGGCCACTTACTGCGTGCCTTGCCGCACTGAAATCCCCTGGTTTATAGAGTTCGACAAAACATACCGTGACAAGGGCTTCGCGGTAGTCGGAATCTCCATGGATGAGGACGGGTGGTCGGTCATCAAACCCTACCTTGCCGAAAAGAAAATCAATTATCGGATCGGACTAGGCGGCGAAGAGCTGGTGAAACTCTACGGCGGCTTGGACGCTCTTCCGGAAACGTATCTGATCG
>PMUN01000353.1:0-3745 GCA_003166875.1 Bryobacterales bacterium | reverse complement strand
CGGTCGCCATTGGATCGGCGTCCTCAACGGAGTCAGTTTTCCGCTCACCTCAACCCTTCAGCGATCCACAAACTCGATATCCCGTGTCCAAACGTGTAGACGCGCGTTTTACCGTCGGGAGTGATCAACGGAAGCCACGCTGCATGCCAACCCCTGGGATTGGGATCCTCGCGCCACAGCGTGCGGCTGCCCGTCTCTATGTCCACCCGGTCCGTCCTGCGCGTGTCCCGGGAACCAAACGCTTCCACGAAAACTGCTTTGCTATCCGCTGCCCAACCCAGCACTTCATCGCCGGCGGTGAGATTCGGTATCGGCTTGGCCGCTGCTCCCGATAAATGCCTGACCCACCATTTGCCATCCGATTCCAGGGTGAAATAGTGCTCATCATCGGGCGCAACGTGCAGCCCTATGGACCCTGGCGGCGGCTGCGCGGCGCCGGCAAGCTGCTTTGCCTTCCCTCCCGCTACGTCTCCGATAAACGCGACATGCGCGCCGTTCCTTGTACCAACGAAGACAAATCGAGTGGAATCGTGCAGCCACGCATCGTGAGTTGGATTCTCAATCCCATCCGCCCGCACCGTATATTCTTCGCCGGGCCCGGTTGGAACATACACGCTCTCGGACGCGCCGTTCTTCTCGCGTGAAACCGCCAGCCATTTTCCGTCCGGCGAGATACCGCCTAAGTAGGTCTTGCCGTTTTCGAAGCGTACCGGCAATGAGTCTCGTAGGAAGCGCACGAAAAACTCGTGGCGATTGGAAGTAAAGTCAAAAAGAGCCACGGCGGTCCCGTCCTCGGAAAGACCAAACGAGTATGTGTTCAGCCACGAGATGTCGCTGGGCTCGGCCCCGTCGCGATACAGCATCACCCGCCGGAAGCTTGTTATCTCTGTCAAAAGAGCCTTGCCGCTCGGCGAAATACCCAGCAGCGCGACATAGCCGGGATAACGGGCCAGCAGGCGTCGTGTGCCGTTCAAGCTGAGGCCGTAAATTACACCCAGCTCGCTCGATTCCAAAGACGTGTACCAGATCTCCTTTCCGTCCGGCCTCCAAAGAATCGGAAAACTGGTAAGCTCTGTTCCTGCCACGCGTCCCAATTGAGTAACTTTGCCGGACCGGTTCACGGCATTCGCAAACCATTGGTTTACCTTGCCGGCGTTATGCGCGACAAAAGCCACGCTCGCGCCATCCGGTGAAACGGCGCATGAAAAAATCGGATGGTCGCTCTCGAACAGCGCGTGACCGATAGGATATTCCAGACGCTGCCTGTTGCCCACACGGCGAACGATAGCCAGCTCGCTTCCATCCGGCGACCACTGCGCGCACACCACCCGATCCAGCACCTGGCGCGGTGCGCCGCCCGCCAAAGAGAGGCGCAGCAGCGTGCCCCCGTCCTCTCCCGAGGATGTGAGGATAGCCAGTTCGCCTCGGCTGGATATGGACTCTACGCGCCCGCCCGCGGGGATGCTGAGCTCGCGCGTCCCTCCCGCGTTGTCGATCAGATAGGTGTGCTTCACACCATCGGTTGGCGTAAAACTGTACAGCGGCAGCTCTCCATAGAAATACGCAGCGCTGACATTGCCATCCGATGTGACCACCGGAGTATAAGCCGGCCAGCTGGCGGCACGCCGCGTGTTGAGCCACATCGCTGCGACGACGGCGGCCGCCGCCAAAAACAAAAAGCCTCCAGCCGCTAGCCACCAGCGCGGAACAGTGCGGGCTTTCAGCGCGCCCGGCGGAGGCCAGCTGGTTCCCGAGACTGCCTGAATGGCGAATCCAAGATCGGCGGCGGATTGGAAGCGCCGCGCGGGCTCTTTTTCAAGGCAGCGCCGCACGATGCGATCCAGGCCAGGGGAAACCGGCGCTTCGATATCGGGCGGATCGTTTTTCAGAATGGCGTGCATCACCTCCACCGACGATGCTCCGGCGAAAGCCCGCCGGCCGGTCAACATTTCGTAAACAATCACGCCGGCGCTGAAAATATCGGAGCGCGTATCCACCACCTGGGCGCGCACCTGTTCCGGCGACATGTAACCCACGGTGCCCATCACCACACCCGGATTCGTGACGGCAGGCTCAGTTGGGGTGGTGTCGGGATGACCGCCGGTTGATGAAGAAGCTTGCCACGCCAGCCCGAAATCCAGGATTTTCACCCGGCCTTCCCGCGTCAGCATCACGTTCTCAGGCTTGAGATCCCGGTGCACGATGCCGGCGGCGTGCGCGGCGGCGAGACCCTCTGCCATTTGCGTGGCGATCTCAATCACTCTGCGCGCCGGCAGGGGACCCTGCGCAATGGCGTGGCGCAGCGACTCTCCGTCCACCAACTCCGACACGATATAAGCAATGTCGCCTTCGCGCCCCACATCGTAAACCGAAATGATGTTCGGATGATTCAGTGCGCTGGCCGCGCGCGCTTCCCGCTCGAATCGAATGGCGCGGTGAGGTTCGCCCGAGACATCCTCGGGCAGGATCTTGAGCGCCACATCCCGGCCGAGGCGCGAGTCGCGGGCGCGGTAGACCTCGCCCATTCCACCCGCGCCGATCTGCGCGAGGATCTCATAGGGGCCCAGTTTGGAGCCGGCCGGGAGCGCCATAGTTGTTCAACAAGCTTACCAGTCCGGCAGCTCGCAAACTTGGCCTCGTGGCGCACCGTCGAAAACACTTGGTCTCGGATGGACGAACGCAAAGTGGGGCGGACCCCCTGGTCCGCGGCCGACGCCCACGTCGGCCTGCTGCTGGTATTTGTCCGATGCTTGAAGCAGCGGGTCCAGGGGGGTCCGCCCCACTCGCGGGTCGAAGGTTTTCATCCGATTGGATGGGCTGCAAGCCCATGAGATACACTCATGGCGACGCACGGTGTAGTGAAGATTCACCCTGGACACCCGCTAGTTCCGACAAGGCCCGCGGCTCTCGATCCAGCGTTCTTTTTTCCATCGCGGCCCAACAGCTCGGAGGCCGGAGACTGTCAGATCGCCAGATCGTAGCGGAATGGTCTGTGCCGGCTGCTCTTCCAAAAGTACGCGAGAATGATCACGCTTGCCGCTGCCGCGTAGGCACACCACAGCGATGTGAACGCGTACCGCTTTACCGCCATTACGATCAGCAGAATGACCAGATTCGCCGCCCCGAACATGATCATGTCCCTGATTTTCGAGAAGAAGAGCGAGCCGCACGTTGCGATCACGTACACCACCGCGACGGCCTCATTATTCGTAGCCGGATTAATGTACACGATGCTGTTCCCCCTGACGAACACCTGCAGGGGATAGGCCGTCAGCGCCCATAATATATACAGCGTCGTTGCGCCGCCGATTACCAGAAATGGCAGCATGCGCCTGCGGCTTTTCCGAGTGGGCTCGAACAGCATCACGCTAAGCGGCAGCAGAAATGGAAGCAGCCCCTGCGCGTAGAGCATGAACGCCGCGCCCATATCATGCGCTACCTCGGGCGATAGAGTCCCGTCCAATCCCAGCCATACGAACCCCTCAATGAATTGGTGGATGGCGAACAGCGTGGGCAGCGTGGCAAATAACAGTTCCCGCCTGTGTTTTACCTTGGTCAAAGTAACAACGCCGACGGCCCCCAATACCGCACTGCCTGCGAAGTTCGCTACCGCTGAAAAGCACATTTATTAAGTGTATCCGGTCACTGGTTGGGCAGTTTTATTTCCAGGAGAAGTGGGGCAGGCGCTTTCGCCCAATGCCACTTGGTTTTCCAAAACTGGGAATCCAGATGCAGTCGTGGGGCA
>PMUN01000146.1 GCA_003166875.1 Bryobacterales bacterium | reverse complement strand
CGCCAACAGGCGCAGCCAAAGGCAAAAGCTCAAGCGCAGCCACGGCAACAAGCGCAGCCTAAGGAAAAAGCCCAGGCGCAACCACGGCAACAGGCACAGCCGAAGGAAAAGGCCCAAGCGCAGCCACGGCAACAGGCGCAGCAAAGCAACCCAGGCGGGCAGAAAAGCAGTTACTCTCCTCCCCAGCGGACCAGGCAACAGGCGCAAACTTGGCAACAACAGAGCGGTTGGCGACAAGGGGGCGGCTGGCAGGGACAAGCAACCTTCCAACAGGACCGTTCCTCGAATTGGGGAAGCGATCACCGCACTTGGGGGCAGCGCGGCGGCTACGGAGGTTACTACATTCCGCTAGCTAGTTTCGATCTCCATTTCGGCGCGGGACACTGGTTTCGCATCCACAGCCTGCCTATGATCGTTGACGGTTACCCCCGCTTCCAGTACGGCGGCTTTACATTCATGATGGTTGACCCGTGGCCAGGAGATTGGGCGCAAGATTGGTACGCCTCCGACGACGTTTATGTAGGCTATGACAACGGGTATTACCTGTACGACCGGATGCATCCCGGCGAAGCCGTCGCGATCACCGTTGTGCTGTAGTTCGGCGCCTCATTATGTTTAGAGAGTGTTACCGAACCGCGACCGTGAGGGAGTCGGTGCTTTACGCCCATTTCTTCACGGCTTCTGAGCAGACCGGTTAGCCTCTGTCGCCGACTGCTCACGCGTGTCGCGGAATGGCATGTGGAGCTTGTGAGCGATATCCGGCCAGAATTCACGGAGGACGTCGAACCCCATGCCTGTGGCCAGGGCATAGCCACTCACCCTCAGCGCGGGACTAAGCCCGCGTTCGTTCCCCGGATGGTAGACGTCGTTGAGAGCAACGGCAGTCGCAGTTCCCAGCCATTGCGAAGCGTTGAACATGTGCTTGCCGCTGTCGCGCTGCGCCACAAAGGTATGCTCCACTGCATGGAGGAAACGGCGCCTGCCGCTGCCGTGAATCAGGCGGTAGTATCGAGGGTCCTCCGAAAGGATCGTTGGATACGCGAAATCCGTGAAGAATCTCCAGGTTGTCTGCCCGGCGAAGTCGGCGCCAAAGCGTTTCCCGTAAGCCTCGGCGCCTTGTCTATACGTGGGGTCCCGGTTGGATGCCTGATCCAAACCCGCGTTGAAAGCGGCCTCAAGAAATGAGATTGGTTCAAACGTGTCCCGAACGAACAGGGTAAACTTGTCTTTCACCTCGAGAGAGCACAGCACGGTTCCGAGTTTGTACTGCGCGGGTTTGTACTGCGGAGCATGCACTGATTTGAGATCCAGTTTCCGGGCGAATGCTCCCACCACCTTCTGGAATGGACCTTGGTAATCTTGCCAGCTAAGGACCGGTGGTGGCTGCAGGCAAGGTGCCGGCGCGTTTTTCTTGGCCGGATCTTGCGCCACGCCGGACGCAATCTCCTGTGCGCGCACCAACGAACCGAATGCGAGCGTCAGAAAAATCGCCGCTCTCGCCCTTCTTCGAGAATGAGGACCGCACTTCATAGTGCACTCACTCCTAGCGCCGGCCGGCCGCAACAAGCCCTGCAGTCAAGGGAGCAATTCAAAGACCAGCACGGCTCGCTGTCAGTGAGCGCCGGCTTGCGCCAGCCTGTATTCCGAGTAAATCAGGACTCGCTCAACGACGAGACTTTTGATGAAAAAGATTTTCGCCGCCGCTCGCACTTCAACGCGTTCCGGCATCCAGATCCCGTTGTCGACGCGCGCCTGCTCCATCGTAATGTGTGAGCCACGCAGCACGCGTGCCAGAAATAATCCCATCGAGAACGGCTGGATCACCTCCCCGTCCACTTTGATCCACCCCAAATCCTGCTTGTCGACCCAAAGCTTGCCTGCGACCTTGGAAAACATCTTGCCGTACTTGCCTTGGGCATGATAGCCAGGGCGCGGCGTCGCGTGGAGTACATAGGCCGGCCTGCCCCTCACCACCTCTTCGCCCACCAGTTGGAAGTCGAAGGCCTTAGGCACTTCGCGGACCAGCGACGTGTTCTCGTCCTCCTGCGTGCGCAATCGCTCGGCCCGCTGCTCTGGCGTTTCCCGTTTCAACTTGTCGAGCTTCTCTTTGTATTTCCTTTCCTCTTCGGCCGAGGGAGGGCGTCCGTTGTGTTCCAAGAGTTGCTCGAACGGAACGCCGTTGACCAGAATTGTTCTCGAGACATCCACATCCTCGGATTTCACGCGCCCGTCCAGGTCCCGGCGCCGATCCTCGTCACGTTCCACATAGGTGTAATGGAGCCGCGCCTGCCAGTGACGCTCGGTCGCCGCGATGGACGACTCCACGATCTGGCGCACGTCCGGTACGCTGGAATGATTCTGCGATTGGACCCCGGAATTACTTTGAGCAAGCAGACTAGCTGCCGCAGCGAGCAGGATGATCACTCTTCCATGGTCGCTGATCCGCTTCATCAAAGATCCTGGCGGGAGATCCCCAGTTTCTTCATCATGGCGCTCAAGGTGGTGCGTGGCAACCCCAACCGAGTGGCTGCTTTGCTGACCACCCCATTCATCTCGCGGAGCACACGGATGATATGCTCCCGCTCCATTTGCGCCAGCGTGCTGTTGCCGGAGGGTTCCATTGCATCTGGCCGTATTTCGGCCAAAGGTGCACGGAGCGTGGGACCGCGCGAAAGGATGACCGACCTTTCAATGAAGTTCTCGAGCTCCCGCACATTCCCGGGCCATGGCCAAACCACTAGCGCCCGCATCGTATCCGGCGGGATCTTTCCAATCTGCTTGTTCATTTCCCGGGCGTATTTCTGGGTGAAGTGCCTGGCCAGGATCGGTATGTCCTCGGGGTGATCGCGCAACGGAGGCGTCGTGATGGGGAACACCTTCAGCCGGTAGTAGAGATCGCTCCGAAAAAGCTTGTCGCCCATCATCTGCGTCAGATTGCGGTTGGTCGCCGCCACCAGCCTCACGTCAATGGGGATCGTTCTGGTGCCGCCCAACCTCTCAAATGCCTTCTCCTGCAACGCACGGAGCAACTTGGGCTGCAAATCCAGAGGAATGTCGCCCACCTCATCCAGAAACAGAGTCCCATAGTGCGCCATTTCAAAACGGCCGATCTTTTGCCCTAAGGCGCCGGTGAAGGCTCCTCGCTCGTACCCAAACAGCTCGCTTTCCAGTAACCCGGTCGGGATGGCGGCGCAGTTCAACGTGACAAAAGGACGATCCCTGCGAGAACTCAGTCTGTGAATGGCGCGTGCAATCAACTCCTTCCCGGTACCGGTCTCGCCCAGGATCAGCACGTTCGCGTCGGTAGGCGCAACCAGCTCAACCTGCCGCATGATTCTTTTCAGAGGCGCGCTGCTGCCTACAATCTCCTCGAACTGATGCTCTACCTCGACCTCTTCGTCTTCGACGCTCTCCGGCAGGTCGCGCTCGCGGAGATCCTGCACAAACGTGATCCATCGGAAGGGAGAGATCTTCAACACCGCGGTCGCCACCAGAACCGGGACTCGAGTTCCATCCTTGCGAAGCAACTCTTTTTCATAGGGCGTGCAGGCTCCGAACCTCAAGCCTTCTTCATGCGCCAGTTCATCTAGGCCCGAGTATTCCGGAGGCGTGAGATCGGGCCAGCGTACCCGGCCAGACGCAAAATCCTCACGGCTATAGCCGACTAATTGGAGAAACGTGTCATTCACTTCGGGAGTGCGGTCATACTCCCCGGACACGATACCGGCAATGGTGGATTCCGCCGGGATGGGCCGGATGTGCGCGCGGCTGCGGCGCAACTTCTCGTCCCTCTCATGACGCTCGCTGAAATCCCGCACCACTCTCGCGAAGCCCTGCAACTCCCCGTTCTCGTCTTTCAGGGCCATCGTAATGACATTGGCCCAGAATCGGGACCCGTCTTTCTTCACATGCCAGCACTCGTTTCCAAAATGGCCTTCATTAGCACCCCTCTTCAATTCCTCCTGCAGCCTGAAACTGAGAGTGTCTTCCCTGGGATAAAGAAAGGACACATGTTGGCCCAGGACCTCATCTCCGCCGTAGCCGTAAATGCGCTCTGCTCCCGAGTACCAGGCAACCACACGTCCCTTCACATCGATTAAGAACAGCGCGTAGTCTTGCACCCAGGACGGAATGCGGTTCTTTTCGGCCTGTTCATTTTTTGAGGAGGTTGCTGTCTTGTCACGCAGGATCAGGATGTGTCGCACTGGCAACACGTTCCCCTTGGCGGTGTACTCAACGTCGCGCGGCTCTCCATCCGGACCCGTTAGCTGGAGCGTTCCCTCCTGCTCGCCCTCCTCCAGAAAGGCTCGCCAAAGCTCCGAAATCCGCGGCCTGAAACTGGGGGGTGCAAAGTCATCCATCCGGCAGCCGATGATCTTATCCCGCGGGATTCCTAATATTTTGCCGGCGCCCGCGCTAGCGTCCAGGTAATTCCGGTCATCGTCGGCGATCAGGATAGGTGCGGCAGGATGGTAGACGATCGCCCGGAACAGCAGCTCAAGTTCTCTTGGGCCGTTTTCCACGAGCCAACGTGTGGCTTGCGATGGTGAGGCGCAAGTACCCAAGAAGTCCTCCTTCGCCCGTCAATCCAGGAGGCTTAAGCGGCCAACGACAGGTCGCCTGAGAGGTCTCCACAAAGGCGATCAATCAAATTATATCACCACGCATTTAGAGATGGCGCAAGTTGGGCGAAACATTCTGACTGCATTTGGTCATATGACGACTGCTGGTCAACCGCGACACGCATGTTTAGAGAGTGTTACCGAACCGCGACCGTGAGGGAGTCGGTGCCTGCGCAGATTTCTTCACGGGTTCTGACTCTGACCTTCGAAACGAAGCATCATATTCGGCCAGATGAACCCCGCACCATCAGTTTCCGGCGCTGCAACCGCGGACGGACCTCGGAATGCTTTTGCTGAGAGCGTGGAACCTGCCCGCCGAGAGATCTGCGCCAAGTCGTTTTCCAAGCGAAGCGCGGTACCACAAAAGGAGAAGATGAAAATGAACCGATTTAAGATAATCACGACGGTCTCTTGTATGGCGTTCGCGAGCGCAATGATCGCACCCAGCGCAAAAGCGGACGAATCGAACAGGAAGACCATAATCACGTTTAGCAATCCTGTGGAGATTCCAGGGGTCCACCTCGTTGGTTGGGGTGTGTTGCCCGCCGGTACTTATGTGTTCAAGATTTTTGATTCACAATCCGACCGCCATATCGTCCAGATCTTCAACCAGGACGAAACCATCGTTTACGCCACGATCCTGGCGATTCCAAACTTTCGCCTCAAGGCGACCAGCAAGACCGTAATGACCTTCAGAGAAAGACCAGTCGGCCAGCCAGAAGCGCTGCGGGCGTGGTTTTATCCCGGCAGAAATTGGGGCGAGGAATTCGTCTATCCGAAGGCTAAGGCAATAGAACTGGCCAAAGCCGAGAACACACCCGTGCTCTTCACGGCAGCGGAGATCCCAGTCGAAGTTACCGAACCCATTAAGTCGCTAGACGAGCCCGTGGTGGTGCAGTTGAAACAAGCGCCTATCCTGGCCATCCAGCCCACCGGAGAAGAAGTGCAGCTCGCCGAAGTGGTTACTCCGCCTCCAACGGAATTGGAAGCAGCGGCCCCGGTGGTAGCTGAGGAGCAGCTGCCGAAGACCGCGAGTCCGTTGCCGCTCATCGGGCTCTTCGGACTACTGGCGCTGGGCGGGGCCTTCGCCCTTCGCTCGATCGCACGCCGCGTTCACTAAGGTTGCTGATCTGTTCCGCGGCGCGCCGCTCGGAGCGCGCCGCAGCAGGAGGTCGACCCGGCGCGGGTGGTGGCCGAGCTAGAAAGAAGGTGTGCTTGCGGATACCATCGTGGGACCGAGCGCATGGCGGCAACCTAGCCATTGCGTTGGCGATGATCCTCCTGATTGTTCCCGGAGGCCATGTCCAATCTGAGGCTGCGGGGCCACGCATTGCACAGGACCAGGGACCGTACCGGATCGCGGTGGATGTCGACTTGGTAGTGCTGCCCGCTACGGTGCGGGACCGGCACGGCCTCAGCGTCTCCGATCTGCATGCGGATGATTTTGCGGTTTATGAGGACGGCGTAGCGCAGCACGTCAAGCTATTCCTGCATGAAGATATTCCCGTTGTCGCCGGACTTCTGGTGGACCATAGCGGAAGCATGCAGTCGAAACTGGCCGACGTGACTACCGGCGCCCGGGCCTTCGTACATTCCAGCAATCCGGACGACCAGATGTTCGTAGTGAACTTCAACGAGACCGTGTCACTGGGTCTACCCGACGCGATAGGATTCACTACCAGCGCCGAGGAACTGGAGCGCGCTATCTGGCGAACTGAAGCCGCCGGCGAGACGGCGCTTTACGATGCGATCGTGGTGGCGCTAGCGAGATTGCAGGCAGGCGGCCGCGACAAGAAGGTGCTGGTGGTCATCAGCGACGGCGGTGACAATGCCAGCACGCACAAGCTGGCGGACGTCTTGCAGATGGCGGAGCGTTCCAGCGCAATCATTTACACCGTCGGTCTTTTTGAGCCCGACGATAAGGACGCCAATCCGAGAGTGCTCAGTCGCCTGGCGCAGGCCACCGGTGGCGAAGCGTTCTTTCCGGAAAAACTCGACGAGGTAGTGAGTATCTGCGAACGCATCGCGCGCGACATTCGCAGTCAATACACCATCGGGTATTTTTCCAGCAGCGCGAAGCAGGAGGGCGTCTTCCGGTCCGTTCGCGTATCCGCTCATGCGCCGGATCATGGCAAACTCGCCGTGCGCACTCGCCAGGGCTACATCGCCGGAGCGGGCATAGAGAGCCCTTCGGCCCTCCGTATGCCTTAGCAAAGCCGTCATCAGGAGGATAGCTGCATGCAATGGATTGACGAAATGTTCGCGAACATGGAACAAGACCGGGCCGCGGTATCGGCCAAGAGAATGGAAAAAGCGGCCAAGGCCGACCGGACGAAGCATTTGAAAAAGCAGGTTCCCGGCACATTGAACGCGTGGAATGCGCTGGTTTCTTCGATTACAAAGGATGTAAACGAATTCAACAATCACAAGCAGCGCGCTGGACAAACACCGGCACGCATCCGCCAAAGGCATTTCGAATGCGAGGTTCACCTGCCTGGAATGCAAGGCAAGAGCCTGGTCCTAACCTTAGACGACAAAGATCTCCAAGTCTCGGTTCATCCTGAGTTCCCCAAGCAGCCGTTGGCCATCGCCATCGAACTCGACAAGGACGGCCAACACGCTTCATGGGTGCTCGGTGAATCTACCAAAGAGAACGCAAAACTATCGGACCAGCAATTGTCGGAATATCTGCTGAAGCCCGTTCTCTCCTCCGCCTCCATCAATTGAGAGCCGGCTCACTTCGCCGGCCGGCCATGCTCCAGGCACAGCGCGACTAGGTCAGAAATATTCGCTTCCCCCGCGCACATCACCGTGTCCGCGCCGCCCCAATAAATCTTCACGGTTCCATCGGACTCCCCAACCGCGCCGCAAGTGAACACCACGTTGTGGACATATCCCGTAATTTCCCAGGGATCTTCCGGTTGCAAAATCCACGAGTCGCTCACTCCCAGAATCTTGGCCGGGTTCAGCAGATCATGCAGCGCGACCCCCAGGCGATACACCGATCCGTCCATCGTGCGGAAAACGCCGTGATAAATGGAAAGCCACCCCTGCGCCGTCTTGATGGGCGGCGCGCCAGGACCGATCTTCATTTCGTCCCAGTGATATGGTTCGGGTCTCATGATGAGCTGCGATTCCCCCCAATAGCGCAGATCCGGTGAGTAAGAAATCCAGATGGACCATGGCGCGATCTCCGAATGCGGACGGTCCAGGCGCGCATAAAGCCCGTCAAACTTCTCCGGGAAAATCACCACGTTCCGATAATCCGCTTCCGTTATGAGCGAAAACCTCTCAACCTGAATAAAGTCCCTGGTCTTGGCCAACGCGATCCGCACGCCATTGCGGGAGTAGGCGCTATAGGTGATCAGGTACTCGTCTTCGATTTGCGTCACGCGCGGATCTTCGACGCCGAATTCTTCGTAAGCGGCAAAAGGTCCGTCCGCCGCTGGAGTGAGGAATGGCTTGGGATCCACGGTGAAACGGAATCCGTCGTAACTGTGCGCCGACCCGATAATCGATCGCCCGGTGCGCAGATGAGAGCGGAACAGCATGATGTACTTGCCCTGATGCTTCACCACCGCCGCGTTGTGCACGGTCTCCACCGGATAGGGAATGTCGGCCTTGGTGAGAATTGGATTCCGGCTATATCGACGTACGATATCTCGCTTCATGCTGTCTCTTCTCCTCGATCTCGAAAATTGCCGCGTAGACTCGTTCATAGGCCGCGACCATCGTGTCCACCGAAAAACATTCCCGGACACGTCTGCGGCAGGCGGCTGGATCGATCTCCGCAAGCCGTTGCAACGCCCGCACGGCTTCGTCGGCGTCGTTCACCAGAAAACCCGTCCGCCCCTCTTCAATCACTTCGCGGCAGGAGCCCAGATCCATCGCGATCACGGGTACGCCCGCGGCATTGGCTTCCGCCAGGACAAGTCCGAATCGCTCCGGGATGGTGTTCAGATGCAGCAGAGCCCGGGCACGCCCGAACAACTCATTTTTGCCCGGCGCATCCACCGGCCCGATGTAGCGGATGTTCTGATCGAGGTGAGGTTCCACCTGCTCCCGGAAATATGCCTGATCCTGGATAATGCCCGCGATGAGCAACGGCAATCCGCTCCGGAGAGCGACTTCGATCGCCAAATGGACACCTTTGTCCGGATGAATCCGGCCGAGGAAGATCAGATCCTGGCCGCGCGATTCCTGCAGCGGGTACAGCGAAAGATCGATTCCGTTATAGACCGTCGCGAGATAATTCAGCCCTGGTGCGCGATCGGAGTTGCTGATGGAGACAAAATACCCGTCACCGTATTTTTCGTAAACCGGCATGATTCTTGGCGACGAAAATCCGTGGATGGTAGTGAGGACGGGCGTCTTCACCAGCCTCGAATAGGTCAGCGCCATGAAGTCATAATGGCTGTGGATAAGATCAAATTCAGCAGCGTGTTCGAACGCTTCGGAGATGTGCAGGTATTCGGCAACTTTCGGATCGATGCTTGGATCCTCCTCATAGCCGCGGTCTATCACGGCGTGCAGGTGCGCGCTGGTGACGGAATCCCGCGTGGCGAACAATGTCACGTCCCAGCCGCGCGCCACCAGGCCTTCGGTGATGTTGCCGGCCACCGTCTCCCACGCACCGTATTGCCGGGGCGGCGTTCGCCAAGCCACCGGCGCAAGGACCGCAACTCTTTTGTTGGGAATGATCATTTCGAAGGTGTTACCGAACCGCGACCGTAAGGGAGCCGGTCCATTGATTCCTTCCGAACCGCGACCGTAAGGGAGCCGGTGCCTTGATTCACCCGCAATGCCCCCATGTTCAATTCATCGCGCCCAGCAGGTCAGCCAGCGCGACGGTTGCGAACCCCGTGGCCTGATCCGCCAATCCATAAGGAATAATCAGTTCGCCGTTGTGCAACAGGGCGCCGCAAGTATAGACCACATTGGGCACGTAGCCTTCACGCTCGTTCTGGTTCGGCTTGAGCAGTGGCTCGCGAAGCCGTCCAATCACTTTGCTTGGATCATCGCGATCCAACAGGAACGCACCAATGCAATACTTTCGCATAGGGCCAACGCCGTGGCTGAGTACCAACCAGCCGGCATCCGTCTCGATCGGCGATCCGCAGTTCCCGAGTTGAACCAGTTCCCAAGGAAACTTAGGCTTGAGCAGCGCCGTGCACCCATTCCAGAAGTGGACGTTGTCGGAGAACATGAGGTAGATATTTTCGTTATCCTGCCGCGAAAGCATGGCGTAATATCCTTTTATCTTCCGCGGGAACATCGCCATCCCTTTGTTTTGCGCGGCTGGACCGTTCAACGTGATGAACCGGAACAGAAGGAAATCGGAAGTCTCTACCAGTTCCGGCATCACCACCTTGCCATCATAGGCCGTGAAAGTCGCGTAATAAATGTAACGACCGTCCGCCTCTTGGAAGCGGACGAACCGGGCGTCTTCAATGCCGTTGCGCTGAGAGGGAGTTGCCGGGAAAATAATGCGCTCCGAGAGTTTCTCGTTGGGCTGGAATTGGACCTCGTAATTGGAACGGGCCAGCAGCCAAATACCCTGCGACTCCAGTTGATCTTCCCGCGACATTCCATCCGGCAGGCGGAATTGTTCGGCTTGGAGACTCCCGCGCAGGTCTTCCAGCGTGAACGAATCCCCGAGTTTGTTCAGAACCCGGCGCGTAAATTCGCGATTCAATCCCAGCTCCGCGAGTTTTCGCTCGAACAGCCCCTTCTCATACAGCAGGTTTGGAATTTGACGAGGCTCAGTCAGGAAGCCGGTGGGCGTCATCACCTCGATTCGATTATCGGCATGCAGGATCCCGGTTCGAAATGTAACAGAAGAAATGTGCCCCTCCCCGGTGGCACGCAGGCTGAGAACAAACCGCAGATCGCCCGCCGCGAGACCGGTTTGATCGGGATGCGGAACGATAGACGGATTGAACAACGCCGCGGCTTCCAGCGAATATTCGGCCAGAAAATAGGAACCAATCAACTGCCGCCGCTCGACGGAGAGATCCTGATCGCTCTGGAACGTCTCGCGGACTTGTTCAAAACGTTCCAGGAAAACATCATGAATATTTTGATGGCGCTTGCAGAACTCGGCGCAAATCTCCGCTAGCAGCGGCGCCACGCGCTCTTCCGGAATCGCCAGAATCCGATCGATAATTCTGCCGGCCCTTTCGGAATCGCCAGGACTGAAAGGCCGCAGCAGAACGCGCGTCGGATCGGGCCTGAGAATAAGGGAAGTGCGGCTGATGCAAATCGGCATTACGCTCCAATGGCGATGGGTTTTTTAAAACTGGTCACCATGTTCTGCGCCAGACGCATTTCCGCCAATGAGAGCAGGAACGCTAGAGTCGACTCGGCTCCTTGGTTCCCATTAACCCGGTCCACGTGTAGTCCATCGCCGCAGCCACCGCTTTCCGGCGAGTAGAGTTCCAAACCCAGATCGTTCCAGCCGATAAACCAATCGAAGGCACGTTGCGCCTGTTCGAACCACCATAGATCCGAGGTCGCGCGATAAGCTTCCAAACAGGCTGAGGCCATGGCTTGCGCCTCAATAGGCTGCTGATCAAAATTGGCGCGCGCGCCGCCGCGCCGGTAAAAACCATTGCTGCCAATCGGCCGGAAGTGGCCTTTCTCGGAGGTTTGCATTTCGTTCAGCCAGCGCAATGCCTGCAAGCCCCGCTCGAATACCGCCGTTTGACCGGTCGCGGATCCGCTCAGGATCAAGGCGTGCGCGAGCTTCGCGTTGTCGTAGGACAATTCCTCTTCAAACCAGTGCCAGTCCGGGTGATAGCTCCGCTCGAAGTGATCCATGAGCCGGCCGGTGAGGGCCTCTCGCGTTTGGTTGACCAGGCTGTCACCGCTTAACCGTCGCAGGTATTCATGAATGCCGATCAAGCCGAACGCCCACGCTCGCGGCGAAGTTAACTCCATCAAGGCCGGCAGTGCCTGTGCGAAGAGTTGTCCTGCCATCATCTGGAAACTTCGGAACGGCGAGCGCCCTACCCCGATGCCGAGAGCCCAGAGCGCTCGCCCCTGACAATCGTCGGAACCCTGGGCGTCCAGCCAACCGCGCTCAAAGCTCATGAGGTTGTGGAAGCGCTTCGTTTTAGGATCGAAGGCGTGATGCAGGAAAGCCGCGGATGTGGTGGCTAGCGTCTTTGCGAATTCCGGCTCCTCGCCCAATTCAGCCAGCAGCACGGCCAAGATGAAAGCGCGTGCGTTGTCGTCCGTGCAATAACCCTCGGAGAAATTCGGAACGCCAAAAATAGCGTGCTGGAAAACTCCCGTGGAATCGGTCATTCGCATCAGATGATCTAACTTCAACTCCGGAAGTTCCCGCGGCCGCATATCCAGAGTCTTGGTGATCAGAGATTTGCGCGAGAGCGCCGCTCCCTGCAGCCGGGCCGCTTCAAAGCTGCGCATGTATAGCTGCGCGACGTTGCTCCAAATCATCTCGCGCCCCAGCCTGTATGCGTTCTTGCGCATCGCATGCCGGCGTGTGTCGTCGCGCAGCAACCCGATCACTTCGCGCGCGATAGCCGGAGCATCGCCGAACGGCACCAGCACGCCGCGATCATCCCCCAACAGTTCCGTGGCATGCCAGTAGGGCGTCGAAATCACCGCTTTGCCGGCTCCAAATGTATAGGCCAGTGTTCCCGAGGTGATCTGCGCTTCGTTCAGATAGGGCGTGATATATAGGTCCGCGGCCCCGATGAACTCCTTCAGATTCTCGAGTTCCACGAAGCGGTTGTAGAAGATGACGTTCCTTTCGATCTTGTTCTTCGTGGCAAGAAGTTCCAAACTCACCCGGTAGGCTTCGCCGTGCTCGCGCAGTTCGTTCGGATGCGTGGCGCCCAGGACAATATAAACCACCTCTGGAAATTCCTTCAAAATTTCCGGCAGCGCATTGAGCACGCATTCGATGCCCTTGTTCGGCGAAAGCAGGCCGAAGGTGAGCAGCACCACCTTTCCTTCCACGCCGAATTGATCCTTGAAGTAGGTGGGGTCGACGAAGCTGACGTCCGGGATGCCATGCGTGATCAGGTCGATCTTGGCTGCCGGGGCGTCGTAAATATCCTGCAGCATTCTTCGTCCACGCTCAACCATGACAACCAGCCGGGTAGAGAGTGAGATCAACTCCTGCATCACGCGCCGTTGGTCGGGCCTTGGATCGCGCAAAACAGTATGCAGCGTCGTAACAACAGGCATTCTCAATTCGCGCAGAAACGCCAGAATGTGGCCGCCGGCGGGTCCGCCATAAATGCCGAATTCGTGCTGCAAACAAACGATGTCGACGTTGCTGATATTGAGGAAGTCGGCGGCGCGTAGGTAGGACGAAAGGTCCTGCTCCTCAATCTCGAAGCGAACCACTTCCGGGTACTCATAGCCGCCCGGGATGTCGTTGACCGACACTGCCAGGCACTGGCTTTGGGGATGCGCGCTTGCTACGGCGGCAAGCAGATCCGACGTGAAGGTGGCAATTCCACACTTGCGCGGCAAGTGGTCGCCGACAAAAGCGATCTTGCCAACTTTGGAATTTTCTTTAATCATGATTTTCATTCTCACTCATCCTTTCAGCCCGAACGATGAACCGATTGGGAGCCGCACCCACGAAGTAAAACGGATGACAAGTGATGAGAGTCAGGATCTCATTCTGGCTGGGATCCAATATCGATAGATCATCCGGACTCACCACTTGCGTGGACAGAACGCGATATCGGTACTGACCCTGTAAGGTGGTCAGTGCGATGATGTCATCCCGGTTAATGTTACGCAACGGCCGGAAAAACGTGTCGCGGTGCCCGGTGAGAACCACATTACCGTTTTGACCTGGCCATGGCGTGCCCGGCATATGGCCCACTGCGCGCCGGAGGGTGCGCCGGTCGTCTCCTTCCATTATTATCGCGGAAAGTCCAAGACGCGCGATTTCAATCCGGCCGATTAGACCTTTCTGACCTGTGAGCGCAATTGGAGCGGCCGGGACCTCGGGATTTTGGCTAACTGCTCGACGCTGGTCAAGCAGGCGTTCGAAGTGACGGCTCTCGCGCTGCTGGAAAAGCCAGGTGTCCGTGAGAACCCACCCGCAATATCCTAAGAGCAGGACAGCCCCCGCAAAAAGCCCGCGTTGCGGCCACAACAGCAGAGCATGCAGCACATCACGCTTCACGACAATTCTCATGGAGCACTCGCTCTTCAACACGCTTGGACAGTGCCGTACTGCGGCTGCCACATCGCGTCTTGCACTTGTTGCACGATGTCGACGAATTCGACGCCCGCCAAGCCCTCCTCCACGGCTGCCTCAGCAACGGCCACCGCCACTGTCGCCGACACGCTGCGCAAGTCGTCAATGTGCGGGAGCAGCGACGCGCCGGGCTGGCGCACTGTCACCAGGCTCGACACTGCGCTCGCCGCTGCCACGAACATACCATCACTGATCCGGCTGGCTCTTGAAACGATCGCGCCCAGCCCAAGCCCCGGATAAAGCATGGCGTTATTCACTTGCGCGACCACATAGGTCACGCCTTTGTAAGTGACCGGTGCGAACGGGCTCCCGGTTGCGATCAGCGCGCGCCCTTCAGTCCAGCTAATCAAATCTGCTGGGTTCGCCTCGGACCGCACTGGCGGACTCGACAGCGCGAAGATGATTGGCCGCTCCGTATGCGCCGCCATTTGCTTAACGATCGCTTCCGTGAAACTTCCTGAGACTGTCGATGCACCGATAAGCATAGTCGGTGACACTCGCCGCACCACTTCGGCCAAGCTCAGCCCGTTTCCTGGCAGGTCGTGCTTCCAGCTCTTGCTTTCGGCAGTCGGACGCGCATACGCCGCTTGATAGTCGTGCAGTTGAGCCATGTCCGTGGTGAGCAATCCCTGCTTATCCACGCACCAGAAGCGGCTGGCGGCAGCTTCTTTCGAAAGCCCCTCCCGTACCATGGCGTCGCGAATCTGGTCCGCGATTCCGATACCCGCCGTACCTGCTCCAAAGATGACCACGCGCTGGTTGCGCAGGGGCGTCCCGCAGGCGCGCACGGCGGAAATCGCCGCGGCCAATGTGATCGCGCCGGTGCCCTGGATATCATCATTGAACGTGCAGAAGTTGTCGCGGTACTTCTCCAGGATGCGCCGTCCGTTGCCGGGCGCGAAGTCCTCCCACTGCAGCATGGCTTTCGGGAACAGCTTGGTCACTGCTTTCACGTAAGCGGCAATGAAAGCGTCGTAGCTCTCTCCGCGTATCCGGGCGTGCCGGTTCCCGATGTATGTCGGATCCTCCAGCAGGCTTTCCCGATTGGTGCCGACATCCAGCATCACCGCGATCCCACGGGCCGGGTCAATGCCGCCCGCCGCCGTATAAATGGCGAGTTTTCCGATCGGCACTTCAATGCCGCCCACGCCCCATTCGCCAATTCCCAGAATCTGTTCGGCATCGGTTGCGATGATCAGGTCGATCTCGCCGGGTTCGGCGCCAAGGCTGGTAAACGCTTCCTCAATGTCTCCAGGATGATCAATAGACAGGTACACGCCTCGCGCCCGCCGGCACTCATGGTGGTATTGCTCCATAGCCATGCCGACCGTCAGATTGTTGACGATCGGAATCATTTCGCGCAGGTGATCTGAAAACAGCCTGTAAAACAGTACCGCGTTGCGGTCGTGCAGAGAGGTAAGGTAGATATTCTTGCTCACCGCATCCGGCAGCCGTTCGTACTGGATGTAGGCGCGCTTGACCTGGATCTCGATCGTACTGATATCCGGCGGAAGCAAACCCGCCAGGCCCAGCGTTTTCCGTTCCTCGGCGGTGAAGGCGGTCCCCTTGTTCAACAATGGCGAATTGAGGACGGCCAGCCCACGCGCTTTGGTCTGGTAACAACCGTCCCCATTCTCCTGGCGCTTGGTCACCGGCGCCAGCAACGGAATAACTCTCTGTCGCATGCTGCTCTCTCTCTCCTTAAATTCGCTAACTAGCAGTGGGGCGGACGCCCTCGTNNCCGGACCCCCTGGTCCGGCTGTTCCAGGGAACGGACCCACATCCTCTAGCGAAGGCGGCTGGCCACCGCTCGGACGGCGAACGCGCCACCCAGCGACAACAATCCAAGCAGTCCAATGAATGGCATCGGACTCGCCGTTTTCGGCAACGTTGCCGGCAACTCCGGGGTCGTTTGCGCTACTTCCGCCTCAGCCGGCGGCGCCGTTACCACTTCAGCGATTGCTACATCTTCTCCCGTCGGTTTAATTGCCATCACAGGCGCTTCCTTCAGTTGCACCACCACCGGTTCGTCCGGCGATTTAACTGCCACCGTGACTTCCGGCGTGATCTCGGCCGGCGTATAGAGAACGATCGTATTGGTCTCCTTGGCCAATTCTATTGCTCTGGCCTTCGGATATACGAACTCCTCGCCCCAATTTCTGCCCGGATAAAACCATGCCCGGAGCGCTTCCGGCTGCCCCACCGGTCTTTCCCTAAATGTCATTACAGTCTTGCTGGTCGCCTTAAGGCGATAGTTTGGAATGGCCAGGATGGTCGCGTAAACCGTCGTTTCGTCCTGGCTGAAAATCTGGACGATATGACGGTCGGACTGCGAGTCAAAAATCTTGAACACATAAGTGCCGGCCGGCAGCACTCCCCACCCCGCCAGGTGGACACCTGGAATCTCCACGGGAGCGCTAAAAGTAATGATGGTCTTTCTGTTAGACTCATCCGCCTTGGCGCTGGGCACAAACATAGTTCCCGCGAGTGCCAAACAAAACATCGTTGTTGCTGCTGTTCCGAATAATTTCACTACACTTCTCCTTTTAGTTACAAAATTCTAAGAGCATTCTCTGGTCCATCGGCGCCGAGCGCGGGATAGAGCGTGTTTTAGCGGCTGCGAAGCATGGAACCGAGGAGAGTGCTGGGATCTGAGGACTGACCGTGCGGAGTCATGTGACCACATATGGTCAAATGCTTATTTAGCAGGGGTTTACAAATAGTTAGGGCCGGTCCCCAAGAGACCGGCCCTGAATGACGCAGACTGCGCAGTCTTACTTCACTGCCAACGGTGCTGTCCGGATCTCTGAGCCTATGAGTTCGCCCGAGACTACCAGTTCTACCCGCCGATTTTGTTGCCGTCCGGCCGCGGTGTCGTTGGTGGCTACCGGCTCGGTTTTTCCGAATCCCTTCGCCGTCACCGACGCCGTCGGAATTCCCGCGCCGGTCAAGTAGTTGCGTACGGAAGATGCACGATTCTCCGAGAGCAGCTGATTGTAATCATCACCGCCCACGCTATCGGTGTAGCCTTCCACCTGCAGCCGCAGCCCCGGATGTCCCGAGAGAATCCCAGCCACTCGCGCCAGTTTCTCGCGCGCCGCCGGCCGCAACGAGAACTTGGCCGTGTCGAATAAGACGTCCGACATGTTCACGATCAAGCCCCGGGCGGTATCCCGCGTTTCAAGAATCGCGTTGAACTGCAGCAATAGCTGCGCTCGCAATTGAGCTTTGTCAGCCTCGGCTTGCGCCTTTTCCGCGGCTGCGCGATCCAGGCCGGCCTGCGCCGTGGCCCTTTGCGCATCATTCTCCCGCTTCAAGCGATCGGCTTCGGTCTGCGCCGCCAACACTTGCGCATCATTGTCCCGTTTCAGGCGATCGGTTTCCGATTGCGCTTCGGCCAGCCGTGCTTCGCTCGCCAGCTTCAGGCGATCCGCATCGGCCTGTGCAGCCGCGGTCTGCGCGTCATGTTCGCGAGCCACGCGCTGAGCTTCCGTTTGCGCCGCAATCCGCGCCCGCTCTGCTTCCAGTGCCACGCGCTCGGTCTCGGATTGTGCGTTTAGCCGTGCTGTCTCGGCTCGTCCCTCACGGTCCGCTCCAGCTTGGCGCTCGTTCGCGAGTTGTTCTTCCTCAATCTTCTTGACCGTGATGATTCGCGCATCTTCCGCCATCTGCACGGCCTCTCGCGCCACGGTTCCAATCGGCTTGCTGCCCGCCCTGCCCAGCAAATAGCCTTCGGCGTTCTCGAGCCCGTCCAGAGCCTTCTGGAACGTATCGGCCGCATAGCGAGGGGCTCCGGTCCAGCGGGCGATCTGAACGGCATTGCGCGCTTCATAAAGCTCCAGCGGCACCTTACGGTCCAGCACGATTGGCCGGATGTCGGCGGGATTCACGTTCAGCGTGTACTGGCCCCGCTGTAGCAGCTCATACTTCGCATCCAGTTCTTCGATGGTGCCGATGGTATCGTGCCGGACAAAATTCTCCATCACCACCACGTCGCTGGGCTGAGTTACGGCGAAATAGGGCTCAGCCGTGATAATCAAACCGAACGATTGTAGTTCGGTGGTGGCGTCCAGCTTGCTCTTGCCGTCCTTCAACAGCACTTCGCCAACGTTGGTCGCGCGACCTTCCGGCGTAATGGCCCACATCACATACGTAAGATATTCCGGACCATACTTGGTGGCTGGATCGAGCTTCTGCATTTCCGCATCGATCTTGATCACTCCCTGTTTGCTCTCAACTTTGGCCTCGCCGATCGCCTGCGGCATCAGCTCTGTTCCGCGAAAGCCGATTCGGGTGGATCCGCTGCGGTGGTTGTAGTTAATAGCCTTCGTGGTTCGGGCGACCACGGTCACCCGGTAAATCGGTACCGACCCCGCGGTCACAGGGTCGGGAGAGGTTGATGTGGGATTCGGAGCCTGCGGCGCCTGAGCCACTAGAATCCCGCATGCTACGAGAAATGCGCTAATCGTTTTCATATTTTGATCCTTACTTTTATTGCTGTCTCTGTTACCGCGACTCTCTTGTCTGTTGCACGAAGCGCACCGTCCGCCGCAACCGGACGGCCAAGCGGCTAACTCCAACCTGTGCCACGAACGGTGGATGTCTCAACGCTGCAGGAAGCACGCAAGGCGCGGGCGGTTTAACGTTATGTGGTCAGATGACGGGATATGGTCGAGTTTTTACAAAATGGGATGTTCCGGATTCTTGGAAACGTCCAGGCTGGGCGCCGGCGCAGCGTCAACCACCTTCAATTCATCCAGCTCCTTGACCACCTTCGCCCATTCCACGCTGTCGCTCTTGGTGGAAATTGGCGCGCTCAGGTCGCCGTAGAACGCGAGAATATCGAGCCGGAGTTCCGGCGCCATGTCCGCGTAGTGACCTTCCAGCTTATCCAGCAACTGCGCGTATGCGCGATCGCCCAGCCTGTAGCCGCCCGCCGCGGTGATTTCTCCCACGTCAATATTCTCATTGGGCAGCTTCAACCGATCCGCCTGCAATTCCGAGAGCAGCTCCCGGTAACGGTCCAGCGTCGCATTGAAGCTCGCCATGAACAGCTTCTCCACGGCGGGAGTCGGAACCTCGAACCGCAAATCTCTGGACCGGCCCACTCTCGGCAGCATCCGGATTATAAATGCCCATAGTCTGGACCGGAATCCCGGCTGCTCATATTCTTTGCCCCATTCTTTCTGATAACTGGCGCGTGAGAGATTGTACAGGAACTTCTTTTTAGTGGCGCTCGGGGCATCCTTGATGATCTCGGATTTCTTCATTTGCCACGCCACTCGTGTGATGGCGGGAATCGTGGAACTTACCGCGTGGCGATAGGAGCCGATGCCGAGACTGACGCTTTTGAACACATCTCCCAGTTTCAGTCCATACGTATCTTGAAACGCCCGCTCCAGCAGTGGCCGGGCTACTTGAAAGCCGATGAATGCGTGATAGCTTTCGGGTGCGTAATGGCCTTGGGCCACCTGAAGCACATCAAAAGCCAGCTCCGTCTTGACGTGCGAGAGCGCGTCGTCGGCGTAAGTCACGCGATTCCCGAATTTCGTCCGAAGCTTCGGATAAAGCAGTGGAACCGCCACATTGGTGGCCATGCGGTGACCGGTGTTGTCCGCGGCGTAGTGCGCCAGCGCCCCCAGCGAGAAAGCATATTCGTTCAGGTCTTGAGATTCGCGAATCAGGTTGAGGACAAAGTCGCCGCTCCGGACGTAGTGCGTGAGATCGGTGAACAACTTGGATCCGAACGGGTAGTAACCCATATCCTGAATGATGCTGCCGCCATACACGTAGGCGTGTGCCTCCAGCAGTTGTTCGGGCGTAGAGTCCGGAAATCGTTTCAGCAGCAGGCCTTTGATGGAAGTGTCCCAGGCGGAGTCGATAATCGCCTCATGCGTGAGCACCGAATACGAAAACGCCGGGGGAGCCGCGAGCAGAACCGCCAGGCCGGCGAACAAGACGCATCGATTTTTCAAAAGCAGCCGCATGTTGATCTCAATTCGGTTTTGCCGCCCAGCCTTCGGACGGCTGACCCATTTTCATGGGTACTCCCTGACGGGTTTGAAACCCGGTGTCATCCAACCATGTAACCAGGTAACACTCCGGACAGAGCCTTAACTGGCGCAACGGCAGATCTTCCACGGCGATGTCGATCGGCTCCATCTCAGTCCCGCATTTTGGACAACCCTCGTCTCCCAATATGAGGCCGATGGGTCGCATCTAGATGCGGCCAATCAGCACCAAAACCAGCACGATAACCAGAACGGTTCCCAACCCTCCGCTCGGATAGTAGCCCCAGTTCCGGCTGTGCGGCCAAGTGGGAAGCGCGCCCAACAACAACAACACCAAAATCACCAACAGAATTATTCCCATATAGTCTCCTTATAGACCCGATATATCTGAAGCGAGTTTCACCCTCGCACCCAATGAGCAGCCAGGGCGGCAACTCCGACCGTGCCCGCTATGGCACCGGCCGACCAGAAGAACCGCCAGAATAACTGCCATCCCTGCACCTTCGCTTGGACCTCCTCAGCTCGTTCGCTCGCCGACGGCGTATCGATCGGTATCATATTGTAAGTTGTCTCGCCGGGTTTATCGCCCGATTCGGTAGCTGCTAAGTCCACCCCACAATCCGACAGCCTGCAATACCCACACCGCAACGGCAACCACAACTACGACGTTCAGAATGGATTTGATGCTGGAAGCCATCGGAATGTAACGATTGATCAGATACAACGCTACGCCGACGATTATCAGCGCGATCACAAGATTTGTCAGAGGCATTTTCGTTCTCCTACCAGCTAAGAGGCAATCCGTTGACCAATCGCGCGGACTCCATTGGCGCGTGAAACGTGGGCTGCCCGCCTGACCGCGCCGCGTCACATGACCAAATCAGGTCAACATACACTACCGAACCGCGACCGTGAGGGAGTCGGTGCCTATGCCGATTTTTTCACGGGCGTTGCTGGCAAGGGGACGGTCCAGTGCGTTGGTAGCTTCACCGGGAGACCTGGCCATAGAGCTGCTCTTGGAAGCCTGTCTACGTCTTACAACTTGATAAGGAGATCGAAGATGATAAACAAAAAAACAGCGGTATTCGGCATTTTTCAAAATGCCGCTCAAGCCGAACACACCGTGAATCAATTGATGGCTGCCCATTTCCGCAGCGACGACATCTCAGTCTTACTGCCTGACAACGCCAGTACAAAAGACTTTGCCCACGAAAAAAATACCAAGGCGCCTGAAGGAACGGCTACCGGCGTTACGGCGGGCGGAGCGATCGGTGGGACTCTCGGTTTGCTGGCGGGAATTGGAATGCTCGCGATCCCGGGCGTTGGTCCATTCATCGCCGCCGGTCCGATCATGGGTGCTCTGGCCGGTCTCGGAGTAGGAGGCGCGGTGGGCGGTTTGATAGGCGCGCTAGTCGGTATGGGGATTCCTGAGTATGAGGCGAAGCGCTACGAAGGAAGAATCAAAGAAGGCGGCGTTCTGCTCTCGGTCCATTGCGACACCTCGGCAGAAATCGCCAGCGCGAAGGACGTGCTCAAGCACACGGGCGCGCAACACATTTCGTCGGCTGGCGAAGCCAGCGCAGACGCTCCCGTCACCGCTGCGGTTGCGAGCGCGCGCTAACCCCTCGAAAACACCTTGTCTAGCATGGACGAATGCAAAGTGGGGCGGACCCCCTGGTCCGCGTCCGACGCCTACGTCGGCCTGCTGCTGGTATTTGTCGATGCTTGAGGCAGCGGGTCCAGGGGGATCCGCGCGGACCAAGGGGTCCACCATGGGCCCCACTCGCTGGTCGAAGGTTTTCATNNATGGGCTGCAAGCCCATGAGAACACTGTGAACGCCTGGGGTTCAGTCGCCGTTGGATCGCGTCTTACATTCCGCGACCGCACTTGGCCAAAGTGACCACACAGCGTCGTCTTGACCAAATGTGGTCAAAAGTGAACAGCGCCCCAACAGATTGTAAGCTATCATGGGTCTACCGCCATTCTTGGCTTCCAGTCTGTTCAACACTGTTAGCGGTGAAGCCGGGGCTTTCCTGAATTGACGGGGCAAGGAGAAACGAGCAATGCCCTCCCCAGCCTCACAGCCACAAACCGCCAATTGGCTGGCGGAAAACGGACCAAAAGTACTCGAACTACTGTTCCGGGCGATCGTCTACCATCCCTCCTCGCCTATCCTGATCGCAGACAATGACCGTCATTACCGGGACGCAAGTTCCGGCGCCAGTAAACTGCTCGGACTTCCCCGGGAAGAGATCATTGGACGCAGTTTAGATGAGTTCGTCGAGCCCAGCTTCAAACCACAAGTCTCCGAACTGTGGCAGGACTTTCTCGAACGGGGCGAACAAAAGGGGACGCTCCGGCTGCTGGGGCCGGACGGAAGCCCGCGCGAGGTTGAGTACACCGCCAAGGCAAACGTCTTGCCGGTGCGCAACCTCCTTGTCCTGCGCGACACAACCGTACAGGCGGAAACCGAAGCGGAGGCCCTGGCCGCTGGCGGCAAGATTCCGGGCTGGGTTCAGGATTACGCCCTCTTTTTGTTGGATGTCGACGGAAAAGTGGTCGCTTGGTATTCAGGAGCCGAACGACTCTACGGTTACACCGCAACTGAGGCCATCGGCCAGCATGTGGCCATGCTCTATCCCTCCGAAGACACCCTGCCGGTCAAGCTGCGCGAAGAACTGAACCGGTCCGCGGCCCAGGGCCATTTCGGCAATGAAGGCTGGTGCGCGAGAAAGGACGGAGCGCGATTCTGGGCCAATGTCATCACCATGTCGGTCAAGGATGAAAACGGCGATTTGCAGGGTTTTGCAAGAGTGGTTCGCGACTTTAGCGAGCGCCATGAGCGGGACGAGAAGTTGCGGAAATCCCGCGCGCGTCTCCGGCGCCTCCCTGCGGAAACCACCATCGCCGGCATCGTTTCCGGAGAATTTGACCGGATTCCCGAAGCGAATGACGCGTTCCTCGATCTAGTCGGCTATAGCCGCGAGGATTTGCTGGCCGGGCGGCTCCACTGGCCCGACCTCACTCCGCCGGAATTTCTCGCGCTCGACGAACTGGCGCATGAAGAGGGCTTGAGGTTCGGCGCCTGCACGCCTTTCGAAAAGGAGCTCACCCGCAAAGACGGGACGCGCGTTCCTGTTCTGGTAGCTACTGCCGTATTGAAGCTCTCACCGTTTCGATGGATCACATTTGTGCAGGATCTCCGCGAGCGCGACCGCGAGGAGAGTGTTGAAAACGAGGCCTCGGACCAAGAACTGGACGTGAAGCACGATTTCACGGAAATCGTCGGCCGCAGTGCCGCTCTGAAACGGATTCTCTCCCAGGTGGAGGTGGTTGCCCCCACCGATGCCACCGTGCTGATCTTGGGTGAAACCGGCACCGGAAAGGAGCTGATCGCGCGCGCCGTTCATCGAATGAGCCCGCGCCGCGAGCGTCCTTTTGTCACGTTGAACTGCGCGGCCATTCCGACCGGGTTGCTGGAAAGCGAGCTGTTCGGCTACGAGCGCGGCGCCTTCACCGGCGCCCTGTCGCAGAAGATCGGGCGCTTTGAAATGGCCCACCGCGGCACTCTGTTTTTGGATGAAGTGGGCGACA
>PMUN01000078.1 GCA_003166875.1 Bryobacterales bacterium | reverse complement strand
AGTAGGCAAACTCTGGCGGCTGGCGGCAGGCGGCAGTAACCCAAAACATCGTCGACCACCGGGGCCTGTGCGCCTTCTGCCGCCTGCCGCCTGGCGCCTGGAGTTTGTGATGGCAACCGCAACATTCAAGATTTGGAGAGGGGACCGCACCGCCGGCCACTTTACCGACTACACCACCGAGATCACCGACGGCATGGTCGTACTCGACGCCATCCACCACATCCAAGCCCAACAGGCGAACGATCTCGCCGTTCGCTGGAACTGCAAAGCAGGCAAGTGCGGCTCATGCTCTGCCGAAATCAACGGCATGCCCAAGCTCATGTGCATGACGCGCCTGAATACTCTGCCGCTCGATCAGCCCATCACTGTCCAGCCCATGAAGACCTTCCCGCTGCTCAAGGATCTGGTCACCGACGTCTCCTGGAATTTCGAAGTAAAGAAAAAAATCAAGAAGTTCAAACCCCGCAAGCCGGACGCGCCCGACGGCACCTGGCGCATGCAGCAATCCGATGTCGATCGCGTCCAGGAATTCCGCAAGTGCATCGAATGCTTCCTCTGCCAGGATGTCTGTCACGTACTGCGCGATCATCACATGCATGCCGAATTCATCGGACCGCGTTTTTTGGTTTACGCCGCCGCGCTCGAAATGCATCCGCTCGATACCGAAGACCGCCTCGAAGATTTGAGAAAAACGGACGGCATCGGACTGTGCAACATCACCAAGTGCTGCACCAAAGTATGCCCGGAAAGCATCACTATCACTGACAATGCGATCATTCCATTAAAGGAGCGGGTGGTGGACCGGTTTTTCGATCCGCTCGGCAGATTGTTCCGCGTGTTCCGCCCGAAGTAAGGTCGCGATGCAATTCGATCTCAAACCGATCTCAGCCGCCGGCGTTGGCGAGGCTCTCGAAAAAGCGGAAAGATACCGGCTCTTGAATGAGCCGTCGCTCGCCGAAAGTATCTGTCTGGATGTCCTGCACATCGATCCGGAAAATCAGCACGCGCTAGTGATGTTGCTGCTCGCGCTGACCGATCAGTTCGGCCACGGCGCCAGTGCCGGCAAAGCTCGCGAACTGCTGCCTAGATTGAGAAGCGAATACGAGCAGCACTATTACGCCGGCATAATCTGGGAACGGTTGGCGCACTCGCAACTCCGCAAAGGCTCGCCCAACGCGGTTTTCGCCGCCTATGATGCATTCCGCCAAGCCATGCATCTCTACGAATCGGCAGGAACATTGCGTCCCCCCGGCAATGATGACGCACTGCTGCGCTGGAACACTTGCGCCCGAATCCTGATGCGCAATCCAAACCTGCGCCCGCGCCCCGACGAAGCCTACGAACCAGTCCTTGGCGAATGAAGGCGCCCCTCCCACTCTTTGATCTTCGCCTCCTCATCCGCCGACGGCTTATACTTCCGCGCAGTATCGAGTTCCTTCTTCGCTTTCTGCTTATCGCCCGCATCATACAGCGCCATCGCCAGATGCAAATGAAACGACGGATTCGCCGGCGCCCGCGTCACCAAGTCACGCAATATCTCCACCGCCGGACCGGTCAACTTCTTACGGATGTAAATCAACCCGAGCGTATCGGAAATATTCGGATCGTTCGGCGACCGCTGCAGCGCCCGCTGGGCCAGGCCGAGCGCCCGGTCCAAATCCACTCCTTCGTCGGCTTTCATGTACGCCAGATTGTTCAACGCCTGCGTATTCTCCGGATCGATCTTGAGCACGTCTTCGTAGGCTGCGCGCGCCTGTTCCATCTCTCCGGCCGCTTCCTGCAGCACCGCCAGCGACAATGCTTCCTTGTAATCCGCCGGGTTCAACTGATGTGCCTTTCGAAGACTTTGAATAGCGGCTGCGCGGTCTCCGAGATGATTTTCGACATCGCCCAGCCGTTGGTAAATCTCGGCCGAATCCGGATGTCTGCCGGCCAGTTGCTCCAGTTGCGCTCGAGCATCTTGAAATCGCTTTGCGCCGATTTCAATTTCCGCCAGGCCCATGCGATAATCGTCACGATTCGGGAATTTGGCCAGCTCGCTTTCGAGCAGTTGAATTGCTGCAGCAAATTCCCCCTGGGCTTGCTTGCATTTCGCGAGCCCCGGAATGCCGCGCGGATCGCCGGCCTGTACCAGCGTGCGGAACCCGGCCTCCGCCTCACGGTACCGCTTGTTTGCGAGATCCAGCCATGCCAGTTGACTGCGCGCGTCATTTGAGCCCCTGTGATTATCGAGAACACGAATCAGCTCCTCACGCGCCTTCTGAGTTTCGCCCATGTTCGCCAAGCCCGTCGCGCGCGCAAGCTCGGCCCGCAGGTTTGCGGGATTGTTCTTCAGGATCGCCTCCGCAATTCGCACCGCGCTCGCGTTCTCGCCAAGCTCCAACTGAACTCCAGCCAATGCCAATTCGGCCGGCACAAAATCACGGTTCAGATTCAAGCTGGTCTCCAGATGCTGGCGGGCTTTGGCCAAGCTGTCCCGGTCTCCTTTGGCCGCGAACGCGCGCCCCAAATTCAACTGAACCACCGGATTTCCGGGTGCCTTCGACGCCAGCACCTCCAGCTTGTCGATGGCCGACTGAACCTGCCGCGGATTGCCCTTGGCGAGCAACGACGCCTCCAGCGCTGCGGCGTCCAAATCGTCTGGATTTTCCTTATGCAGCCTGGCCGCGATCTGCAGTGCATCTTCATTCTTGCCCTGGCCGATCAAAACTTCCGCGATCCTCTTTTCATACGTGGCCCGCAGTTTGGGTTGATTCTTCTCACCCTCGCGATACGACCGCAGCGCGGACTCGTAGTCTCCGATCCGCACCTCGAAATCGCCGATCTGCCCGTCCGCTTGCGGAAACGCTTTTCGGTCTGCCCGCAAACCGTCCAACATCGCCAGCATCTCCGGTCTCCGATTGCTCGAGTAGTAGAATCCCGCCAGCTCGATGCGGCTGGACGCGTCAGCGGGAAGATTGGCGATCTTGGTCTTCAAGATCGCTTCCGCTTTCGCATACTCTGACTTTCGAATCGCGCTGGAATACAGCACGTCATAAACCGGCCCGAAGGTCTTGCGGTGGGTGAGGAACTCCTGGCCCAACTTTTCGGCCTGATCCGGCTGGCCGGCACTGTTCAGGTCGCGCATCAGCGCAACGATCACCTCCGGCTGCCACGGCTTTACTTCATTGGCCTCCCGCAATCTCCGGATAGCCCGATCCCGATCGTTAGAGGCTGTGGCAAGATCGGCGTCCATGCGCAAACCCTGGTAGGATTTGGGGTCTCGTTTCAGGACTCGCTCAATTACCAGACGCGCGTCCTCCAAGGCGTGACGATTCACCTGAGGATCGTGGACGTACGCGCCTAGATAGATCACTCCTAGCCGCACCGCCGCGTCTTCGTTGGCTGGATTTAGATCCCAGGCCCGCTGGAACGACTGCACGGCATCGGGGTACTGCCCCAGCGCCATTTCGGTGATCCCCAACCGGTAGTGAGCCTCGGCGTACTTGGGATCTAACTGTAACGCGCGCCGATACAAGATCGAAGCCTGTCTGTATTTCCCTTTTTGGAAGTACTGATTGCCGCTGGCTACGCACTTCGCGCGAAGCACTTGTGGGTCGCGATTGCAGCCAGCCAGAAGCAGGCAAATCAGGCTAAGAACGTACCAACGTCGCACTACACAAAGGTATATCATCCAGTCTGTCAAACGCGACCGAACCGCGACCGTAAGGGAGTCGGTTGCCGGATAGAGGGCGGACTGATTTGCTACCCTCAGTGGTAGTCTCCATGGCGGTCTCGGGTATCAAGGATTCGCTCAAACAGCAGGGAGTTCGGCTGACACGGCAGAGGAAGATTCTGCTGGATCTGATCGACCAGTCCGGCCAGCACCTGGATGCTGAGCGTCTCTTCCAACTCGCGCGCGAGCGCGATCCCAAAATCAACCGGGTAACCGTTTATCGCACTCTGAAGCTGCTCAAGGCCGGAGGACTGGTGGACGAGCTGGACCTCATGCATCACGACGGCGACCAGCATTACTACGAGACGCGCCTGAAACAGGAGCACGCTCACGTGATTTGTCTGCGCTGCGGCAAGATTGAGGAATTTTTCGGCGATTTGCTGCAACAAATGCGGGAACAGATTGAGAGTCACTTCGGTTTCAAAATCGTTCTGGCACGGACCGAAGTGGGCGGTTACTGCTCCCATTGCCAAGTGCTGCGAGCCAAGGAAATGGAAGCTTTGAGCGCCGAATCCCGACGGAGCCATGCATGACCTCGCCGAGCGAGCAACCCCGTGCAACCGGACGACTGCCTGCCTTGGCGGTGATTAATCCTTCGGGAAATCGCAGCCGGATTCCGCTGGAGCCTCTTCCTTTCACCATCGGACGGCAGGGCGACAACAACCTGGTGCTCCGTGATAATCGCACCTCACGAGCTCACGCGCGCATTGTCGCCGAGAATGGCGATTACTTTGTCGAGGATTTAGACAGCCGCCATGGCGTGTTCGTCAATGGACAGAAAGTGAAGCGGCACAAGCTTATCGACGCGGACCGGATCGATTTCGGCTTCCAGGATTCTTACCGGTTGGTTTTCACGCTTGAAGACGACGAGATTCGGCGTTTCATGGAGCAAATGTCGACGCAGGCCGCTGCGGGTGCCACCAACCTTTCAAAGCTCCGGTCCTTGGTGGAAGTCGCCCGTGCGCTACAAAGCTCACTCTCCACCAATGATGTGCTCGCGGCGGTGGTGGATGCCGCGCTTTCGGTGACCGGCGCCGAGCGTGGCTTTCTGCTGCTCAAGAATCAGGAAGAACTGGATGTGAGTGTAGCTCGCGACCGCCGTGGCGCGGCACTGGGGCCTGAGGATCTGGGCGTGCCGCGGACACTGATCCATCGCGCTCTTCGAACGCGCCGCGACATGCTCTCCATGACCTTCGATCCGCTGGGCGAGGGCGGCATCCGTCCGGAAATGTCGGTAGCTGATCTGGAGCTGCGCTCGGTGGTTTGTGTGCCGTTGATTCACGTCCGGACCGGCTCGATGCAGGATACCATCGCAACTTCGCTGAACGACACAGTCGGAGTGCTCTACATGGACTCGCGCGGGTCCGCTGCCGATCTGTCAGTTGGTAACCGCGAAATTCTGCAAACACTGGCGCTCGAAGCATCCACGATTCTCGAGAATGCCAGGCTCCTCGAGGAAGAACGCCTCAAGCGGCATCTGGAAGAAGAGTTGGACCTGGCGCGCACCATTCAACAGGGATTGTTGCCCAACGATCTACCGTCCGATGGCTGGTTCCGCGCCGCCGGGTCCAGTATCACGTCCCGGCAGGTGGGTGGTGACTATTACGACGTGCATCCGGCCGGTCCGGACGCCTTTGCTTGTGTGATCGCGGACGTGTCCGGCAAAGGCGTGAGCGCGGCGCTGCTGGCGGCCTTGCTGCAGGGCGCGTTCCTGCTTGCTTCCGAGGGGCCGGCGCAGATTGAAGACGTGATGTCGAGCATCAACCGGTTCCTCACCGAGCGCGCCAAGGGCGAAAAATACGCCACCGTGTTTTATTGCACCGTCGATCGGTCGGGTGTGCTGCGCTGGTCGAACGCCGGTCATCCCAAGCCGATTCTGGTGCGCGCGGGTTCCGATTTGATTTCACTCGAAAGCACCGGTCTGCCGCTCGGGATGCTGGAGGTTGCCTCCTACGAGGTCAAGAGCATGCAACTCCAGAAAGGCGACAAGATTGTGCTATACAGCGACGGATTGTCGGAAGCGGAGAGCGAGGATGGGGAGTTTTTTGATCGCAAGAAATTCCGGGAAACGTTGTGCGCCAACGCGGCGCTGGGCTGCGGGGAGTTTCACGCCAAGCTGGTGGAGGCGGTGGAAGATTTCAGCGAGGGCGCGGAGTTGGCCGACGATATTACGACGCTGGTGCTGGAGTATCAGCCTTAGCAGCGCGCTTGCGCCGGCGGGCAGCCACTGCAAACATGGTTCCGGCCGCGGCCGCGACGCCCACAACTACCGCAACGCCCGGCAGCGCATCGAGTGGCGGAGCGGGCAGCGACACAACTCCAGATTCGTCCAAGCGCGCCGGCTCCTGCACATACCGGCCATGGGCGGGAATCGGAAAATTTGTGGCGAGTTCGGCAAGTTGCATCACTGCATCACCGCCGCTCATGGGGATTCCGTGGCCACACGCGATCGTGAGAGGGCGAAGCTCGGCGAGGAACTCCACCGATTCGCGAGCGCGCCGCCAATCCGGAGTGGAGGGCGCCGGTGGACCGCATACTCGTTGCACCTCGAAAACCGAAGCAAAGAAAGAATTCAGGTTCATCGTGGTCAGTGCGTCACCGGCCAGCAAGGTTCCATCCTGGCGGCGGAAAAACGCAACATGGCCGGGAGCGTGGCCAGGGGTGTGATGCCACTCCCAGCCCTCTAGCCCGGGAGCCTCACGGCCGGACTCGAGCGCTCGGACTCGCCCACCGAGATCCTGCGATGGAACGGGAACAAAGCGCCCCATGAGCGCGAGAAAACCGCCCACAGTCGGATCGAGCGGCGGATATTTCGATCGGCCGGTGAGGTACGGAAGTTCGAGCGGATGCGTGAATACCGATACGTCCCAGAAATCTGCAAGATCCAATGCGCTGCCGGCGTGATCCATGTGGCCATGCGTGAGCAGAATGGCCTCGGGCCCCGCGGCTACGCCATACAGCGATTCTGCCGCCTCCCGAATCTGTTCGGCGTGTCCCGGCGTTCCGGTGTCCACCAGGGTCCACGGTCCCTCGGGCGGACCGATAAAATACACATTTGCGATGCTGACCTTGAGGCAAAAGACGTCGGGGGCGATTTCCTTGAGCGGCACAATAATATTTTAGGCCAGGATTCGACCCGCCGCAGGATGGCGTCCTCACCCACAAGCTTAGAAATGGAAACCGACAGTCGCGGTTATCGCGCGCGGAGTGACATAGTGTGTGCCGCTGAAAGTCGAAAGGAAATTGTAGAGCGTCTCTTTGTCCATCAGGTTGATAACCGCCAATCGGGCGCTCCACTTGTAGCGATCGCCGTGAAAAATGTTGTCGTGTCCCACGGCCAGATCGAACAGGTTGCGCGGCTGGGTGCGTTGCGGATTATGATCGTCGTTTTCTGTACCGGGCTTGGGGATCTGGAGGTAAATGGATCCCAGGCCTGCCGCGCTGCACGTGGCAAGCGCGGGTCCAAGGGGGTTTGGAGCAGCCGGCTTGCCATTACACGTCAGGCCGGCCTGAAATTCCTGGTCGGCCGTCAACGGCAAGCCAAGGATGGTGTTCACTAAGGCCACTTGGCCGCTAGGAATGTTGGCTGCTCCCCCATCCGCAATCGGCGTCGCAGCGCCGCATGTTGCGGTCGGCGCGTAACAAGGCGACGCACCGGCTACCAGCCCGCTGTCATAGCGCCAGTTGAACGACAACCACGGGCCACGCTTGAAAGGCTGGTATTGCAAGTGGGTGGTCTGGTTAAATATCTCGTCATGATCGATACGGAAAACCTCGCTGGCAGCGGGGATGATGGGCAATCCGGCCACTTGCGGAAGGAAGAAGCGAGCCGCCACGCCGGACATCACCACAAAGGCCGTAAGTCCGTGGTAGTTCGGCACAGTGACACGGATCGCGTATCCAGGAATCTTCGAAGCGGTCCACTCGATTGGGAACGTGATCGGGGTACTACCAACGACACCGAAATCGTAGCCGTTGTGAGTGTATTTCCAGATGTACTCGCCGTCGATGACCAAGTATTTTCCGATTGCCTGCTGTAGGCCGACATGGAATTCGTTGCGATGGCCGGGAACAATCGCTCCGAGATTACATGGGACACCGGGCGGCGGGACCAGAAGTGCAAGAAACGGGCTGCTGCAGCCTGTGCTGGCGATAACCAAGTTTTCATTGAAGGGAGTTTCCATGGTTCGCGCGTAGGAAATTTTAAAGACCGTATTGGTCGGCTTCAAATTGTATGCGATTCCAACGCGCGGCTCGGCTTGCCTGGCGACGGCAAGGCCGTTGTATAGATCACCGCGAATACCGAGGTTGAAGCTCCAGCCCTTCACCGTAATCGTATCCTGGACATACATGGCCAGTTCTTTGATGTCGGTGTGTCCATGGAACTCATATGCCGTACCGCCGGTTATCAAGTCATGGGGCGCAAGAACCGAGCATGTCGTAGCGTTATACACCGCCTCGCAGCCCGGGATCACGCCGGGATCGACGATACCGTAGCTGTCGCCCTCCGTGAGGAAGGTTTGTCCGTACGTGAATCCCGCCTTTATATTGTGAATACCGTGTATGTACGACACGCTGGATCGAACACCGGCGTTCGCGAGCGACCGGGACTGGGTCACGGTCTCGCTTAGAAGGTCAGGAGAAAAATCGTCAAAAGGATTGGCGCTGGGATAGTAATTGTATTGATCCTTCCGCAAGTAGAGGCCGACTGTCAACACGGCGCTCGGATTTAGGATGTGCGTCCAGGTGGGTGCAATGTCAAGGGTCTTGATCTGCGAGCGCTGATCCGTCGGGCCAAGCAGAGCGCCGGTGACCGGGTTAGTCACGCCTGGATGATACTCCTCATCGAAGGAATTCGGGGTTTGAAACCAGGAACGCGTGTACTGAAAGTTCAGGCTGAGCGTATCCACGATTGAGGGCTTGTAATCGAATCGATCAAACGCGTTCTCTTCGTTACCCTTATCATGCATGACTGTGAATTCGGGTGGATCGAGAAATCGGCCCGTGTTCAATCCGTTCACAGAAACGAAGTTACCCCACTTCTCGCCGCCGTACGCGAGATTGAACGCTTCATTGGAAGTTCCGAATGTGCCGTAGGAAACCGAGATGTCGCCGTGGGGTTGAGTGATGCCGAGGCCCGACCGAGTGGTTGCAACAATCACCAGGCTGGTTTTGCCGCCGTATTCGGCGGGAGGAGCGCCTTGGATTACTTCAAGGGACTGCACTGCATCGAGAGGAAGCTGATTTGAAAAAACCTTGCTCTGCTGATCGGTAATGGGCTGCCCATCGACGGAGAAAGAGTTTTCGGCATGATCACCCAATCCATGAAAAAGTCCGTTCGAGTCGGCTGCGACACCTGGCGCTGCGAGCGTGACCAGAGAACTAAGAGACGAGGATTGACTTTCCAGAGCGAGCTTATCGAAGAGCGCCCTATCCACGTCAGTGTGCGCCACCGGATCGAGCTCGACGAGATCCTTGGCCTCAGCGCTCACTTCCACCGTGCTGGATGCCGTGCCGATCGGCAGACTAATCTTCAGATCGATGGGTACAGAGGAACGCACGTCCACATCCTGCGCGGCGTTCTGGAAGCCCGACGCGGCGGCTTCGACGTGATATGGGTTAAAAGGAATGTTCGAGAACTGAAAGTTCCCCTGGCTGTCCGTCTTGGTGCTGGTGTTGTAGCGGGACACCGGATTCTGGATTTGTACCGTGGCGCCCACGATCGACGCACCTGAGGGGTCCAAGACAGTGCCGTGAATGGTCCCACTCGAGGACTGAGCGTAACTCGATGTGACCAACGCAGCCGCGAGAACAAAAGCGAGCGAAGTGACGAGACTCTTCATTTTTTTAGTATCAGTACCAACGGACCAGGTCGCCTAAAGTAATCTAACGGGTGGCCCATTCAAAGCCACAAGCGGGTCATTCCCTGCGGTGAGCGGATCGGCTTCAGGCTACCGTTCCAGGAGGCGGCGAATGTTGTGGGCCTGCCGCTTGCTCACCACGAATTGCTGTTCGTTGGTGAGAGTCAGCATCCAGCGATGGCTGGTGAGGGCGGCGATTTTGCGGACGTGATTGATGTTCACGATGGCATTTCGATGCACGCGTTGAAACGAGAAAGACTGAAGGCTCGACTCCAGAGCGCGAAGAGTCTGGCTGGCCATGAAGCGGCGCTTGGGCGTGACGATCCAAACCAGCTCGCCTTCGGCTTGCAGTGCGAGTACCTCATCCGCGTCCAGCAGGTAATACTCGCGGCCCGCGCGACCCACCAGCTTGCGGCGGGCAGGGTAGAGCGACTCGGCCGCCGAGGCAATCTTGGCCAAGTCTTGTGCAATCTCGAGCGGCTTGCCCATGAGGTTCTTGGCGCGCTCTATGGATCGCCTGAGCCTGGCTTCGCTGACGGGCTTCAGCAAATAATCGATGGCGCCGGCTTCGAACGCCTCGATGGCGTGCTGGTGAAATGCGGTAACGATTACGATGACCGGTAAACGTGGCCCGCTCAGGCTCCGCACCACCTCGAATCCTCCCATCCCAGGCATCTGCAGATCGAGGAACACCAGGTCGGGCCGCAGCTCGACGATCTGCTGCAAGACCTGGCGGCCATCCTCGGCCTCGGCTACGATGGTCACTTCGGGCAGGAGTTCCAGCTCCTCCCGCAAGACCCGCCGCGCGATTTGCTCGTCGTCGGCGATCACGGTCCTGATGAGGCGATCCATCTTAAATTTGTTTACTACCGAACCTCGCAGAAGCGCATAAAATACTGGCCAGCGGGATGAGACGGTTGGTGGGTGGTCAAATAATCGGGATGAGCGGACGGTGCCTTGGCTTGCATTTGGGCTAAAGCGCGTCTGAGACAGACTGACCATCGAACGGGCTGAATAGTTTGTCGCGGAACTCGCCCGGCAATGGCGCCAATGCGCCAGCCGCCTTGGACTGCACGGCCCAGGTCAAGAGCGCTTGATAATGGTCGTGCCGGTCGATGTTCCCGATCCAGGTGCTGCCCCGGCCAGTGGTTATACAAAGGACGTTCGGCACGTCGCAAGGGCCGATGCATCCGGCGATGGTGAGTTGGATCGATTTCAGCAGGCCTCTGCGTCGCCACTCTTCCTTGAGCCATGCTACCGGGACTTCAGGATGTCCCTTCTCGGGGTGCCCGCAACAGCAGCCAGCGCAGACCAGCACGTCCGCAAGCTTGATCCGTTTAGTTTGCAACTGAGCCATCGTAAATTTCCTAAGCGCTGCCGGCCGCGCGTGCGCGCCGATACTTACCTGAGAGCGAGGGCACCAATCGGGCCGAGTTGAGGATGAACGCCATCTCGGAAGCAACGTGGATGAAGGCAGCCAGCAGTGGATTCAATAATCCGGCGGCGGCCAAGCCAACGCCCACGGTATCCACGGCCAGCGTGCCAGCGAAGTTGGTCATGATGACACGCCGGCACTGGCGCGCGATGCGCAGTGTCTCGACAAAATCCATCAGGTTGTTTCCTAGGAGCAGGACATTCGCACTTTGGCGGGCGACGTCCGTCCCTGAGCCCATGGCCACGCCGACGTTCGCCTTCGCTAAAGCGGGCGCATCGTTCACTCCGTCGCCGACCATGACAACTACGCCGCCCATGCGAATGAGTGTTTCGATGCGCTCCAGCTTTTGGTGAGGCAGCAGCTCGGCCGAGACCTGATGGACGCCCAGCTTTTTCCCCACCGCATTGGCGACATTCAGCGCATCCCCCGTGAGCAGCTCGACTCGCATGTTCATCTTTTTCAGGGCATGAACGGCCGCGATGGCTTCAGGCCGCAGGCGATCCTCGGTACGGATGGCACCGAGCAGGCGTCCGTTGCGCGCTACCATGACGGTGCCGCAGTTTTCCGGCAGTAGAGTAAACTGAATCGGCGTAACTCCCTTTTCCAGCAGCAAGGCGCGGCTGCCGACCGCGATGACTCCCAACGCCGACGCGCTGAAGATTCCCTTTCCCGGCGAGTAATCGAAATGATCAGGCTCTATGACGGGGAGCGAAAGATCCGACGCGCGCTTGAGAATTGCTTTAGCCAGCGGATGTTCGGACGGCCGCTCTGCGATGGCCGCGGCCTCAATTACATCTTTCGAGTTCACGCCTGGAACCGGAATTATCTCGGCGACTTCCGGATCACCAAACGTCAGCGTTCCGGTTTTATCGAGAATCACGGTGTCCACCTGGCTCAGCGTTTCCAGATACAGGCCGCCTTTGACGATGGCGCCTTGATGGGCCGCGCGGCCGATTGCTCCGAGTATGGCGAGCGGCGTACCGGCGGCGATGCCGCAAGCTCCGGCGACGATGATGACTGCGATCGTGGAGCGAGTGTTATGGGTGATCAGGAACGTGAGTACAGCGGCGGCGAGGGCAAAGTAGACCAGGTAGCCGGAGAGGCGGTCGGCTGTTTTCTGGACCGGCGCGCGCGATTGCTCGGCGTGCTCGACAGCTTCCACGATTTTGCCGAAGACGGTGTCGCGGCCGAGCTTGTCTGTATTCACTTCGAGCGATCCGGAGAGGTTGGTTGTGCCAGCGAATACCGTGGTTCCCACCACTTTCTCGGCTCGCGCGGACTCACCGGTGATGCTGGACTGGTCGACGAACGAATATCCCTTCACTACGGTTCCATCCACTGGAATTTCCGCGCCGGGCTTGACCACTACGATGTCGCCGGGATTTACCTGTTCGATGGGAAGATCCATCAGACTGCCATCCCGGCGCACAGTGGCCTGCTTGGGCATCAGGTCGAGGAGGGTTTGAATGGCTCGGCGTCCGCGGCCGACGGTCAGTTCCTCCAGCATTTCCGCGACCAGGACGAAGAGCAGAATGATGAGCGCTGTGAAATACTCGCGGATGGCGAGCGCGGACACCAGGGCGATGGTCATGGAAAGTTCCATGGTCATGCGGCGCGCCAGCAGGTTCGAAATGGCCTCCTCGAAGACCGGATAGCCGCCGATCAAGGCCGCGGCTAGCGCGATGAAATCGAATCCATGAAACTGCGGGACGGCGTGGGTCCAGGCAACTGCCGCGGCGATAGCGACCAGTGCGACGCGGGCATATTCAATCCATTCGAAATGGTGACCTTCTTCGGATTCGTGCGCGGGCAAAGCTGGACGCGCCGGAATGGTTTCGGTTGGTGACTGAGCTGTTGCGGGATGCATGGGTAACGCTCCTTTGGGCTATTTCACGTAGGCTCGTACGAAGTCGAGCAACTCTTCGGTGGACTCGGCTTTTTGCTTGGGTGGTTGGTTTTCGGCGTACATCAAGAAACGGATGTGGCCTTCCAGGATCTCGGCCATTAGGCCATTGATGGCGCCCCGGGTGGCAGCGATGGTTTGGAGGACCAGCGAGCATTCCTTTTCTTCTTCGAGCGCCTTTTCGACGGCGTAGAGTTGTCCCTGGATGCGGCGGATACGGTTCAACAGCTTCTGTTTGTCTCGAGAGGTGTGCGACATGAAAATACTGTACCCCAGTATGCTATAGAGACGTTGGCTCGGATGCTACTGAATTGCGAGCGAGCGAGGTTGTGTGGTGAGCGGGCGGGATTGGGAGGCGGGCGGGTTTGGGGGAACCTTCTCCAATTTGGGTGAGGCTAATTTCCTGATGATGGCCGATCTAATTAAGAGGCGTTTGAGTAAGATCAGTCTCGGTCAAACCAAATCGAAGACATAGACGAACTCGCGCTCGTCGTAGCCGACCTTCTGCTTTCGGGAGACTGTGAGATGTTTTCCGTCTGAAGAAAGCGTCCAACGATCGTGGAGTTCGGTGGTGTCCGTGTCGCTGATGATCTCGGAATCAAATACCAAAACATCGCCGTCCCAATGGGCGGTGGTAAAGAGTGGATCGCCATCGATCATATTGCGGGTCCGCTGACCGTCAGTTCTGTACTTGACGGTGCTCTCTTCATCCTCGCCGTCGACGGAAGCCTTCGAACTAACGGTAAGCTCGGGATCTTTGTGATCGATGGTTCGCTCCTCCTGATAAGGCTCATCGAGTTTGCTTTTCTCGGTGTTGAGCTTCCAATGTCCGGAGAAATTGGGGGTGGCGGCAGCCGGGAAGGCGAGAGCTGCCAGGGCGGCGATAGTTCTCAGGTTTGTGATCAGCATTATCGAATGGACGCATCCTTGGATGATTCGTTTGGTTACACAATAACTCAGGTGGAACCCTCCAAGCGAGCGAGTTAGAACTCCAGGCGCATGCGGAGGGCGATCATGCGTGGGGAATTGTCGCCTCCCAGACCGACGCCTAGGAGTCCTGTGGGTGGCGATGTGGTGTGGCTGATGGCTCCGAAACCGGTTTGTGTGTTGGGGCGGCCGGGGATTCCTGCCACAACCGAAGGCAACGCGAAATTTGGGTGATTGAACACGTTGAAAAATTGGCCTTCGATGCGGAGGGATAAGTGCTCGGTGAGCGCAATCTTTTTGGTGAGGTAAAGATCGCTCCAGGTGAACCATGGGCCGCGCAGAGTGTTGCGTCCCAGGTCGCCGAATTGGCAGTGAGCGGGCGTGTCGCCACCTGCGCATGCGCCGGTGCTGGGGTCCACCGTGGACACAAATGCGTTCGGATTTAGCCACTGGACGGTGCCGGGTTGAGTGACTCCCGCGACCAGTTGCGTGGTGTAAAGAGGGACGCCCGTCATCACACTCGCAAATTGTGGACCGCCTCCTTGCAGAATCCCGTTGCCGTTCGCCGTGTAGGGTGCGCTGAGGACGGTAAAGGGGACTCCGGTGTGAAAGAATGCGGTTCCGGAAACTTGCCATCCGCCCACTGCGTGATTTAGCCAGCGCGTGTTCGCGTGGAAGGGGAGTTCATAGACGTACGATGCGTTGAAATTGTGCCGGATGTCGTAGTCGCAATCACCGTACTGGCGGCGTAGGTCGCCCGGCAGCGGAGAAAGAATGCCATTCGAAGAGAATGAAAGAAAGCCGCCATTCGAGACTGTGTCCAGGCAATGGCTGAAGGTGTAATTCGCATTCAGTTGCAGGCCGTGTCCCACGCGTTTCGTGCCGGTCAACTGCAGGCCGTTGTAGTGGCTGTTCGCTCCTGTTTCAAGCTGCGTTACTGCTCCGAAGCGCGGATCTTCGGGCTGGCCGTAGGGGAAGGGGGCGAAGCATCCTTCGCACACGGTCTGGTATCCGTTGACTTGAACTTGATAGGGCAACTGGACGGCGCGCGTTCCGACATACTGCACGCGCAGGCTGCCGGTGTTTCCGAGTTGCTGCTCCACGGCGAGGCTCCATTGCAGGAAATAGGGCATGCGCAGGGTGCCATCGGGTACCGCAGTGAGTCCAACGCGAGGGAGACAGCTCGATGGATTCGCTTGCGGCGACGGGCAGGAAAGCTGGCCGTTCGCGAAGCCTGCCAGGAACGCCTGGTTTGCGGCGGCGGTGGCATCGATGGCGCTGTTTGGAACGCCGGGCGCGATGGCGAGCCCTCCGGCCTGTCCTTGCAGGCCGCCCTGAAATGTATTCACGTTCGGTGGATTCGATGCCACCAGGTCCGCTACGCTGCCGGGCAGGATATCGCTGAACACGCCGAAGCCGGCGCGGACCACGCTCTTGGGCGTGAATTGCCAGGCGAGCGCGGTGCGAGGCTGCCATTGTATTTCGGGAGTCGCGGGGAAAAGTTGATCGAGGCCGGCGTGAATGATCGCGTCCAGCGGTTGGTTGGCGTCGTGGGAAGCGCTTTCAAAAGAGCCGTCCAGCCGCGCGATTAGGTGGTGCGGGCTTTGCGGATTGGAATTGTGGGCTGCGCGCAGGCCGATGGTCCACGTCAGAGTGGAGCTGAGCCGCACGGTGTCGAGCGCGAAGAGATCGAGGTTCAGATAGTTGAACGGTTGTGACGCGGCGACCGGGTATGAGGCTGTGGCCGTGGACGCGACACCGTAAGTGAACTGAGCCAGCGTGGTGTAGGTGACGAGCGGTGTGACGTTGTTGCTGAAGTCGAAATCGTTCAGGCGTAAGACTCGTCCGCTCAGGCCGAATTTGAACTCGTGCCGGCCTTTCACCCAACTCAGCGTGTCGCTGATCTGGAAACGCGAGGCACGGCGACCTTGTATCCAGTTGTTGTCCAGTCCTCCAATTGTCGTGAACGGAGCGTCCGGTCCGACGCCCGCCAGCACAATCGGAAACGCGGCCGAGGTTTTAGCAGGATCCGTGGGTCCGAAGAGGCTTGCATACCAGGAGAAGGCTGGGTTGAAATAATTCACTAGCGACGGGCTGAACAGATGTGTGTAGCCGGAGGCGAACGAGTAAAGCGGCTGCGGTGACGTGGCGTTGAACAATGGATTGATGGGATCCGTGTAGGCTGCCTGGACGCCCGTGTCAGCTTGGAATCGGTACCACACAGAGTTGTCCGCGCTGAGGTTATGATCTACGCGAGCGGTAAAAACCTGCTCATGATCAGCGCTCGATTGCGAGACGTCCTGGCGATTGGCGCAGCCGTTGCCATTGACGCCTAGCGGACAGCCGAGTACCGGCAATGGCGTACCGACGGTGTTCTGGTAGAGGGCAAACATGCGCTGGTAAAACGGGACCAACTGAGGAGCGGCCGGGTAACGTGCGCCGGTTACGGGATCCAAGCCGCCTTGCTGCAATTGGGAGAGCACGTAGTTTTGGAATTGCGGCGAAGGGACGGTGACTGGCGTCACAATGGGCAGCGCGATCCGCAACCATTCTCCGTCGAAGAAGAAGAACAGTTTGTCGTGAACGATGGGACCGCCCAGGCTGCCTCCGAAATGATTCACGTTCGAGCGCGGCTTTTGATTGCCGGGCGTCGAGTTGGTGAAGTAATTGGCGGCATTCAAATGCGAGCCGTTCCAAAGCTCGTATAGATTGCCGTGGAAACTGTTGCCGCCGCTTTTGGTGATGTAGTTGATCTGAGCCGCGCCGTAGCGCCCTTGATCCACCGCGTAAGAGGTGGTGTTTACGGTCACTTCGGCGATGGAGTTGAGCCCCAGCACCAGGTTGGTGGAGAGACCGCTGTTCAGATTGGTGAGCGGATCGTTGGTTTCGAGGCCATCCACGATGTATCCGTTCGACAGTGCCGGCAAGCCATTGAACTGGACGTTGCCGTAGCCGTTTTGGCCTCCCACGAAATCGTTGGAACTTCCGGCGGTGTTAATCACTGCGCCTGGAGCGAACTGCGCCGGGTAGGTGAGATCGGAACCGGGATTGGGCAGGTTCTCAAGAGCCTTGGCGTTGAGGGTGGTGGCAGTGTTGGGATTCTCGGTGTTGATGAGCGGAGCTTCGGTGGTGACGACGACGTTCTCTTTGGCTGCTTTTATGTTCAATACAAAATTGACTGTTTGTGTTTGGCCCAATCCGGCGGGTACTTGCGATCGGGTCTGATCTTCGAAATTTTCAGTGCGGGCACGGACGGTGTAGGAGCCGGGTTTTAGTTGCGGGAAGCGGAAGCGGCCGGTCTGATCGGTCTGAGCGGACCGGTGGGAGCCATCGTCGGCGCTCGTGAGGGTGATTGCTGCGCCCGCGATTCCGGCTCCGGTGGCATCGGTCACTTGGCCGGCGATGGCGCTGGTGGTTTCGCCCTGGGGGAGTGCGGAGGTTGTCGTTAACAAGACGAGCGAAGCGACGATAGCGGAACACGTCCGGGACACGGTCTAGTTTACACTGATTTTATGTTGAATGTAAACTATAATTAACAGAAAGAGGTAAGTGTAGGTTAGGATTGGGGAACGGCGGCGCATGGCGCTGCCCCACAGAGCAGCATAGCCGCAACCAAAACCGGGCCGACGAGGGCGTCGGCCGCGGACCAGGGGGTCCGCCCCACAAATCGTCGCAGGCTGCAAAGATTTCCAGGTCTAGTAGTACAGATCTAGCTAAAAGGCGTAGCCTAGGCTGGCTTGGTAGGTTCGCGGGGCAACGAAGTGGGTGCCGCTGAAGGTGGATAGGAAGTTATAGAGGGCGACTTTGTTGGTTAGGTTCTCTACCGTAAAGCGCAGCGTCCAGCGCGGGCCGGACTCTTTGTGGAACAGATTGTCGGTACCGATGCCGGCGTTGAATAAGTTGCGCGGCTTCACGCGATCCGGATTGTGGTCGTCATTTTCCGTTCCGGTTTGCGGAAGAGTCAACAGCGTGGATTTGCCGACGCCGCTGCAACTGGTGATGGGGTTGCTATAAGTGGCAACTACGCCGTTGCAGGAGAAGCCAATCGTAACCTGTTCCGCGGGGGTCAACATCAGGGCGGAGGCCACATCCGGCACGCCGCTCACTACCAGGCCGCTGTCGTAGCGCCAGTTGAAGCCGAGCCATGGTCCGTTTTTGAAAAACTGGTATTGCATGTGGACGGTGGAATTGAAAAGCTCGTCGTGGTCGATTCGGAATACCTGGCTGACTCCGGCGCTGGTAGGCGTGGTGCCGATTCCGGCCACTTGCGGCGTGAAGAAGCGCGCTGCGACGCTCGAGAAAACCACGTAGGCCGTGAATCCGTGAACGTTCGGCACGCTGGCGCGAACCGCATAACCCGGAATCTTCGAGCTATACCACTCGATGGGGAAGGTGATCGGCGTGGAGCCCAGCACGCTGAAGTCATAGGCGCGGTGTGTGTACTTCCAGATGTACTCGCCGTCGANNCAGGCCGCTGTCGTAGCGCCAGGTAAAATCGATCCATTCGCGATTGTGAGGACGCTGATAGCGTGTCACTACGGTTTGTTGGTAAGCCTGATCGTGATCGATGCGGAAGACGTTGGTGGGCAAGCCACCGAGCGGAATTAAGCCGCCGACTTCGGGGGGAAAGAAGCGGGCGCGCGTGTGGCCCAGCGTCAAATAGGCTTGAAACCCATGCAGGTCGATGGTGCTGAGCCGGCCGGTTACGCCATCCAGTTTGGAATTGTGCCAGGCGATGGGAAAAGTGATCGGCGTGTTGAAGAAGACGCTGAAGTCGTACGCGTTGGTGGTGTACTTCCAGAAGTAATCCGCATCGACAATGAGCCACTTTCCGATCCCTTGCTGGAGTCCCGTATTGTACTGGTTCCGAATGCCGGGCTTGAGGGATTCGGAGACCGAGCCAAAAACGTTCTGCGCCAGTCCACCGCCGCCGGTTCCACTCGACAGGATCAGGTTCTCGTTGTAGGGTGTTTCAAACGATCGTGAATAGGCCGCGCGCAAGACCGTATTGGTGCTTGCAATCAAGTACGAAAGGCCCACTCGAGGTTGAACGCTGTTGGCCGAAGAAAGGCCGTTGTACTGGTCGTCGCGAAGGCCGAGGCTAATGGTGAATTTTCCCAGCTTGATGGTATCGGTAATGTAAACGGCGTATTCGTTGATGTTGTGACTTCCCTGGAAGTAGAAGAGGGAGCCGCCGCGGGTGAGATCGTACGGCACGATGCCCGGCTGCAGGTTGGGATTGCCCATGTAAGTTGGGTTAATGCCGGAGCAGGCATCTGGATTGGTGACGCCAGGTAACAGGAGCGCGGTTCCATTGGCGGCGAGGCAAACCGGATTGTAAGCGGGATCGGTGATGCCAAACTGAAACTTCTCGTCCAATCGCGTCTGCTGAATCTGGAAGCCGGTTTTGATGTCATGGTGTCCGTGCGTCCAGGCGATGTCGGCCTTGATGCCGTAGTTAGTCAGGAAGCGATTCTGAGATGCGGTAACCGGGGTGTCGTCGAAAGGATCGCGGCTGGCGTAGTAATCCAACTGGTCGCGCCGCACATACGGATTCACCGTGAGCAGCGTGTGAGCGTTGAAGGTGTGTTGATATCCGGGGGCGACGCTCCAGCTCAGAACGCGCTGTTTTTGATCCTGAGCTAATTGATCGTAATCGTTGGGAACCTGAAACCAGTTCCGCGCGGCAAAAAGGTCCAGATGGATGGCATCCTGCGGACCTGGTTGCCAGTCAAACCGGTCAAAGATGCTGCTGTTGTTCCCGATATCGTGGATGGGAAGAAACTCGGGCGTGTCCAGGAAATGACCGGAACGAACCGCGTTCACGGCGATGAAGTTTCCGTAGGTCGGCGTGCCGAAACCTAACGACGCGCTTTCCGAAAAGGTTCCAAACGAACCCCAGCCGGTTTCGATGCTTCCAAAAGGTTTGGTGGCGCCGAGGCCGGATCGCGTGGTGGCATTTACCACCAGGCTGGTTTTATCGCCATACTGGGCATCCTGCGAACCGGTGATGAGATCCATACTTTGCAGGGCATTGAGCGGAATCTGCGTCGAGAAGGTTTTGCTTTGCTGGTCCGTGATGGGGAATCCGTCGACAATATAACCGACTTGGGCGTGATCGCCCACGGGGTGAAAGAATCCGTTGGCGTCGGCCGCAACAGCGCCGGTGCTGTAAGTGATGGCCTGATTCAATGCGCCGCCCGGGTCGAAACTGGGGAGCTTCAAAAATGTATTCCGATCCACGTCCTGGTGAGTGGAGGGATCGGTCTCCACCTGCGCGCCTTCCGCTTGTACGACTACGGTTGTGGTTTCGGTGGCCACTTTGAGCGCGATATTCACTGTGGTCGGCAGGGAGCTGTGCACGTCCACGTCCTGGGTGATCGGGGTAAAACCGGACGCGGCTACCGTCATCCGATAGTTGTTCAGGGGTACGCTGTTGAAGCGATAGGCGCCGTTCGAATCGGTGGTGGCGGACTGGTTAAATCCGGTCACGGCGTTGCTGAGGCGAACGGAGGCGCCGGCGATTATAGCGCCGGATGGGTCCGAAACCGTTCCGCTGACGGTGCCGCTGTTGATGGATTGTGCGAATCCGGGCAGGGTTAGAGCCAGCGCAAAGAGAACGGACGCGATTATCCTCATTACTACGATCATGAGGCTCGAGAGCAAGGAAGCAGAACAAAAACTCGCTACCGGGCTTGATTCTGGAATGAGCGGGCTGAAATTGGCGGCAAGCGGACTACCAGTGCAGCAACTTCCGGACGCTGGCGGCTTGACGTTTACTAACCGTAAGTTGCTGCTGGTTACTTAGTGTGAGTAACCAGCGTTGGCTGCTCAACGCACTCATCTTTCGGACGTGGTTGACGTTTACGATTGCGTTGCGGTGCACGCGGTGAAATGGAGAGAGGCCCAGGTGAGTTTCCAGCGTGCGGAGTGAATGGGAAGCAAGCAACCGACGTTTGGCGGTAATGATCCAGACCAACTCGCCCTCGGCCTGGAAGGCGAGGACTTCGTCGGCATCCAGAAGGAAATATTCTTCGCCGGCGCGGCCCACGATTTTGCGTCCAGGTTGTTCGGTGGAGGCGATATTCGCCACGTGCTCGGCCACCTGAAGCGGCTTGCCGTGAAGCGCCGAGGCACGTTCCACAGCCTTTCGCAATCGGTTTTCGTTCACTGGCTTGAGAAGGTAATCCACGGCGCCGGCTTCGAAGGCCTCCATGGCGTGCTGATCGAACGCAGTGACGATGACGATGACGGGCAGCCGGCCACCTTTGAGATTTCGGACCACTTCGAAGCCGCCCATGACCGGCATCTGGAGATCGAGGAAGACCAGGTCGGGGTGCAGGTTAGCGATTTGTTGCAAGGCCTGGCGGCCGTTTTCGGCTTCGCCGACTATTTGGATTTGGGGAAATTGTTCCAGTTCTTCGCGGAGGACACGGCGTGCGATGGGTTCGTCATCGACGATGAGTGTCTTCATGGTTTAAGTGCGGCGCAGGTGGCGAAAACCAAGCGTCGGCATGAGTGCCGACGCGGCACGCTGAGAGCGTGCGCCACGATTTGCTCACAAAGATTAAGTTGCTCACAAACATTAGAGCGTTGGTTCATGCAGGGACGGGTTTTGCTAGGGGGATCGCGAATTGGACCTTGGTTCCTTCGGAACTTGAGTCGATCAGGATATCGGCGTCTGGGCCGAAGCAGAGTTGCAGGCGCCGCTTCACGTTGGTTAATCCGACGCCAGGTCCAGGATTCTCTGTATTCAGGCCTAGGCCATTGTCTTCGACGGTGATGCGCAACTCGTCATCGAGTATGCTGACGCGCAGGCCGAGAAGTCCTGGGCCGGGCTTCGAAGAAAGGCCGTGTTTAATGGCGTTTTCGACCAGCGGCTGAATGGAAAGAATCGGAATCAGCACGGGCAACGCGGCGTCGTCGACATCGATGCGAACCTCCAGCCGCGGGCCCAGACGCAGACGCTCGATTTCGAGATACGCTTTCACGATCTCCAGCTCGTCGGAGAGCTGAATGAAACTCCTTTCCGATTGGAGGAAATAGCGAAAAATCTCGGCCAGGTTGAGCACGGTTTTTCTGGCGCCGGAAGCTTCGCGGGGAATGATTCCGTACAGGGTGTTCAGCGCGTTGAACAGGAAATGAGGATTGATCTGCGATTGCAAGGCTCGCAACTCAGCTTGGGAGACCAGGCGCTGCATTTCGAGATTGCGAAAACGCTCCACCTGTTCCAGGATCACCGTGGTCAGGCGGCTGAGTGATTGAAGGTCCTCGCTGAGGTAGCGCCGTCCGCCTCGGCGGCGTCCCAAGAGCAAATAGCGGACGTCGCCGTGGGCGAGCCTTAGCGGCACCACCGCTTCCACCCACGCGAAGTCCGGCGATTGCCGCAGTGCGGGCAGATCGGAGGCGGGGACGGGAAACAGCAGGTCCGGGCCACGCAGCATGTCGCGGCAGCGGGCTTCCGGGATCACCTCGACGCGCTCGGTGCGCATGAATTGCGCCAGCTCGCCGGCCGCCCAATCCAGGAAGCCGGATTCATCGGTGAACAACACGGAGCGCGATTGCATCTCGTGCAGGGCCTTGTTCAGATCCGGCCGACGGAAGACCACGCGGGTGAGCCATTGCTGGACTTGGCTACGCAGGAGAGCGAATGCGATGAGCAGCAGGCAAATACCAACCAACAAAAGCGCGGCGTAGAGAGGATTGCCGGAAACTCGTTGGTCGATGGAGACCCATTGGAAGGTGATGCGGATGACGGCGAACGTCAGTAAACCTGCCAGCAGCACATTCGCCAGGAAGCGGACGAAAGCATCCAACAATACGAAGCGGTAGTCCTGTAAAAGGACAAACAAAGCCAGCGGGATGCCGGCATGATGCAAGAGAAGTTCGCTGGACCAGGCGTGCAGGGGCTGAACGGACCCGAGGTGGACGAAGGACATGGCCACCAAAGCCGCGCACATGGCGCCGAAAATCCGGGAAGCTTTGGCGCGGCGATCGCTATCGCCCTGCTGCAGCGCGACGGCGGCTACGGAGATACCGGTCAGGATGGCGAAGCCCACCGTGATCAGGAGCAGGGCACGCTGTTGATAATTGAGTCCGGGATGAAGCAGTTCCAAAAAATGTATGCCGATGGCGATGGTGCTGAGTACATATCCGGATGCGATGACGGGAGCGAAGCTGCCATCGAGCGAAAGATGCAGCAAGACCGCGGGCAACAGGCTCAATACCGCGAAACAGAAGAACACGATGACTTGCGCGAGGTTCGCATTTCGAGTGGATGCAATCAGGGCGGCGAGGGCGCCGATGTTCCAGAGGAAGGCGAGACCAGCGGCCGCGAACGACAGCCAACTGCCGCGCAAGCGCGTGCCGGAGCGGTCGCGAAGGAGCAAGTATAGAAAAATGCCGAAGATGATTGCTCCGCCAAAGTGGCCGATAGTGTTAACGAGCTGAGTTTCGTGGAAAGTGGACAACCGGCTTTATTCTCTTCTGTGATTGTCGCGCGGGCGGGCGGTGGGCGGCAAGGAAGGTGGGGGAACGGCACCGACTCCCTCACGGTCGCGGTTCGGTAACGCTGATTTTATCAGGGCCATCAGGCCGGCTTCATCATCTATTTGGATGCCGATTTTTAGCCAGTAAAGTTCTACTGAGGCGTCCATCAGAATTTCCCCCGCGCGCTCGGGGAGGTTGGCGGCATCTTTTTCCGTGGTTAACAGGACGCTTGAGGAGTGCACGCGCGCCTGCTCGGCCAGGCGCTGCAGTTCCGTCCATTGGTAGGCGTGATGATCGCCAAAGGTCCATGTGAAAACCGGCTGGATGCGGAGCGCTTTTAGGGTTTCCCAAAAGCTGGCAGGATTGGCCAGTCCGCAAAAGGCCGCCAGCGGCGATTCGGGCGGATGTCCGGGCTGGCTGGTTCTTTCGTTGACCCAGTAGAGCGGTTCCACCACGGCGCGGAAGATGGGGGCGCGCGCGTTCAGGGCGTGCAATTGATTGAGTAGGCCGCGATATTCGCGCTCCGCAACGGTGCGCGTGATCACGAATGCATCGGCGCGGCGAAGAGCGCTCAATGGCTCCCGCAGGCCGCCTAACGGGAAGACGGCGCTGCCCGCGAATGGATTTAACGCATCGATCAGAACGATGTCCAGATCTCGAGTCAGGCGCCAGTGTTGGAAGCCATCGTCCAGCAGAAAAACGCCGGGATGGTACATCTCTTCGAGCAAGGAGCCGGTCCACCAGCGGTCCGCGCCGATTCCAAGGTGCGCGTGGCCGGAGCGGACCAAAATCTGAGCTTCGTCTCCCGTCAAGCTCACCGGAACGGTCTCGCCCGCTTTCACTACCACTCGCCGTGCGATGGATTTCCGCATATAGCCGCGCGTCAGGATGGCCGGCTGAAGTCCGGCTGCCAGCGTCCGCTGGGCCAGGTATTCCACCATCGGAGTCTTCCCTGAGCCACCCATCCCGATGCCGCCGATGCTGATCACCGGCGTATTCAGACGGCGCGCGCGAACGGTATCCTTAAGTCGCTTTCCTTCGATGAGCGCCATCCAGGTTTTCGAGAGCAGCCATAGAAGCGGCCGCGACCAAGCGCCCAGAATGGTGTGAGGAACAGCCAGATCCTGCCATTTCAGGATTTCGGTCACGGCTTTTTTGGTTGCGCCGCGGTGTTTGGCGATCAGCTCGGAGGCGCCTGCGCTCAGATCTTCACGGAGCCTGGGGTCCCCAATCAGTTTTTCGATGGCCGGGGCCAATTCACTTGCGTTGGCGATCTCGAACATGGCGTAATGTTCGCGAAACTCTTCGGCAATAGCGGCGAAGTTCTCAAGGTGCGGGCCGGTAACGATGGCGCGTCCGCAGGCGGCTGGTTCCAGCAGATTGTGCCCTCCGCGGCGCGCCAGCGACCCACCCATGAACACCACGTCGGCCAGTGGAAACAAGCCGGCGAGCTCGCCGATGGAATCGAGCAACAGCACGCAGGGAAGCGCGAGCGCGGGATCCAGCGTACTTCGCGATCGGAGCTGATACGGAATTCCTGCGCCGCGTAGCAGTTGCTCGGCTACTTCAAAACGTTCGGGTTTGCGCGGCGCCAGGATGAGCAACAAGCGCGGGTGCGACGGCGCCAGCTGCTGGAAGGCATCGAGCACGGCCTGGTCCTCATCGACATCCGCGGCGTCAACTCCAGGCATGGTGCTGGCGGCGATCCAGACGGTCGCCGGCCGCAATTTTTCCATTATTTCGCCGATCAGTTGAGGTGGATTGCTCCGCGCGGGCGCCGCATCGTACTTCAAATTTCCGAGAACTTTCACTTTCTCCGGCGTGGCGCCGAGCTGGATATATCGCGCCCGATCCGGCTCGCTTTGGGCGAAGATGGCATCCGGCCATTCCAGGACCTGCCGAAAGAACAAACTCCATCGGAGATATTGCGGCAGAGCGCGGTTAGAGATACGGCCGTTCACAATCACCAGGCTCGCTCCGGCGCGCTTAGCCTCGCGATAGAGCACGGGCCAGATCTCGGTTTCGAGAATTACCACCACACTGGGCCGGATTCTACGCAATACTCTTCGGACCGCGAACGCGTAATCGATGGGCGCGTAAAACACGCGATCGGCCAAGCCATGCAGCTTATCTTTGGAGACATCGCGGCCGGCCACCGTTGTCATGGAAACGTACAAGGGAAGGCTGGGGCAGCGTTCCCGCAACTCCCGGAGCACGGCTGCGCTCGAGATGATTTCCCCCACCGAAACCGCGTGCAACCAAATGCCTCCGGCAGGCGTCGCTGGAGACGATATGGGTTGGCCGCCCAGGCGTTCGGGAAAGTGCCGCAAATAGCGCCGGTCGCGCGCGCAACGATAAACGAAATAGAATACAAGCAGCGGGAACGCAATAACCCGGCATGCCCAATAAAGGAAATAAATGAGAGCGCTTTCGATTTGCCTGATCCTGTTCATGGCCGCGGCCGTGGCGTTAGCGGACAAGAAGGATGAAACCAAGTTTTCGCCCGGCCCGGTTTCGTCGTATCCGAACCACCAGACCAACGACAAGGTGACTCTGGCGGCGGCTGCTTATGATTCTGAAGAACTGGCTCACACGGCATTTGGGAAATTGGACCCGAATAAGTATGGCGTTCTGCCCGTTCTGGTCATCATCCAGAATGACACGGACCAAGCCTTGAAGTTGGAGCATGTGGAAGTGGAGTATACCGGCGCCGACAATCGGCACGTGGAAGCCACGCCGGCGGAGGAGGTGCAGACTCTGGGTGGTCCGCGGAAGCAGCCTTCCATGGGGAATGGCAGCCCATTGCCGAAGTTGATGAAGCACAAGAATCCGTTGAGCGCCTGGGAAATTGAGGGACGCGCATTTGCGGCCAGAATGATCCCGCCGCACGAGTCAGCGAATGGGTTTTTCTATTTCCAGACCGAGCATCGGCGGGGAGCGAAGATTTACCTGACCGGGATCAAGGTAGCCGCGACCGGTCAGGACATTTTGTTTTTCGAAGTTGGGCTGGACAAGAAGTAGCCGGGCGTGGGCACGAGTGCCGACGCGGCACGCAGGAGTGCGTGCGCTACGATTACGGCAGGATCTTGGCCGTTTTAATGCTGTCCAACTGAGAGAAGTTCTTAGTGAGATACGCGTTGCCTTCGGCGTGTATCTTGGACGGTGATGGACCGTGGCCGTGCATTTCCTGCATGTCGCCATAGCCGCCATAGATCTTATCCACGACGTCCATGCCTTCAACCACTTCACCGAACGCAGGGAATCCTTGGCTATCCAGGAAGCTGTTGTCCTTAAAGTTAATGAAAAGTTCCGTGGTTCGCGTGTTCGGCCCGGCCATTGCATAGGTTACCCTGCCGCGCTTATTGCCTTGCTTCACGGCATCGTCTCTGATGTTCGCATGCGCCCAAGCCGCATCGATTTTCGTGTTGCCGTTGATCCCGAACTGCACCATGAAATTGGGAACCACACGGTAGAAAACCACGCCGTCGTAGAAGCCGTTCTTCACGAGATTGTAAAAGCGGTCCGCGCCGTTGGGCGCCCAGTCGCGATGCACTTCCACCACGAAATCGCCCTTAGTGGTGGTGAACTGCGCCTTGAAGTCGTCCGGCGCTTTGGCCTTGAGGGCTGCCGGGTTCATTAGCGAGGGCTTGGAGCCCGGACCGCGCGGGGGTTCTTTGCCCGTTGGTTGGGGCTGCGCTAATGCCAGCAGGCTGGAACAGAGAAGGATGCTTACGTGGATCGTTTTCATAAAGCTCGATTATACTGAAACTCGCCGTGCTGCATCCAGTTCGACCGACTCGGCTGAAGACGCGGTCCAATGGCGACCGAATCCCAAGCGTTCACATGAGCGACGAGCGATCCCTGCTGGGAACGTCTTTGGCGGCAGAAAGCTCGCTTTTCCGCCACCCTGGCGAAGTGTATTTCCGCGCAACCGCTTGTTTCGATTTGCATTCGCTGTACACCCGTGCCTTCGCGAGCTTTCTGGAGAGTGTGAACGCGGCACGCATGAGTGCGTGCGCCACGAGGCGTCTTCATCGCCTTTGATTTACTCTCCATAACGTAACAGCGCGGTAATTACGGATTCACATTCGAGTAGTGTTATGGGCCCATGCAGGATGCTCTTTCTACGCTATTCGGTCCGAAACTGCCCGCGCCGATCGAAGGCGCGTTGGAGCGGCTGCTGGTTCTGGATCGCTTCCAGAGCTTTTTTGACGGTCTGCGGCAGGCCGATAGTGGCCGGCCCGTCCTGGAGCGCACACTGACCGCGCTCAACGTGCATCCGCTGATTTCCGCCCGCGATCTCGCGCTGGTTCCCAAACAAGGACCCGTCGTGGCCGTCGCCAATCATCCCTTCGGGTTGATGGAAGGCGCGATTTTAGCCACCTTGCTTCGATCGGTTCGGGGGGACGTGAAGATCCTGGCTAACCATCTGTTATCCAATCTCCCCGGCGCCGCGGAGCACTGCATTTTCGTGGATCCGTTCGGGGGCCCAGGCTCTGTTCACTCGAATCGGAAAGGCTTGAAGGAATCCATCGCCTGGCTCGAACGCGGCGGATTGCTCGCGGTATTCCCGGCCGGCGAGGTTGCACATTTCGATCTGAAGGAGGGCGCCGTCACGGATCCGGAATGGAATCGGAGCATCGCGCGGATCATTCGTCTCACTGGGGCGTCGGCCCTTCCCGTTTTCTTTCCTGGAGCGAATAGCGCCTGGTTTCAACTGCTCGGATTTCTACATCCCAAGGTGCGCACGGCGCTGCTGGCGCATGAATTCCTGAACAAAACCAACCGGACCATTGAGGTTCGTATCGGCAATCCCATTGCTCCCGCCAAGCTCGGTACTTATCAGGATGATGTGGCGTTGACGCGCTATCTGAGACATCGCACCTACATGCTGCAGGGCCGTCAAGCCCCGGCGGCCACAGCGCCGAAAACGAGTTCGGAGCCGGTGGCAGAGCCGGTATTGAGTGAACTGATCGCCGCGGACGTCGCGAAACTTTCGCCGGAGCGAATGCTGGTGGATTCCGGGGAGTTCGCGGTTGTGCTGGCCAAAGCGGCTGAGATACCGAATGCGTTGCGTGAAATCAGCCGGCTTCGAGAACTTACTTTCCGCGAGATCGGGGAGGGCACGGGCAAATCTATCGATCGCGATGTTTTCGACGATCATTACTGGCACTTGTTTGTGTGGCACAAACAGCAGCGCGAGATCGTGGGGGCGTACCGATTGGGCCCATCGGATGAGATCTTGCCGCGCGCGGGTGTTAAGGGTTTCTATACCAGCAGCTTGTTCCATTGGAACCAGTCTTTTCTCGATCGGACTGGTCCGGCGCTTGAGCTGGGGCGTTCCTTCGTCCGATCGGAATACCAGAAATCCTATGCGCCGCTGCTGCTGCTGTGGAAAGGGATTGGGCAGTTCTTAGTACGAAATCCCCGCTATCGGGTGCTTTTTGGGCCGGTGAGCATCAGCAACAAATACACCATGGCCTCGCGCCGGCTCATGGTGACGTACCTGAATGCTTTTCGCCGATCGTCGGAGCTGGCGCCGCTGGTGCGGGCTCGCAATCCTTTCCGCGAGCCTCCTTCCTGGTTGATCAACAGGTCGACCAGGGAACTGGTGGACGCCGCGGACTGGGACATCGAAGACCTCTCGACGCTGGTGGCCGATGTGGAGGCTGACCGGAAGGGAGTCCCGGTTCTGTTACGACAGTATTTGAAACTGGGCGGGGAACTGGTGGCTTTCAACGTAGATCGCAAGTTCGCCAATGCCCTGGATGGCTTGATTGTGGTGGATCTTGGCAAGACGGACCCTCGGCTGCTGGAACGCTATCTGGGCAAAGAAGGGGCTGCGGCGTTTGCAAAAGATGGAACGCCGCCCAGCCAAACCGCGTATCGATATGCATGAAAAGAACTGTGTGTTGTCTTCTGCTTTCGGTGGTCAGCCTGTTGGCCGACGTCACCGGCAAATGGTCCGGCAGTTTTGACGTTACAGGCCCGGATGGAGAAACCAAGGCCGACACTGCTTTCCTGAGTCTCAAACAAGACGGCGGCAAGATTACAGGCACCGCCGGTCCGAACGAAGAGCACCAGTTCGATATCAAGACCGGCAAGATAGAGGGCGACAAGATCGCGCTGGAGGTGGTGCTGGAGGATGGGAATGTATTGACGTTCGATCTGGCTCTGGCCGCCGATCACATCAAGGGCGATGTCAAGGGTCAGATGGGGGATGAGAAGATGACAGCGAAGCTGGATGTGACGCGGGTGAAGTAGGGCAAGTCTCCGACTT
>PMUN01000345.1 GCA_003166875.1 Bryobacterales bacterium | reverse complement strand
CAGCAGGAAGAAACTTCCGCCCAGACGCAAGTGGAGCCGAAAAAGGCTCCGGATCCGGTGGCCAAGAAATAACCGCCGGTTCTCATCTCTCCGGGGGAAAGACAAACGGAGCCGGTGAGATTCCGAAGAACTGCCCGAGCTTCACAGCCTGGCTCTTAGTCACCTGGCGAGTTCCCGAGAGAATCTCAGAGACGCGGCTCTTGCCCAGAACGTCCCAGAGGTCCTTCGGAGTTTGCCGGCGCTGATCTAACAAGAATCTGATCAACTCCGCTGGAGTAGCCGCCTTCCGCCGGTACCTCCGACGCTCGAAGTCTTCAGAAAGCTGCGCCAGCAGTTCCAGGAGCGCGTCTTCCTCTGGCGACCGCGCCGCTTTTCTCATGAGCGCTTCAATCTTAGGCAACAACTGCTCGTTCTGTTCTTCGGTCTTAACGACTACGGGGTGAACCTTCGCAAGCAATTGACCATAGTAGTTCTCATTAAGCTTTGGAATCGTAGATGTCGCCATCACTTCCACCCACCTTTGTCGTAATCCTGGTGCGTGAGCACGTGGGTTATCAATACTGTCTGAAGCCCGTGGTCAACAACGGAAATCAACCTGAACTTGTTGCCTCCTATGTTGAACACCGCTCTACCTTCCACGAAACTCACTGAGCCGAAAGTACGCTTTAGCTCCGCAGGATTCTTCCATGAACCTGACCTAACCGCAGTTTCCCAACTGCGTAACGGGCTCTTCGCGTTACTAAGTATTTTGGCGAACTCGATCAACTTGCGTCCACCGAGAAGTCCCACCTGTCTGCATGTTCCCATATTGGGAACTTGAGTGCCAAGTCAGCTCGGTGTGCGACATAAATGTGGAACCTTTCGAGGGTGTAGCCGAGCCGCGACNNCATTTTTATGTCGCGCACCCAAGTCAGCCTGGTAAAACGCCTTCGACGAGTAGCGGCCGTCGCCAACGGTTTTCTTCCGAGTCATTGTACGTGGCGTCACGCGCCGGACCTTCTCAATATTTCGATGCTGAAAGAGAAGGAATCGCATCCTGCATTGCGGTGTGACAATGTAATACATTTATATTGACAATCGCAGAGTCCATTGGTAGTATTTTCTTGTCAGTTTACTTATCTGCGCTCTCACGCAATATTGTCTTGAAATTGCGTGCCCTCCCGAGCGACGTCCCCGGACAACGATTTGAGTAAACTCCCGATGCGCGATGTTCAACGCTTACGGGCGTAGTGCAGTCGCACTTTCAAAAAGCTTCCAATGTGACTGAAAGGGCGGTAGCTTGTGCTCCACGATCGAGGCGCTCATGAACCTGACGATCCGCAAAAGCAAAATGATCAGCTTTCGCCTCTCGCCTGAGGAATATCAGACGCTGAAGGACACCTGCGAACTACAGGGAGTGCGCAGCATCTCCGACCTGGCGCGCACGGCTATGCAGAAGTTGATTGCGTCCGGTTGGCAACCAGTCCCCTTGTCCGACGAGGTGCGGGACCTCCGGAATCGGGTACGAATGCTCTCGCTTCAATTAGACCAGCTCTCCACGGCCGTCCACCGCGGGCGGGGCAACGGGGAGGAAGGTGGGTAATCGAATGACAATCGCGCGGTTGCTTTTTGTATCACTGGCGTTTCACGCGACACTGGCGGCCGCACCACAGCAAACGGTGCCTTCCTCCGAGATCAATGGTGCCAACCTGCCGGCGCTACCGGTTGGCCCGGAAGATTTGATCGCCGTGTCGGTTTACGGGTCACCGGAATTGAGTCGTACCTTGCGCGTTTCCGAAGATGGTCACATCCGCTTGCCCATGTTGAGAGAGCCCATCAAGGTAATAGGCCTGATGCCTTCCGCTATCGAGGCAGTGATAGCCCAAGCTCTGGTTTCCGAGCAGGTCCTGGTTGATCCGGCGGTGACGGTGATCATCGTCGAGTATCGCAGCCATCCAATATCGGTGGCAGGTGCGGTGCGAAAGCCCGTTACCTTCCAGGCTTACGGCAACGTGACGGTGTTGGATGCGCTGGCGCGCGCCGAGGGATTGGCGCCGGATGCCGGGCCAGAGATCCTGGTCTCGCGCCTGCACAAGGACGACGATGGCAGAGTGCGCACTTTGGTTCAACGCATTCCGGTGCGTGGCTTAATTGACGCCGCCGATCCCGAGCTGAATTTGAAGCTGGAAGGCGGCGAGGAGATCCGTGTGCCGGAAGCGGGCAAGGTCTTCGTGCTGGGCAATGTCAAAAAGCCCGGAGCGTTTCCAGTGAACGATGCTAGCGACACCACCGTTTTGAAAATGCTGGCCCTGTCGGAGGGGCTCATGTCGTTCACCAGCAAGGTTGCCTACATTTACCGGAGGGAGGGTGGAACCGGAGGGAAGAAAAACGAGATTGAAATCCCGCTGCAGAAAATTGTGCATCGCAAAGCACCGGACGTCACACTGCAAGCCAACGATATCCTCTATATACCGGACGATTCCGGCAGGCGCGCCACCGCCACGGTTCTGGATCGCATAGCGGGCTTCGGATCCGCCACAGCCAGTGGAGTTCTCATTTACAAGCACTGAGGCGTGCTCCACCAGGATGCATGAAATTAATCCGCCACTCTCGCCGCCGCGTCCGGAAGCAAATTTACCCGCTGCGGTGCATCACGAGCCGGGCCAGCCCGTAGCCGCGTGGCAATATCAGGTTCCGCCGTCGGTTTACTCGGAGCCCGACCTGGAGCAACCGGGTGTTCCACTCTCTCATTATCTTTGGATTCTCCGGCGCCACCGCTACAAGATCATGGCCTTCGTAGCGGTCTGTGTTTTCGGTACTTATTTCATTAGTACGCGGCTGGTTCCTATCTACGAAGCTGTCACTACCGTTGACGTGGACCGTCAAGCGCCTCCGGGCGTGGTGGGCCAGGATTCCCAGCGCGCCGGCACACTCAACGACGCGGATCAATTCCTGGCCACACAGATCAAGCTCATACAGTCCGATTCGGTGCTGCGGCCGGTAGCGGAAAAGTATAACTTGTTGGAACGCGAGAAGCAATTTCGAGATGACGTTCCCAAGGAATCCACTGCCAATGCGCCGGTGTTGTTGAAGAAACTCAGGGTCACGCGCCCCCCCAATACTTACTTGCTGCTGATCAGCTATCGCTCTCCGGAAGCAATTTTGGCGGCTGAAGTGGCGAACGCCATTGCCAATTCGTACATCGAACACACCTACAACATCCGCATCCGTTCTTCCTCCAGCCTGGCCAGTTTTATGGAAAAGCAGATCGAGGAGCTGCGCGCCAAGATGGAAGTATCCAGCGCCGCTCTCTTGAGATTTGAGCGCGAGATGAACATCATCAACCCTGAGGAGAAGACCAACATCCTCTCCGCGAGATTGCTGCAGTTGAACGCCGAGTACACCACCGCACAGGGCGACCGTGTTCGCAAGGAAGTGGCCTATCAAACCGCCAAGACCGGAACCATTGAAGCGGCCATGAGTTCCACACAGGGCGAAACTCTCAAGAAGCTCATGGAGCGCCATAATGAGGCCGCCCAGAAGTTCAGCCAGATCAAGGAACAGTATGGGGTCCGCCACCAGGAGTACAAAAAGGCGGACGCAGAAGTGAGAGAGCTGAGCCAGCAGGTTGAGGCGGGACGGAGGAACATTCTGAAGCAGGCGGAGCTTGAATACCAGGAGTCCGCCCATCGCGAAAACATTTTGAGGCAAGCCGTGGCGGAGAGCAAGACCGAGTACGACAAGATCAACGCTCGCAGCTTCGAATATCAGCAGTTGAAGCGCGAGGCAGAGGCTGACAAGCAGCTCTACGAGGAATTGGTTCGCAAGATCAGGGAGTCCAGCATCAATGCTGGCTTCCAGAGCAATTCCATTCGCCTGGCGGACAGTGCGCGCCCTCCGGTGAAGCCCGTATTTCCAAACATGCCGCTGAACTTGACGCTGGCCTTGCTATTCTCGGCCATGGCGGCGGTAGCCGCGGCGGTTGCCTCGGATGCGATGGATAAGACCATCCGCGATCCGGAACAAATCGCCCAAACGCTGAATGTGGAGGTGTTGGGCTCTCTCCCCATGGTTCGGGAGAAGGAGTTCCGCCCGCGTCTGGCAGCCGTGGCAAATCCACAGGGCAAACCGCCTGGCACGGCGCTGGTGCTCAGCAGCAATGGAAATGCAGCGTCAAGAGCTTCAGCGAGTGGCAGCCTGACCCTGTTTGAAGAATCCATGCGTACTCTGCACAGTTCGATACTTCTGAGTGACTTGGACCAAGGTGTCCACAGTCTGCTGGTCACCAGCACCGCGCCCGGGGAAGGGAAGTCCACCACGGCGGCGTACCTGGCCATCAGCAACGCCGAACAGGGCCACTCCACCTTGCTGATTGACGGGGACCTTCGCCGGCCCAGCATCCATCGGATCTTCGGCATCTCATCTACAACCGGTCTGTCCAGCGTGTTGTTGGAGCAAACCCCGTGGCGCCAGGCTGTCGCGAAGGTAGAAAGCCATCCGAACCTGGACATCCTGCCGGCGGGTCCTTCGTCCCGCCGCGCGCCAGACCTGGTGGCGAGGGGTTTGGAAGCTATGGTGGAAGAGGCCGGCCGGGAATATTCCATGATCGTCATCGACTCGCCGCCGTTTCTCAACTTCGCTGAGCCGTTGCGCATGTCAACCATCGTGGATGGTGTGCTGCTGGTAACTGTGGCTGGGCAAACCGACCGGCAAGCGGTTGCGTCCGTCGTTGCGACTCTGAAACGCGTTCGCGCGAATGTGGTGGGGCTGGTGCTCAATAAAGTGACGAGAGATCTTACAGAGCATTACCACTACTACGGTTATTACGGGTATTACGGAAAGAAATACGCTTCGTATTACGGCGATGGAGGTCGACCCTAATGCAAGCACGGATGGTTGCGAATACCGCTTCTCCTAAAATGTCGGTGAAATACAGCGTACTTAGACCTTGGGCGCATCTGGTGCTGGTTCCGCTTCGGGAGCTGCAATTCCTTGCATCGACCATGCGGGATGTTTCGAGCGTCCCTCCAGAGTCTGTGAAGCTACGCATCATCTGTTCCCTATTAAAGCTGCACCAGCCGGGAATCAGTTTTGTCGGGACCGGAACTTGTCTCGGCGACACCACTGCGATGGTGCGTCGCCTGGGGCATAGAGTCATTTCGATAGAGCTTGACTCGGTCCAGTACGCGCGGGCGCAACATCGTTTTCGGGATGACCCGGATGTAGTGCTGGTCCACGGAGATTGTGTCACGGCGTTACAGCAAGTGCTGCCCCGTCTCACGCGACCGGCTGTGTTGTGGCTGGATGCTCACTATAGCCGAGGAATCACGGCGGGAGGCCCCAGCGACGATCCGATTCTCGCGTGCCTCGCTGAACTTCGAGACCAGACCGTTCGTTCCCACTCACTATTGATCGACGATGCCGCCACCTTCGACGGCCAGCGCTCCCGGCCCGACTTGGTGCAGGTTATGCTGGCCATTCGGGCCATCAACTCCGAGTACCGCATCAGAATCCAAGGCGACATCATTGTCGCGACGGTGAATCGAACTACATCTTCCAATAACGGCTGGAAAATCTATTCTTCGGTCCGCGAGAATCAGCCATGATTTCCGGTTGTTGCATTCTTATGCGCCATTGGTTCTCAGACCCTACATTCGGTTCCGTTGTTACGCAGCACCTGCCTTACTGACTGGCTCTTCACTCGCCTCCTGCTCTTGCCCATGAACAGGTCACTTTCTAACGACGACGTTCACTATGTCTGCGACAATATTCGCGCCTTCTACGGACGCTAGCGGCTCCCCTCATAGCCATTCCCGCGAGCTCGCTCGCCGCGTCCGCATCCATGTGCTTCGCATGACCAGCCGCGCGGGCGCATCGCATATCGGGTCTGCTTTTTCCTCCGCTGATATCCTCGCCGTGCTTTACGGGCACGTCCTGCGCGGCCGCCCCACTGACTCACGCTGGCCCGCTCGCGATCGTTTCGTGCTCAGCAAGGGCCACGCCGGAAGCGCACTCTATGCGGTTCTTGCCGAATGCGGTTTCTTCGCCGTTGAGCGCCTGGAGACCTTTTACCAGGATGGTTCGGAATTGTGCGGTCACGTATCGCACCAGGGCATCCCCGGCGTGGAGGTGTCCACAGGTTCGCTGGGGCATGGCCTTTCGATTGCCTCCGGTATGGCGTTTGCCGCGCATCTGGGATCGAGCAGCCATCGCGTGTTCACTCTGCTGAGCGACGGCGAGTGCGACGAGGGTTCCACCTGGGAGCCCGCTCTATTCGCCAGCCACCACTGCCTCGATAATCTAGTCGCTATTATCGACTTCAACAAAATTCAGAGCCTGGCGCCGGTTACCGATATTCTGACGCTCGAACCGCTCGCTTCCAAATGGACCAGCTTCGGCTGGACCGTTCGCGATGTGGATGGTCACGATCACGGCGCGCTGGCCCGAGTTCTTGGCGCTGTTCCCTTCGAGAAGGGAAAGCCAAGCTGTTTAATCGCTCACACCGTGAAAGGTAAAGGCGTCGCTTTCATGGAAGACACCGTGCTCTGGCATTACCGTGCCGCTCGCGGCGAGGAGTTTGACCGAGCCTTGGCGGAACTCGAGACAACCGAATGAGAGACGCATTCATCCGCAGCCTGACTGAGGTGGCCGCGCGCGATCCAGCGATTCTCTTGCTCACCGGCGATCTCGGGTACGGCGTGCTCACGGATTTCGCCGACCGCTTTCCGCGCCAGTTTCTGAACGTCGGAGTCGCGGAGCAGAATATGACAGGCCTCGCCACTGGACTCGCGCTCGAAGGCCACACGGTTTTCACTTATTCCATTGGCAATTTTCCCACGCTCCGGTGTCTCGAGCAGATTCGAAATGATGTCTGCTACCACCGAGCCAACGTCAAAATCGTGTCAGTCGGTTGCGGGATGAGTTATGGCCCGCTCGGCATTTCTCACCACGCCACCGAGGACATTTCCATCGTTCGGGCTCTACCATATATCACCGTCGTTTCACCCTGCGATCGCTGGGAAGCTACGGAAGCCACTCGCGCCTTGGCGCTCCAAAGTGGCCCCACGCTCTTGCGCCTGGATAAATCTTCTGCTCCTGAATTAAACGAACCCGCAGAAATGTTCCGCATCGGCAAGGCCAGGATCGTGCGCCAAGGCCGCCACGTTACCCTCGTCGCGACCGGAGGAATCCTGGGCGAAGCTCTGACGGCCGCTGACCTTCTGGCGTCTGACTCAATCCAGTGTCGGGTAATAAGCATGCACACTATTAAGCCTCTGGATGTGGATGCTCTAATCGCCTCGGCTACAGAGACGGGCGGTATCGTGACCATCGAAGAACACACGGTCGAAGGCGGACTGGGCGGAGCCGTTGCCGAAAACCTGCTCGAAGCGGGTGCTCTGCCAGGCTTCTTCCTCCGCATCGGACTGCGCTCCGGCTTTTCGTCTGTAATCGGCAGCCAGCAGTATTTGCGGCATGTGCATGGCCTGGACGCGACCGCCGTAGCACAGTCCGTGCGTAGTTGCTTGGCGGGATCTCCTCATCAATATGTGGCTCGAGCGTGCGCTTGATTTCGCTGTGGTGACGATCCAAGGATCACTTCAGTGGGCCGTTCCTTTTTCATACCCGCCGCCGGGCCATGGCACGCATTGCGGTGAACCGCAAATTGTAGCGCACGCACTCGTGNNCGCACTCTTGCGAACACAAGTGCACGGAAGGATACAGGCGTTCAAACAAGTGTGAACGCGGCACCGAAGTGTGCGTGCGCCACGGCGAGGTTAACAGTACATCGTGAATTCTTCGATGAAATTCGGCGCTCTCGTTGGCAAACCTCGTTTCGCGATACGTTTGATCCAGGTCATCCTGTTCGCGTCCTCCGCGCTTATCGCTTTCCTCCTACGTTTTGAGTTCACCATACCGCACCAGGAAGTCCGCCACCTTGAAACGGCCATTCTGGTTTGGGCCGTAGTGAAAACCGGCGTCTTCATCCTAGCCGGCTTGGATCGCGGCTGGTGGCGATTCGTTTCAGTGAGCGACCTGAGCCGTCTGGCTGCGGGCAATCTGGTGGGCTCCATTCTGGCCGGGCCATTAATTTATTGGTCATCCAATTCGTTTCCCCGATCCATTTATGCCATCGACCTGCTGGTATGCATCTTGTGCACCGCCGGCGTCCGCCTTTTCGCCCGCGTGGTGTCGGAATTCGCGACCGCAAACAGCGGGCCTGCCGGGCAGAAGCGCTGTTTGATTTACGGCGCGGGCGACGCCGGCGTCGCACTGCTGCGCGAGCTCCGGCTGAACTCATCCTTGGCCTACCAGGTCCGCGGCTTCCTGGACGACAACCCGCAAAAGGCCGGCGTGAGGATACAAGGCATGCGAGTTCTGGGCAATGGCGAAGCTCTGGAACGAACCGCGCGCTCGCAAAATGTCGAGCTGATCCTGATCGCCATGCCTTCCGCTTCCGGTGCGCAGATGACTCGGGTTCTGGAACGCTGCAACGCTGCCCGCCTGGCTTACAAGACCGTTCCGAGCATGGCCGAGGTGATCCAGGATAGCGATCCCGGCCGCCACATCCGGGAAGTCGCGGTGGAGGATCTGCTGGGCCGCTCCGCAGTTCGTCTCGACCAGCACCGCATCTCTCGGAAGCTAGATGAGCGGGTGGTCTTAGTGACGGGCGCCGGCGGCTCCATCGGATCCGAGCTTTGCCGGCAGATCGCGCGCTTTCATCCCGCTGCAATCGTCGGATACGAGCTGGCTGAAACACCGCTGTTTCACTTACAACAGGAGATGGAGCGCATCTTTCCGGGCGTCGCGTTCCATCCGGAAATCGGCAGCATTCAGAATCCCCATCGGCTGGCCGAGGTCTTCGGCGAACACCGGCCGGCTATTGTTTATCACGCCGCCGCGTACAAGCACGTTCCCATGATGGAATCGAACGTTTTCGAGGCGGTGGAAAACAACATCCTCGGAACCATGCACGTCGCCATGGCCGCCGCTATTCACGGCGTCGAGGATTTTGTCATGATCTCGTCCGACAAAGCCGTCCGTCCCACCAACATCATGGGCGCGACGAAGCGCCTGGCGGAACTGGTGGTGCGTTCCGTCCAGAACGGCGGAGGGAAGTTCGTCTCGGTTCGTTTTGGCAATGTGCTGGGAAGCAATGGCAGCGTGGTCCCCATATTTAAGGACCAGATTGCGCGCGGTGGCCCCGTCACCGTGACCCATTCTGAGATGCGCCGCTATTTCATGATCATTCCCGAAGCCTGCCAGCTAGTGCTGCAAGCCTCAACCATGGGGAAAGGCGGCGAGATCTTTGTGCTCGATATGGGCGATCTCGTAAGGATCGTGGATCTGGCTCGCAATCTTATCCTTCTGTCGGGATTGCGTCCCGATCTGGACATCAGGATCGAATTCATCGGTACTCGGCCCGGCGAAAAGTTGTGCGAAGAGCTCAGCGCGGTGGAGGAAGACACTCTTCCCACCTGCCATGAAAAGATCAAGACTTACGCAGGCTCGATCATCCCCTGGCCGGCGATGGAAGTGTATCTGTCGCGAATTCAGAGCTTGTGCGCAGCTCGGCAACTCAACGAGTTGGTTTTTACGTTGAAGGAAATTATTCCCGAGTACAATCCCAGCACGGAGATCTTACGCCGGTTGCTCAGACCGATTGCTATTGGCGCGTCCCGATGACGTGCTCTCCCGAACCGCTATCCCCAGCATCGCGAACCACCAACACCCCAGCCCCAGCCGCACCAGCGGATAATCGACCAGCGCATGCAGCATCACTGCCGCCAATCCGATCGCCCAAACGGACCGGATGCCCTTCCACAGCGCCAGCACGAACAGCGCCGCCATCAGCGCCACCACTCCCATGCCCCCTTCCGCCCCCCATTGTCCCCACTCGGAGTGGGCGTGGTTAGCGACGACGCCGAAATCGGCCACTGCATACGCGGGATATGCCGACGTCCAAGTTCCCAATCCGAATCCTTCGAGTGGGCGCGCCCGGAGCATGGCGATCGCCGAATCGAGGTATTCGCGCCGCATGGCGTATGGATCGGGCGCGAGAAGCCGTTGCCACACTGCCCCGGGACCCGCCACCAGTGCGAACGCAACCACGCCAGCCAGCACCAGGATGAGTCGAGAACGGAAATGACGTCCGCCTGCTGTCAACACCAGGACCGCCGCGAGCTCCAAAGTAACCAGAATTGTCCCTGCCCGCGAGGCCGATGCGATCACGCTCCCGTACATCAGAGAGGCAATACCCGCATAGACCCATCCGTGCTTTTCATTCTTCAACGCCCGCCAGAGCGCCAGTGGAAACAGCAGCTCGATGAACGCCGCGTAATGATTTTGGTTGGGGAACGTACCGAAAATCTGGTCTTTTTCGGGGGTCGGGATGAACCACAGAATCTGTCCGTGGCTGGTGTAAAGCTGCGCGAGCGCGAGTGCGCTCATCGCCGCGCCAAACCAGAGCAGCCCGCTCAAGAAAGACTCGCGATCGGGAATGAGCGTGCCGAGTGCTACCAGGCAAGCTGCGGCCAACCAATAGAGGATGGCCCATTCGGTCTGGGCGAACACTACCGTCCAACGTAAGGTGATCTGCATGAGACCCCAGCCAGCCACGGTTGCCAGGCACCACACACTCCAATGCGGCGTGGCTCGCCAGCGGTTTTGGAGAACGGCCACCGCCGATAACACGAACGTTGCGGCTTCCAGGATGCTCACGGTCCAGCGTCCTTCTACCCAAATGGTGGAAACGCCGAACCAAAGCACGGCCCACAAGCATGAAGAACTCGCCAACGACTTGCGGTTTCGTGGGGCAGGCGCTTTCGCCTGCCAACCTACTTTTTCAAACGGTGCCCGTTGAGCCGATATCACTTGCTTGCGTTTCCACTGGAGAACACGCCTTGAGTCGCCGCCAGACCCGCACCCAATCCCGTAGCACCCGCCACCGCGATGCCGGCGATCGCAGCTGTCGAAAGGCCCACGCCCCCTGCGGCGCCCGCGGCGCCGGCTGCACTGGCCGTCCCAGCGCCAACGCCCGCGGCAGCAGTTCCAGCCGCGCCTGCCCCAGCGCCGGCTGCCGCAGCCGCAACGCCGGCAGCGGCCGTACCCGCTCCGCCGCATGCATCTCTCTTGACGCTCAATACTTGGAGCGCGTCGTTGCCGGTACGGTTCCCCGTGACTGAGATCGACTTGCCAATGTACTGCGTCAACCCCGCGCCGCTCAATTCCACCGTGACGCCGGACGTCTTGTCCGTGAGCAGCAGCTTTCCGTCCACGCGCTCCGCATTCCCGCAAACCACGGTGGGCGGAGCTGCTCCAGCCTGCTCAGTAAAGCTGAGCGCGGCTCCGGACGCCATGTTGGCCACCCGGATACCTGCTGCGGTCTCCACCCGAAACGATCCTGTCACGGCGGCCACTTCCACCAGACTCTTCGGTCCCAACGCGACGCGAACAGTTGCACTCGAAGTAACCGGGAAAACCCGCAGCCCTCTGGCTTTCACCAGATACTTCGAGCCACTTACCTGGCCGGCGCCCTGCTCCAGTTCCAGCCGGCCGCGAAATACCTGGCCACGTGAGTCCATGCCGAGACGAATCTTCAAGCCGCTGGTCAACGACAGATCCGACATGGCCTTTCCAGTTTCAATCACTGAGCCATCGAAGACGTTCGCATTGCCGGCAACTTGAGAATGATCCAACCAAAAGCTGCCATTGGCTGTTGCCACTCCGATGGTGGAGATGGCCCCCGGAAGAATGCCAAACAGGCACGATGTGAGTAGGACAATAAGAATAATTCGAAAAGACATGCTTGGTCTCCTCTCAAACTATAGCTTTATAGTTTATAATAATCAAGCAATAGATACTATAAAGTCCTGATTGAAGTTGATGACTTACTATGAAGAGTTGGGGCTTTCGGCGCGCGCGACGGAGGCGGAGGTCAAGCGGTCATACAAACGTCTGACATTGCTGCTGCACCCCGACCAGCACAGGGACCCTGAAATTCGGGCCTTGGCCGAAGTGCAAATGAAGCGGCTCAATGAGATAGTAGGTATTCTCGCCGATGCCGAGCAGCGGCGTATTTACGACAAGCAACTCTTAGGAGCTGCATTAAATGTTAGACAAATATCACCGAAAGTATCTCTTGTATGGTTGCGATTTAACCGCGGCTGGATTCTGGTGAGCATCGCATTCCTTCTGTTTCTAGTCACCGCGCTCCTCATTCCGAAGTTTGACTCCGCTCGTCCAGTGGCAAGAGCAGAGTCTCACCCTCAGCCAACTCCGGCGAAGCTGACCGCTGAGCAACCAGTGAGCGTCCCGACAATTCAGTCCCCCGAAACCACCGGGTCTAGGATCAGGGTTGGACGCCTCGGCTCACCCCCGCTACGGCGTCCATCGACCGGGGCATTGGCTTCCACCGCGCGGCTGGAGAAACCTGAACCGGAGGAAAAACTAGCTGACGCCGCGCGTCTACCGCAATTAACAGCATCCGCACCAGCTTTGCCGGCTCCTCCGGCATCACTCGCGGCCCCCACCGCTCCAGTTGACTCGAAGACAACGCCAGAGACCTCTACTCTGGCCGGAAAATGGGTTTTCACTCCGGATCCGATGGATCTCCAGGACCCCAACAGCTTTCCGGCGGAATATGTCGAGCTCAGTATCCTGGTGTCGGATGGGCGGCTGCGCGGAAGCTACAGGTCGCGCTACAAATTGTCGAATCGCGCACTGAGCCCCTATGCGAATTTCACGTTCGATGGTCCAGCTAGCGGGACATCGTTCGTTTGGCGCGGCGATGCCGACGCCAAGGGACAGATCACTCTCCAACTGCAGTCGCGCGATACCCTGCAGGTGAGCTGGTTCGCCACCAAGATGGGAGCGGAACTCTCGCTCGGGTCCGGCCGTGCGACGGTCTACAGGTTTCGATGAAAACACTATTTCGACTCCTGGTGGCGATGGGTCTATTCCTGGCATCAGCGCAGGCGCTGAGAATGGGGCTGGCGGACTACTTATTCCGGCAGGATACTTTTGAGTCCGTCCAGCATGCAGCGCAGATCTGGCCAGCGAACGCGGAGTTTTACGCGCGTTTAGTCGACCTCGATGCTGAGAACGCCATTGTGCACCTACGTCACGCAGTCGAACTCGATCCGCGGCTCTCAAAAAGCTGGATCGCGCTGGGACTCCAATTCGAGCTCCAAGGCAATCCGGAAGAGGGAGAGCGCTGCTACCTGTCGGCAGCTCAGATCGATCGCCAGTTCTTGCCGGCTTGGACGCTCGCCGGTTTCTACTTCCGCCGCAGTGATGCCGTGCGATTCTGGCCATGGGCGCGGCAGGCCGCTCAGATGTCCTACGGCGACATGCGTCCGCTGTTGAGATTGGCATTCGCGTTGACCAACAGCGGGGACATGGTTTTGGCGAAGATGATTGTGCCGCGCCGCAAGGTGGAGCACGAGTTCCTCCAATATCTCCTCGACCAAAACATGGATGCCTCGGCGGTTGCCGATCGCATCTTGAACAGGGCCGGGGATGAAGACCTTACACCCCTGATGTATTGGATGAACCGGCTCATCGAAACGGGGCGGATTCCGGAAGCGCGCCGCTTGTGGGACTCCCTCAGCGACAAACGGCTGATATCCTATCCGCGCTTGACGCATCTCACGAACGCGAACTTTTCTCACGTGCCCCTCCCGGTGGGTGGATTCGACTGGCGAATCACGCCTCCGCCTGGTGTGGACTTGGAACGCACTGCCGACGGACTCCGCGTCCAATTCTCCGGGCGCCAGCCGGAGTCATTCCAGCTCCTTTCTCAATACTTGGGTGTGTCCGGCGGTAGTTACCGGTTGTCGTTTGAGTACCGCACTGTCGACATCCACGCCACCACAGATTTGCGCTGGTGCGTGGGTGAGACGTCATCCGCGCCACTCGCCGCCGCCGAGAACTGGACCCGCGCGTCCATGGTCTTCAAAGCGAGCCCGGTGAATCGACTTGTCCTGTTGGAACAGCGGGACGCCGGTACCACGCGTCCCGAAGGAATCCTCTATTTGCGAGGCCTGGCTCTTACTCGTTATGACTGATATAAAACCGGAGCGGTCTTGTCCGAAATGTAATTCTCCACGTGTTCGCCGCTCGCGGAATTTCATCGAGAAGATCGTTCGGATCGTCGGCGCTCACAAATTCCGCTGCCGCGAATGTGGATTGGGCTACTTCCGGTTTGGCGGCTCGGTGCTGATTATCAGGGATATTGAGCGGCCCTTCCGTGTATTGTGCCGATACTTGGCCGCGTTAGCCGCGGTGGTTGTGTGCCTATATGTGATTCGGTGGATCGTACTGCGGTTAGCGGAACCGGGACCGTCCGGATGATGGAGCGAAGATGCGAGTGTTGCTAAAAATCAGAACCGCCCAGACCGAAATCCGGGTGGTCCAAATCCGCCAGGTACTCTCCTGGGGCGTATTCTTCCTCCTCGGTGTCGCGCTCATGATGGCACTGGTCTTTCTGATCACCGGAGCCTTTCCACGCTAGATTCGTGGTTCGGGAACCGTAAGGGAGTTCCCATGGGCCCGCTGGCCCACCAAAGGTGACGAAGACGCCCCCGTAGCNNTCGGTGCCTGCGCCGATTCTTCCACGGACCCGTGAGCGAGGGGACGAGCAGTCGATCTCACCATCGGAACCAGCGGCGCCGCGTGTCGTGACCTTTACCCGGCTCCAGCGCGTCCACATAAATCGGACCACCTTCCAAAACCTTTGCCGGATTTTCCACGAATAAGCGCCTGGCCAGTTCAGGATTGTAGTTTTCCGCGATGTACGCATACGCGAGGTCCAGGCGCGGCGGGCGATCCGTCGAATCGTGCGCGTCGCTNNGTTTCGCTCGGGATGAGTGATGATCGGAACAATACCCGCTGCGAGCATCTTGCTCACAACCGCATCAATCTGGCGGGCAACGAATATCTCTGAGAACTCCACCAGCAGATAGGATCGATGCGCGATCGTGTACTTCGCGGGGTTCGCCAGCGCATCTTGAATGTTGTCGTAGTGGAGATGAAAATCGCAGCCGGAGTGAATCCTGATCAACCCGGCTGTCGACTCCCGCAGCAGCGACAGCTTTTCTTCCACCGCCTCTGGCCGGAAGGCGAACTGGGAATTGGCGTGCGGGGTCGCGACGATGTCCGTAGTCCCTGTTTGAGCGGCCATCCGCAGCATCGCCATACTATCGTCAAAGGTCCGCGCCCCATCGTCGAGATCCCACAGAATATGGCTGTGAACGTCTATCACCTGTTATGACCCGACTCATTATCCCAGAATCGTTGAAAAACCGAGCCGCGACGGGAACG
>PMUN01000266.1 GCA_003166875.1 Bryobacterales bacterium | reverse complement strand
CGGGCGTTTCCATCGCCGCGATTGGACTCGAATGCGATCCTCGCGCCGTCCCCAGACCACACTGGGCTGCTATTTAACGACGCATCGAAGGTGAAACGCGACTCATTGCCATGCTCCAGATCTGCGAGCCACAAATCCGTACCAGAACCAGAATCAGATGGATGCTCAGTCGCCAACCGCTTGCCATCCGGCGAGATTGAAAAAGAGTTCAGGCTTCGCATCGTTCCGCCCGCGTGGCCTACTTCCTTGCCAGCTCGGTCAAACCAAGTGTGCTGGCGGCCCTCACCGGCGCACGCGAAGCGTTAAGCCTCGTCGAAGCCACGAATCGACTGGGTCAGCCTGTAGACACCGGTCGAAGGATTTGCATGCTCGCGTCCTTGTTCGTGCTGCCAGGCGTCGAGACTCCGCGCTCTAGCGGTTGCTTGATCATGATGCGGACTCAACTTGTCCACAGGTAGGTCCTTCTTGTAGCCGGGCAGATATCTTCTGCACAGAGCTCTCAGATTCGTGCGGTTTATATTCGCTCGTTGATCCTGAAAGTGCAGCAACACCCATAGCTCAAAGCAAGGGTTGGAGATCGCGAGGTTGATTCCGTTCTCTCTTGCCTGTTGCTTTGCATCACCAACCCCTGGATGATCGTCGATGTCAAAAACGCACCAAACTTCGTCGTAGAGCAGGTTTTCGTCTTTGGCGGCCTTCGCTGCACGTTCTGCATCCTTCTTCATTTCGGCTGCTCGAGTAACTAGGGTCTTGGGTACGCCTCCAGGACTTAGCTCCAACTCGACTACACGCCTGTACAACTGACGGAGATCTTCGAAGTATCCGGGTTCGGTCTTAGTCCCCTCGCAAACAATCAAGATTCGAGGGAGTACTTTCCGAGTAGGACCACGTCGACGTAAGTTCTCATGCCTCGCCATCGCAACGCTCTATTTGGGCAGGAAGTCACGCGGGCTGAGGAAGGGGATTGCTCCGTACCGACCCTGAAGATAACCATTTTCAAGGTTCTCGTTTTGTCGCGGCTTGAAATCGGTTAAGGGGTAAAGGTGACTACTACCATCGCTGCCCTTTTCTGTAAACCAGATTTGATCACGTCGCAGATTTGCCCGACTCAGGAGCGTTGCGTCATGGGTATTGAAGATTAGTTGAGCACCCTTACGATTCGTGGAGGGATCATTGAACAGCTGAATTATCTGACTAGCCAAGATAGGATGGAGGCTAGCATCAAGCTCGTCGACACAAAGGACCGCTCCTTCCCCAAGGGCTTTGAGAACCGGGCCCAAAACTCGAAGGTAGGCAAGGGTCCCAGCAGACTCGTTGCCTTCCATAAAAGGGGCAATCTCCTCGCCGAGCCGATGCACGAGTCGAATACGCTTCAGGCCATCACGTTGGCTGCTAGGAATTTCTCGGTGCAAGGCTTCCGCGACTGCCACCATTACTTTTTTGACTTCCTCCGGGACCGCCTCCTTCTCGATCTTGAGGTCCACGATGCCTATGTCGGCTGCGCGAAGCAACCGCGCTACGTCCTTGGCGAAGCGCGGTTCGGCGCAAAGTTCTGCCGTGAAGGCTGAGTAGGCGTGACGGGGCGCCATTGCATCGGCGACAAAACGCAGTCCGGAGAACCATCCAAAGATGGGCATGAGGGCGTCGTGGTTATTCTGTGCCGCTGCTGATAGGAAGAGGCTGTTCTTCCTTGTTAGTGCTTCGATCGCCTTATTCGCACCTGGCATCTTCGCGCTGAAGGAGATCGGTTTTCCATGCCGCCTATAGAACCATGATTGCTTCTTGGACTTCGGGTAGACGAAGAGCCATTCTTCGAGGATTGCTCTGGAATCCAGCCGAAAGCCGTAGGAATGCCGAATTCCGTCGAGGAGAAAATCGATCTCAAAGCGCGATGCAACCCGAGCTTTCTTGCCCCCAAGAAATGGCTCGAGCTCAATCTGGCCGTCCGGCTTCCATCTACGATAGGAATCGCTGATGACTTGTACGACGTACCAGAGGGCTCGGATTACGTTGGTCTTGCCGGATGCATTGGCTCCATAGGTCGCGGCCACCGGTAAGACCCCCTCCTTCGTTTGGCGCGGATGGAAAACAAGCGTGCTCCGCGTCTCTTTCAAGGCTGCTGCAGCGACTAATGAGAGTTCCTGTTCGTCTCGGAAGGAGCGAAAGTTGGAGAAGCGAAAGCGTAATAGCATGTGAGTTACCCGACGCCACTCCTATCGGGTCATCTGTGAACAATCTTCGCACGGATCCGCCCTAAAGTGCCTGGAGGACAACTTTTGTGTTTCCTCGGGAAATGCCAGGGATTCATTTCTTCGCACCCAAGGGCCAGTTCACCACCACAGTGAGCACCGGCGATTCGGCGGCCGCACCTGCCGGCGTACGGATGAGAAAGCGGTTGCCGTCGGGGCTCGGCACATAGCTCCAGGATACGGCTCCCGTTGGAGCGTCGGCCCGCGATCGAAACAGCGCACGGGGCGTGCCGTGCTCGAAGCTTTCCCTCATCGCCTTCACCTCCACCGCCATCAGCTTTCCGTCCGGCGCCATGTAGTACAACTCTTTGCCATCGCCGCGCCAGCGTGGTTGCGCGCCGCCGGCCGTCGAGATCTGCCACTTGGCCGCCAGCGGCTTCTCAAACGCAGGGACAAAAGGCTGCACCATCACCTGGAACAGGCCGGATGCATTCGTGGTGTAAGCTAACCATCGCCCGTCCGGCGAAAGCTGCCCCATCGTGTCAGTTTCCGCAACCCCCGGTGTCGCAACCAGCCGAATGGGTTTCCTTTCGCCCGCGAGCGGCAGCGCCCACAGATCGATCGGTCCTCGGACCGGGCGGAAAATTATATATTTCCCATCGCGCGACCAGTCCTGCGGCGTCACGCCCTGCTTCGATTCGAACAGAACTTCGTCCGGCCCGGTGTTGTTCGAGCGGCGCAGATACAGCCGGGCGTTTCCATCGCCGCGATTCGACTCGAATGCTATCCTCGCGCCATCGGGCGACCACACCGGGCCGTCGTTTAATGACGCATTGAAGGTGAAACGCGACTCATTGCCATGCTCCAGATCTGCGAGCCACAACTCCGTACCAGAACCAGAATCAGATGGATGCTCGGTCGCCAACCGCTTGCCATCCGGCGAGATTGAAAAAGAGTTCAGGCTTCGCATCGTTCCGCCCGCGAGGCCTACTTCCTTGCCAGCTCGGTCAAACCAACTGTGCTGGCGGTCCTCACCGGCAAGACCCTTTTGGTAGACCAAAACGCCATTCTCCGAAACCGAGTACAACCTGCTGCCATAGTCGTAGCCTCGCGATACCTGCTCCGCCACCGGAAAAAGCTCGCCGTGCGCTTCGAGGCTGTTCGGATCCACTGGCTGAGCCATTAGAGTCCGCTCCCGAACAAAAAGCAGAAAGCCGAAGTGGTCCCCGGCGGAGGGCGGTCGGTAGGCGGGATTGGACTCATCCGTAACCAGCCGCTTGTCCTCCTCGGAATCGAGCGATGCCAGATGGATTCCGTTGCTGGGGCCCCGGGCTGACAGATACAAGAAATGACGGCCGTCCGGCAGGAACCAAGGCCAGCGGTGCGTGCCCAATTCGACCCTGGTCAAAAGGGCCGGCGTGCCGCCCGCCTCCCCGACACGGCTGAGCCCGTTATTGCCGTTGTCGGCGGCGAACACGATCACTCCGCTGCGCCCCCAAGTTCCTCCGCGGCCAGTGGGAGCGTCGCACAGAGTCAGCACCGGGCCACCGCTAACCGCAATCTTCTTCAGCTTGTCGCGTGAGAAAAAGGCAATCCAGCGGCTATCCGGCGACCAGAAAGGGTAGCTCGCATCCTCGGTTCCCGCGAGCGGTTGGGCATCCAGCGAATCCAGCGCCCGCACCCATAGCCGCCGCGGGGAGCCCTCGTCTCCGGCATCCATCGCGAGATAGTGTCCATCGGGCGAGATGACGAATTCACGGACCTCGGAGGTCCTATCCGGGATTGGCAAAGTATAACGGAGCACCTCACGCTGCCGCGTTTGTTCACGGAAATGGACGACTGCTAGAGCGGCAGCGGCGACAATTCCGGCGGCCGCCATCGTCCAGGCCAGTATGCTCGATCTGATGAAACGGCCCAAACCGCGCCCTCCAGGTGACGAGCCCGCCACCAGCTCGCGCGCCGCGGAATCTTCCTTCAAATCGAGCAGCGCAACCCTTACGTCAGCCATACTCTGCCAGCGTCGCGCCGGATCTTTGCGCAGACAGCGTCCCAAGAGTGTTTCCAAGTCGTGGGGTATTGGCCCGGTGATTTCGTGGACCGGGCGCGGATCCTTGTGAATGATGTTTCCCAGTGTGGACGCCGGCGAGTTACCGCGGAAGGCGCGCTCGCCCGTCAGCATTTCGTAGAGCACCGACCCGAACGAAAAAACGTCCGAACGCGCATCCACATTTTGGCCTTCCGCCTGTTCGGGGGACATGTAGCTGACGGTGCCCACGATCTCGCCCTTGGCCGTGAGCGGATCAGGATCACCCGGTTTCTCAAACTCGGGCGCCACCACGCGGGCCAGGCCGAAGTCCACCACCTTGACGCTGCCCTCCGCCGTCACCGTGATGTTGCTCGGCTTCAGATCGCGATGCACGATCCCTGCCGCATGTGCCGCGGCCAGGGCATCGGCGATCTGCCCGGCGTAGTTCAAGGCTTCCGAGAGCGGCATTCCTTTTCGGGGAATCAACTCCTGAAGCGGTTTGCCGTTGACGCACTCCATGACCAGATAGTTCGGTCCCACGTCGTAGAGAGTGCAAATGTGCGGATGATTTAGAGCGGCGACGGCGCGGGCTTCGAGCTCGAACCGCCGGCTGAACTCGGTTCTCGAGACCTTGAGAGCAACCAGCCGGCCCAGCCGCGTGTCGCGCGCTTTCCATACCTCGGCCATGCCCCCGGCGCCAAGCTGGCTCTCGATAACATACGGGCCCAGCTGCGCGCCCATGACCAAGGTCGGAGCCGGGGCCCGGTTAAATACCAGCCCCGGCGAGGAAGGGTCCTTCGCCAGCAACGACCCGACTTCTTTTCTGAGGTCCTCATCACCGCCGCAAGCTTCGGCGACATACTCCGCGCGCGCCTGCGGCTCGCGTTCGAGCGCCGCGTGATACACCAGCTCAATCTGGCGCCATCGCTCCGAAGTCATCGCTGGAAACCCTAGGTTCCCAACTATAACTCAGTGCGCAGTTCCCCGTAGAGCAAGCCTCCGGCCTGCCGATGCCCAATGGCAATCACCACACGGCTCAGCTTCCGCCACGGTACTGAATGATAGTATTTAGCGAGTGATGCTATTCAAGCGAGATCCGA
>PMUN01000125.1 GCA_003166875.1 Bryobacterales bacterium | reverse complement strand
CCTGGACCCGCTCTTCGGCAACGGAATCAGCTTCCTTCAAAACCCGGCAAGCCGACGGGGGCGTCTGCTGCGGTCCAGGGGGACCGCCCCACTAAGAATGCAAAATTGAGCAATCTTGGGAAAACTAAGTGACATTGGGCTGGCAGCCTGCGCGGCGGTTGGCTACCGCCGCAGTGTGGTGCAAGCACGGGCGGTTGGCCGATTGACAATCGGCTGCAGCTTACCAAGCTGCCCTACACTATCGTGCCCAGCCTTGTGTACACCTACGCTCAGATTCCAGCCGTTTTTCTGATGAATCGCTTGGCCTCCACTTTTATGTCGCACACCCGATTGGCTGCCCCACCGAATCGTCACTGGCCGCCCACCCATATAATGGTAGGGATGATCTCGAGACGAGGATTCCTCCAAGCCAGCTCCGCGGCCGCGCTGCTCACGAACGCCGCTAGCGCCAAACAACTGAAGACCGTCGGAGTGCAACTCTACACAGTCCGAAGCGTTCTTCCGAAGAAGCCAGCCGAGACCCTGAAAGCCATCGAAGCCATCGGCTACCGCGAAGTGGAAGCCACCTACGACAATCTCGACAAGATCTGGCCCTCGCTCCAAGCCACCAGCTTGAAACCGGTCAGCATCCACCTGAATGAGAACACCATCATGAAAGGCACGGACGACGATATAGCCCGCGCCGTCGACAAGGTGAAGCAGCACGGATTTTCCTACGCCGTATTTCCTTGGGTCAACCCTCCGGATCGTGGCGGGCTCGACAAGATGAAGGCGCTAGCGGAAAAGCTGAACAAAGCGGGCGAAAAATGCCGCGCGGCGGGTCTCACCTTCTGCTATCACAATCACGCTTTCGAATTCGAGCCGATGGACGGAACCACGCGGTTCCAGGTCTTGCTGGACACTCTCGACAAGAACCTGGTCGGGTTCGAAATTGACTGCTTCTGGGTAAGCGTCGCGGGGCACGATCCGGTGGAAATCCTGAAGAAAGTGTCCGGCCGCGTCCAGCTGCTGCATCTGAAAGACAAAGCCCAAGGCACGCCGGTGATGTATAAAGAAACAGTCGCAGGCAGCGCTTTCAAAGAAGTTGGCCACGGCATTCTGGATTGGCCGCCCATCCTGCGCGCCGCCGAGTCCGCGGGCGTCCAACACTACTTCGTCGAACAGGATTCAACTCCCGGCGATCCAGTAGAAAGTCTGCGCCAAAGCTTCGACTACATCTCAAAACTAAATTTTTAATCCGCGTGTTGACGTGGCGCACGCACTCGTGCGTGCCGCGTTCACACTCATGTGAACGCCCTGAAGTTTCATAACACGTGTGTTCCGAGGAGTGCGAACACGGCACGCAAGACTGCGTGCGCTACGCTATGTGCGCCCCAGTAGTTTCCACATACACGGCATACAACGACTGCCCAGCGGCCATAAACAACCGATTCCGCTTCGTCCCGCCAAAGCAAACGTTCGCGCAAACTTCCGGCAACAGGATCATCCCGATGCGCACGCCATCGGGCGAAAATATGTGTACGCCATCGTAGCCCGCACCCACCCAACCAGCCCCGGTCCAGATGTTGCCATCCACATCGGCGCGAATTCCGTCCGCTAAGCCCGCGCCTTTGCCGCGCAGCTCCATGTTGACGAACTCGCGCCCATTGCGAAGCGACCGGCCATCCGCCACATCAAAAACCTTAATGATTTTCGGAGCCTCCGGATAGTGCGTGGCGCCGGTATCGCACAGATACAGCTTCTTGTAGTCGGGCGAAAAGCACAGACCGTTTGGTTTGTACGCTTCGTCGGTAACCATCTCCATCTTCCCGGTCTTCGGATCGATACGATAAACCGCTTCCTTAATTTCCAACTTGGCCTTGTGACCCTCGTAGATGCTCGTGATCCCGTACCCAGGATCGCTGAACCAGATTCCTCCGTCGGGATGAACCACAATGTCGTTGGGAGCATTCAGCGGCTTGCCCTGCCAATTATCGGCCAGCACCGTGACAGTGCCCGAGTGCTCGTACCGGACCACGCGGCGCGTGTCGTGCTCGCAAGTGAGCTGCCGGCCTTCATAATCGAACGTGTTGCCGTTCGCATAATGCGAAGGCGCGCGGAAAGTGCTGATGTGCCCGTCTTCCTCCATCCAGCGCAGCTGGCGATCGTTCGGGATATCGCTGAAGATCAGGTATCGTCCGCCGCCGTTCCACGCCGGACCCTCCGCCCAACGGAGTCCCGTATAAATGCGCTCGATGGACGCATTGTTCGCTTTGAGCTTGGCAAAGCGCGGATCCAGGATCACAATGTCGGGATCAGGATAACGAATCGGCTCCCTACCGCTCCAGTCACGTTGGGCAGCAGCCGGCACAGCGAGCGCCGCACCCGCAACCGACAAAATAAACGAGCGGCGCCCCAATCCGCGTTCATCCGTGTCCATCCGCGGCCTAAAAAGAAGTTTTCCCATAACGGTAAGCCAGTATAGCGTACAGCCGGTACGGCCGATAATGTACCTTAAAGGAAATGCCCGAAGTATCCCTGCACGAGGATTTTCGACGGAAACAAGAAGGCCAGGGTGGCTCGGATCGTGGTTTTGGAATCGTATTCGCGATCTTCTTCACCTTAGTCGCGCTGCTGCCCCTGCGCGCGCATCATCCCGTGCGTTGGTGGGCTCTCGCGTTGGCAGTCTTGTTTCTGGGCGTGGCGCTGCTTCAACCGGCGTGGCTGCGGCCTCTCAATCGCGCCTGGACCAAACTCGGCTTGCTGCTGGGCCGCGTGGTAAGCCCGCTGATAACCGCTCTGCTGTTTTTTCTGGTGGTCACGCCCATCGGCCTTCTGTTCCGGCTGCTAAAGAAAGATCCGCTGCGCCTGGCTTCGAGCGCCGAAGTGTCCACATATTGGATAGAGCGGCAGCCGCCGGGTCCGTCGCCAGAAACCATGCGGAATCAGTTTTGAGGACACGTCAATGTTACCGTTTCTGAAAGAATTCTGGGCTTTCCTGAGAACGCGCAAGAAGTATTGGCTGCTGCCGATCCTGATCATGATGCTCCTGTTCGGCGTACTCCTGGTGCTGGCACAGAGCAGTGCCGTGGCGCCGTTCATCTATACGCTGTTCTAAAGTTTCGCGCTGGATGCAAATACTTGGAATTTCCGCGTTCTATCACGACAGCGCAGCCGCGTTGGTGCGCGATGGCGATATCGTCGCCGCCGCTCAGGAGGAGCGCTTCACTCGCAAAAAGCACGATTCGCAATTCCCCGCTCACGCCGTGGAATTTTGTCTCGCCCAAGCCGGCACGCGCCTGGCCGATCTCGACTACGTTGTTTTCTACGACAAACCTTTCCTGAAATTCGAGCGTCTGCTCGAAACTTACATCGCCTTCGCCCCCGTTGGCCTCCGCTCCTTTCAGATGGCCATCCCGCTGTGGGTGCGCGAGAAGCTGTTCCAGAAAAGTCTGCTGCATGACGAACTAAAGCGCCTGGGTGAATTCGATTGGATGAACCGGCTCCTGTTTGCCGAGCATCACCAAAGCCACGCCGCCAGCGCTTTCTATCCTTCTCCGTTCGAGGAAGCGCTGGTCCTCACCATGGACGGCGTCGGCGAATGGGCCACCACATCCGTGGGCCTCGGACGCGGAAATCATCTCGAGATCATCAAGGAGATTCACTTCCCGCACTCGCTGGGCCTGCTGTATTCGGCATTCACGTATTACACCGGATTCAAAGTAAACTCGGGCGAGTATAAGCTGATGGGTCTCGCGCCATACGGAACGCCGCGTTACGCACAGAAGATCCTGGATCATATCATCGACCTCAAACCGGACGGCTCCTTCCACCTGAACCTGGACTATTTCAATTACAGCACCGGCCTGACGATGACCAACCGCAAGTTCGACGCGCTATTCGAGGGGCCTCCGCGCAAGCCGGACCAGTTGCTGACCCAGCATCACATGGACCTGGCCGCATCCGTGCAGGAAGTGCTGGAAGAAGTAATTTTGCGAATGACGCGCTCGCTCGCATCCGAAACCGGAGCAAAGAACCTGTGCCTGGCCGGTGGCGTCGCGCTGAATTGCGTTGCCAACGGGAAAATCCTGCGCGATGGGCGTTTCGAGCAGATCTGGATCCAACCGGCCTCAGGTGACGCAGGCGGAGCATTGGGAGCTGCATTGGCCGCGTATCATTTGTTTCAAAATCAACCGCGTCAAATATGTGGATGTGGCGACCGCATGCACGGCTCCTACCTGGGCCCGGAGTTTTCGCAGACAGACATCCAGCAGCGACTTACAAAACTGGGCGCGAAGTACGAGGTACTCGACGAATCCGAATTGCTGGAAAAATGCGTGGACGCGCTGATGGATGAGAAAGCTCTCGGTTGGTTCCAGGGAAGAATGGAATTCGGACCCCGAGCCTTGGGAGCGCGGTCAATTCTAGCGGACCCTCGCTCGCCTCGCATGCAGTCCATCCTGAACTTAAAAGTNNCTGGATTCGGACAGCCCCTACATGCTGCTGGTGGCCGATGTCATGGAAAGCCGCCGCAAGCTCATGACCCCCGAGCAACAAAAACTCTTCGGCATCGAAAAGCTGAACGTGCCGCGCAGTGATATTCCCGCCGTCACGCACGTTGACTATTCGGCACGCGTCCAGACCGTGCATCGCGAAACCAACCCGCGCTACCACGCGCTGATCGAACGGTTCAACCAACGCACCGGTTGTCCGGTGATCGTCAACACCAGCTTCAACGTCCGCGGCGAACCCATCGTCGGCACGCCCGAAGACGCTTTCCGCTGTTTCATGGGCACCGGAATCGAAGTCCTGGCTGTCGGAAATTGCCTGTTGCGCAAAGAGGATCAGGATCCCAAGCTCAGCCAGGATTACAAATCCTCCTTCGAATTGGATTAGTGGCTGATCTTGCCGTACTCCGCTTCCGCATCCGCCGGCAGTAACACCCACAGCGTGTAAATCCCGAGCACAGTTCCCAGAATCGGATTGAGCAAGGCGATGATACCCACCACAATGGCCATGGTCCGCGCCCACGGACGGCGCTCCATCAGTCCGAATCCAACCACGAAACCAATCCCCGCCAGAACCAATGAAAGCATTCCCATGGTAGAAAGGACGGCCGGAAGAATCTCGCCCGCCGGAAATCCCCAGCCTGCATCATCAAACCATCCGTGTCCCCACAAGCCAATTACGCGCGCACCCACCAGCCTACCTCCGGCTTTCAGCAGGTTCAGGGCGGATAGCGCGATCCAGAAAACGGCCAGCATCTTGACGTGCCGCGCCACCCGTCCCGACGCAGAAGAAACATAGGGCCTAGGCGGCGCAGGGGGCGAGGGCGCCACCGTCGCTTTCCCACAAGAGCTACAAAACCGTTGATTAGGCTGGACTTCGCCACCACAGTGATTGCAGAACATCGGCCGCCTCCTGGTCGCTCATCCATAATACGACCGAACTGCCCCAGGTGTTCCATTGTGGTCAGCGACTGCTATTTCAAGGGCGAAAAATCCGTTGGATCCAGATACACCGACTCCACCTTCTCCACGATCTTGCCGTTCTTCTCGGACTCGGTAGCAACCTTCAAGAATTCAGTATCCTTGCGGAACTCGGCCCAGTTCTTCTCGGCGGCCGCGCGGCTGGGATGAGCCAGCAGATAGATCAACGTAGTCTTGGCGAGTTCCGGGTCCTGTGGAACCCAATAGCCAATGCTCTCAATGCCGTGGCGTTTAAAGGTTTCGATGTGGTGGTCGCGGAAATTGGCCTTGAGAGCTTCCAGCTTGCCCTCATAGACGTGGTAAGTCCGGAGTTCATAAACGCGTGACTGCGCCAAGGCGCAGGCGGCCAGCAGCGTGAACAGCAGAATCAATTTTTGGAGCATGAGACAGTGTAGACTGGTCTCCACTTGACAATCAAGTACAAAATGCGTAAAACAGCCGGTTGCCGTCGAGCGCAACCCTCATTTCCATTTATCCCAGTCAATTTGGCGTTGCGAGGCCAGGATTTCATCGAAAGCGGGATCCGGAATCCAACCACCCTTGAGGTCCGACAAATCCGTTTTACGTTTGGCCCGGAGCATCGCATCCGTCAGTTCGTCCACAATCACCTGATTCAGGCTTCGCTTTTGGCGCCCGCTTTCTGACGGAGCAGCGGTCCACTTCCTCCGGAATGCCACGGATGGTGTACCGTCTCGACGACGCCTTCTTCCTCATGCCTACATGATAGGACCCAATGCAGGCAGTCACCACTTGACAATCAAGTACAAGTGCGCGAGACTGTTTCCAGGAGGCTCCACTCGATTGTCAAGTGAAGGTAAGTCACGCATCCAGGTCCTGCAAGGGACCCTCGATCTCATTGTTCTGCGTACTCTGCGCAGCATGGGCCCTCAGCACGCCTACGGCATCGCCTCGCGGCTGGAACAAGTTTCCGAGGATTTGTTGAAGCTCAATCAGGGCACGCTCTATCCAGCTTTGGTTCGCCTGGAACAGCAGGGCTGGATCAAGGGCAAATGGGATACGACCGAAAACGGCCGGGAAGCGAAATACTACGCGATCACTAAAGCCGGAATGAAAGCGCTTGAAGAGGAAACCCAGCGCTGGCGCCAACTGTCCGGCCTGGTGGAGAAGCTGTTGAGTGAGGAGTCCTGAGCATGCGGCACTTCAGACGGATGCTTGCCAAGCTGACAAATCTTTTTCGCCGCAGCCGCGCTGACCACGAGCTGGATCGCGAAGTGTCTGCGCATCTAGCGCTGCTCGAAGACGAATTCCAACGCCGCGGCATGAGTCTTGAAGACGCGCGGATTGAGGCGCGGCGCGCCTACGGCGGCGTTGAGCAAGCCAAGCAGCTGCATCGCGAGGAGCGCTCCGTGCTTTGGCTGGAACAGACGCTCCAGGACATGCATTACGCGTGCCGAAGTCTTTTGAAAACTCCCGGATTCGCCACCATCGCCATACTCACGCTGGCTCTCGGCATCGGCGCGAACATCGCCATCTTCACTGTGGTGAACGCCGTGCTGCTGCGGCCACTTCCGTTCCAGCATCCGGAGCAACTGGTGCGCGTGTTTGACGATTTGAATGGCGCGGGCGCCAAGGACGTCGGCATGTCCGAACCGGAGCTCGAAGACCTACGCGATCGCTCCGGCGTTTTCGATGACATCAGCGTCACCTTTCCGGCGAGCACGGCCCTGAGCGGGGGCAATCACACTGAGCGCATCGAGATGCTCGGCATCAGTTTCGATTATTTCCAAATTCTCGGCGCTCAGGCCGCCCTGGGACGCGTGTACGGGCCGCGCGATTGGGCGCCTGGCTTTACCGAAGCCGCGGTGATCAGCGATGGACTGTGGAAGCGGCAATTCGGCGGCGACCCGCATATATTGGGCCGCCGGATTCGAGTGGATGAGGATGGCTACACCATTGTCGGTGTCATGCCGCCCGATTTCCGCCATCCCGGCCAGACCTTGGCCGGCGACGTGGAACTGTGGGCCGCTTGCGGCTTCACCGCCAATCCATTCCCTTCGCCGCCGGTACGTGCGCAGCGCCTTCTGCCCGGCGCCATTGCACGATTGAAACCAGGCTTGACCATTCAGGAGGCCCAACAACGGCTAGATGCTCTGGCTGCGCAACTCGCTCAAACCTATCCGAAGGAATATCCGGCTGCATCCAGATGGTCCGTGCGGCTCGAACCGGTCGACCAAAGCCTGACGGGCAGCGTGCGGCCGACGCTGGTGCTGTTGTTGGCCGCGGTCGGATTCGTGCTGCTGATGGTCTCGGTCAATATGGCCAGCCTCCTGGTGGCGCGTTCGTCGGCTCGCATGCGGGAGTTAGCGGTTCGTCAGGCCTTGGGCGCCTCGCGGGCACGCTTGGTGCGGCAGTTGCTAACCGAGAGCGTGCTGCTGTCGCTAATTGGTGGCTTGGCCGCGATGCTGGTTTTGGCTCTGACCAAAGAATCGCTGCTCGCGCTGATGCCGGCCGATCTGCCACGTCTCACCGAAGTACACTTCGATGCCCGCGTCATCGGCCTCGCCTGCGTTCTCTCGCTCGTCACCGGAATCCTGTTCGGCTTGACCCCGGCGCTCAATGCCTCTCGCACAGATCCCAATCTCGATCTGAAGGAGGGTGCCAGGAACGGCAGTCCCAGCCTGCGCCAGAATCGTTTCCGAGGCGTGCTGGTAGCCACCGAGATCGCTTTGTCGGTGGTATTGCTGAGCGGCGCGGGGCTGCTCGTTCATAGCTTTTGGAATACGCTCCGGGTGAATCCCGGTTTCGATGCGAAAGGCCTTCTTGTCGCTCGCATCTGGATTCCCTATCCCAATAATCCGAAGGCGAACCGGTATCTCACAGCGCCATCCACGGCGGGCTTGAGCCGGGAAATATTACGCCGAGTAAGGGCTCGGCCTGGCATTGAAGAAGCCGCCATGGGAGGCAACAATAGCGTCCCTTTGGTGAATAATTCTCTCAAACAAATCGCGTTCTCTCTGCCGGATCAGCCCGATTCGGCTCACAAGCAGCGCTCCGCGGATTTTGCGGGAGTCAGCCCGGAATTCTTCCAGGTCTTGCGAACGCCTTTGCTGCGCGGACGCTCCTTCGCCGAGGCGGACACGGACAAGACCGAGAAGGTGGTCATCGTCAACGAATCGTTCGCGAAACAATATTTGCGCGGCCAGGATGTGGGCGAGTGTTTGAAATTCTTCGGCGCCGACTGGGAGATTGTCGGCGTGGTAGCGGACGTGCGCCATGATGGATTGGATTCCCCTGCCACGCCCCGCGTCTACCGCGCGATGTATCAAGATCCCGCGAACGAAATCGCTGTCTTTCTGCGCGGCGCGACAAACTCCATCGGGCTAAAACAAGCTGTCACGAGAGTCGTGCAGGGCGTGGACCCCGACCTGCCGGTTTACGGGGTTCAAACCATGCGGGAAATGATGGCTACTTCACTCGCTCGCCGCAGATTCTCGCTCTTCTTGATGGCAATCTTCGGCGCGCTAGCCTTGTTTCTGGCATCCATTGGAATCTATGGCGTCATGGCCTATGCCGTCAGCCAGCGGGCGCAGGAATTCAGCATCCGGATGGCTCTTGGCGCCGAAGCACGCGACATTCTGTTGCTCGCGTTGCGGCCCGGCGCCGTGCTTACGCTAACGGGAGTGGTGCTAGGTCTCGCGGCCGCGCAAGGCGCAACGCACTTGATGGCCAGTCTGCTGTTTGGTGTCTCGCCGGGCGATCCAATTACATTTGTGGGCGTTCCAATAGCACTGGCATTAGTAGCATTACTAGCATGCTGGATTCCCGCCCGCCGCGCAGTACGCATTCCGCCCGTGGCTGCGCTTAGATCGTAGCGCACGCACTCGTGCNNTCACACTCGTGTGAACGCTTGGAGTGTTTGCGGAATCACCGCGGCGCCAGCACAAACCGCTCAATCGATATCCGCGCGCTGCGGTCGATCCTCACACGGTCCCGGTGAAACACCACCGCCAGTTCGTTGAACTGGCGAACTGCTGACCCCCGTGGAATCGGAAAGCTGAGCACGGCCTCCGGATGAAATGGCACCGCCACCGTTCCCAGGCTTTGTGAGGCGCCATTGTCGATCAGGATCAACTCCAACTCCACCGTTCCCGGATAGCGGTCGGCATTCGAAATCGCGATTTGAATTTCGCCGCAACAACTGAGATCGATGGGATGTTCCGGCTTCTGATGCGCCTCCATGGCCATGGTCGCGTGATCGGTCGTGAGAAAAGAGAGCGTTTCAGGGTTCCCCCACCGCGAGTACGATTTCTTCGGCGGCTGCGTGTCCGGCGGGCGAAACATCCAATACTCGCCCGAAAACGGAATGACGGACGGTTTCATCGGAACGGACGAAAGTGTGTTGCGCGCCCACCCGGGCAGCGGTTGCACCAGCTTCGCCCGCGGTCTTGGCTCCGAAAAAAGCACAACGCCCGGAAAGCTCTTGTCGTCGATTTCGACGTTACCGGTGGGTGGTGCGTAAATCGTTGTGACCCGCCCTTTCGGCCGATCCGCCTCGCCGCCATGCAACAGCCTTTCGAGCAACGCTCGAGCGCTTTGTACGGGGCCGGACCCGTTCCCCGCTCCCCAATTCCAGCGTGCGTCGCGTTGGATATGACCAGCCAAGCCCCCAACCGTGAGGCCGGCCGCGAGAGTCACCGTCAAGACCAGTCCCAGAATTGAGCGCGGCAAACTGCGATTTGTCTGCGGCTCATAAGCGCCCGACGACAGCGAGGCGAACGTAAGCATCGCCGTGGTGAGCGAGAACAGCACAGCGGCCAACAACGGGACGCCCATCAGCACCGCAACGATGCCCGCCTCCAGACCAAAAGATGCAATCAGCGCCGGCGCAAGATCTTTCAGCCGGAGAGGCGAAGGCGGCGGTTCGAAAAGCTCCCTCGCTATAACGAATTCGTCGGCCGGCTGATCCGGATGAATCACCCGCCATTCAAAATACAGCAGCCGGGTGGTGCTGATCACCAATACTAATGCCGCACCAAGAGCCAGCAGCGACAACTCGGATAAAAGCAGCGTGGCGGGCGCAAACCATATCGCCGTGGCCGAGGTGCGGAGCGCCGCAAGCAGTGCATCGGTGCGGCCGGATCGCGCAATCAACAGATACAGTCCAAGCGTAATAGCTGCACTCGCGAAGCAGGCAAACAGGGCATGCTGTAGCGCGTCCCAGATCACCCCGGCCAGCGGCTGCCGCGCCAATCGTGGAACCACGGCCGCAGTCCAAACTACCCACCCCGTTGCGGCGAGACCGGCGACCTGCACCAATAGCGCAAGGTTGCGCTTCACATTCTTACGACACCACTGGCGTGCCTCAGGTTCCCGAAAACTTTTGCAGGTGGGGCAGGCGCTTTCGCCCAATGCCACTTAGTTTCCCAAAGCCGGGGATCCAGATGCAGTCGTGGGGCAGACCCCCTGGTCTGCGNNCCGACTCCCTCACGGTCGCGGTTCGGCAACACTCTATAAACATGAGGCATCTTTCCGAACCGCGAGCGTAAGCGACCGGTCGTTGCTTTCTTTTACGAATGCGGGTTCCGCTCGTAATGCTCCCTCAGCAAATCCTTCCCATAATCATTCCCATTCGGCGTCCGCACAACCACGTGAATGTGCTGCCGCGTAGGCTGATTCGGATCGGACGCGAATTTCGCCAAATTGGCCGGCCGCTGATGATCGAATTCGATCAGAATCACCGGACTGTGGACGCGATAGTAAAACACGCTATCCGCGCCCGATCCGCCAATCCAAGCGAACCAGGTATTGTCCAGATGCTTCTTCACCTCGTCCATCTTCACGCGTGCGTGACCGTCGTCCATGTTGCTCACATACAAGTCCACCAGATCAACAAGCTGCCGCCGTTGCGCTGCCGATAGCTCCGAAACCCGAACCCCCGCGTAATCCAGAACGACATTATCCTTAAAGGCTTCCGTCAAATATGTTATTGCCGGTTTTCGAAAAGTTCAGGATCGCCTTCTTGCGTTGCGCTTCCGTGAGCGCTTCCAGCATGGCGAGTCCCCGATTCTGCTCGTCCTGGAGAATCTCCGTGCCTTTATATTTGCCCGAAGTGGCGATCACGGGTTCCGAGCCGGCGAAATACGGCGTCATCACCACCTGATCGCCCAGCACGAAGTAATTAATGATGGCGTGATGACCGTCTAGTTGCCAGCCCCACGGTTCGGTGGCGGATGGCTTACCCATCACGGTGATGTAGTACAGCCATTCGCCGAGAAACTCGTGATCGTTGGATAGCTCCGCCAAAGTCTCGTTCAGATGCATGATGTCGCGCGTCAACTTCATCCCCTTCGCGCTGAGAGAAGCCCGCATCAGGGAAAAAGCTGATTCGCGCTGCGCCTCCGTCATTTCTTTCAAGCTGACACCTTGCCGCACATAGAAGTGCTGGTTCATCCACTTGCGCCATTCCGGGTCGTCCACTGGGAACATGGTCTTGGCGCGCTGTTCCGCGGTCAGGGCGGCGAGAAAAGCTTCGGCTGCCTTCCGCACTGGTTCGGTGGAAACGCCGGTGGAATGAATCGGAAAAAGACCGTTCTCCACGTTGCCGTTCGTTGTGATTCCTTTGAATGGTTCAGCCAGGCCTTTGCGCTCGAACTCCGCCGACATTTCGCGATATCGCTCAGCAGTATCGGGCGCGCGCTGGGAAAAAGCCGCCCCGGCAATCAGCGCGGCGAAACACGCCACCAGCGTCAAGCGAGTCTTCAGTGGATCAATCATTCGGCTAACTCTATCACAGCCGCCTCACTACGCGGTGTGCGATCATGAGAGGCGATCGGCCATGACCAAGTGCCCGTCCTGCGCGAGCGAAATTGCCGAGAACAGCCGCTTCTGTTCCACTTGCGGACAAAATGTCGAGACCGACATCTTCGCCACGCGCACGGTCGCCGCATCCGTTCCCGCTACTCCGCGATCCTCCGCGAAAACACCCGGAAGCGGTTCGTCGCGCCTGGGAACCTCGTCTTCCTCTTCCCACGCTGAAATCCGCTTTGTGCCCGGTACTCTGCTGGCCGCGCGATACCGAATCGTCTCCCTGCTTGGCAAAGGTGGAATGGGCGAGGTATATCGCGCCGACGATCTGACCCTAGAACAGCCGGTAGCCCTGAAATTCCTGCCCGAAGGCGCGCTCAGCAACCCGAATGCACTCGCGCGTTTTCGAAACGAGGTGCGCGTGGCGCGGCAGGTGTCGCATCCCAATGTGTGCCGCGTCTACGACGTCGGCGAATTTGACGGGCATATCTTTCTCTCCATGGAGTACGTGGATGGCGAGGATCTTGGCTCTCTGCTTCGCCGCATCGGCCGTTTGCCGCCGGATAAGGCGCTTGAGATCGCCCGCAAGCTCTGCGCCGGCCTGGCAGCGGCGCACGAAAAGGGAGTCCTGCATCGGGATTTGAAGCCCGCGAACGTCATGCTGGATAGCCGCGGCCAAGTCCTGCTCACCGACTTCGGATTGGCCGGGCTGGCGGACCAGATTTCGGGCGCCGAAGTACGCAACGGCACTCCGCAATACATGGCTCCTGAACAATTAGCCGGCAAGGAAGTGACAGCGCGCAGCGACATTTATTCACTGGGTCTGGTGTTCTACGAAATCTTTACCGGCAAGCGCCCTTTCGAGGCAAACACGCTCGCCGAACTCATGCAAGCTCAGACCAAGGCAACTCCGATCAGTCTCTCAACACTGGTGCGGGACTTGGACCCCGCGGTCGAACGCGTGGTTTTGCGCTGCCTCGATCCCGACCCTTCGCGCCGTCCATCCTCGGCTCTCGCCGTCGCAGCGGGATTGCCGGGCGGTGATCCGCTCCAAGCAGCATTGGCCGCGGGGGAAACACCGTCGCCAGAAATGGTGGCCGCGGCTGGTGAAGGCGTCGGACTTGCGCCTCGCTTCGCTGTTCCCTTATTGGCCGCCGTGGTTTTGGGCGTGGCCGCCTATTACGTGCTGGGCGTGCGTGCCAGCGCGCTCGAACGCGTCCAGCCTCAGTATTCGCCGGAAGTGCTGTCGCAGAAAGCCCGCGATGTGATCCAGCGCCTGGGCTTCACGGATTCGCCCGCCGATTCTGCTTACGAATATTATTGGAACAATGCCTATCTGAACTATGTGCAAAGCACAGACAAGCCGGCCCCACGCTGGAACGAAGTGCTGGGCGGACGTCCTTTGCCGCTTCAGTTCTGGTATCGCGAAAGTCCCTATCCATTGACCGCAGGAGAATTCCACGACGATCTGCTGACTCCCGGAATTGTGACGCCCGAGGATCCACCAGCGGTTCTCTCCGGCATGACCTGGCTAAAGCTGGATGCCCAGGGCCGGTTACTTTACTTCGAGAGAATTCCGGATCAAAAGCTTCAGCCGGCCACCGTGCATCCAACGCCAGATTGGAGTCCGCTCTTCGCTGCGGCCGGCCTCGATCAAACTCAGTTACAGTCCACTGAATCTGTCTGGACCTGGCTCGCGACTTCCGATACGCGCGTGGCTTGGACCGGAACATGGCCGGGCGGCTCGCGCCCGCTGCGCGTGGAAGCTGCTGCGTTACGAGGCCAACCGGTTGTGTTCTCTCTCATCGGGCCGTGGGCCGTGACCGATCGGATGCCGAAGCGCGAATCGTCCAACTCAGATCGCGGCCAGTTCATTATCTTCGTCGGTATTTCGCTCGCGATTTCCATCGGCACCATCTTGCTGATGAAACGCAACGTCAAAAGAGGTGGCGGCGACGGAGCGGGCGCCACGCGGCTGGCCACCTGCGTGGGCTTCGTACAGATGGGATTGTGGCTCTTCCATACTCACCTGGCCGCGTCGTTCGGCACGTTCGGAATGTTCCTGGTCGCGCTCGCCACCGCCATTTTCTATGCCTTCGTGGTGCGGACTATGTATCTCGCATTGGAGCCGCACGTCCGTCGCCGCTGGCCTCAAACCATGATTTCCTGGAGCGCCGTCCTCACTGGCCATTGGCGCGATCCCATCGTCGGCCGCGATGTCCTGGCCGGCGCGGCCCTCGCGGTTGCCGTCAGGGTAATCAATCAAATCGCCAATCTAGCGCTGCCCAGCACGGATCCGCCCGATCTGGGATCCACCGACGTCCTGCTCGGAATCCGAAGCACGCTAGCCGTATACTTCCGAAGCATTCCGCACGGCATCCGCGACACTCTAATGTTCTTCTTTGTGATTTTTATATTGCGGGTTCTGCTGCGGAATCAGTGGCTGGCCACTGGCGGTTTCATCTTGATTTTCTCCGCTCTGCAATACTTCCAGAGCGGCCGCATTCAGGATGGCGTGGCGGCTGTGGTGGTCTTCAGCTTGGTCGCGGGCTTAGTCTTGCGCTTCGGTTTGCTGGCACTGGCGACGTTTATTTTCGTGGACAGCCTCGTCACCTATACGCAAGTGACTACATCCACATCCGCGTGGTACTTCGGCCACAATGTCCTCCTGCTGGCTAGCGTTTTGGCGCTGGCTGCCTGGGGATTTCATACATCCACCGCCGGCCGCCGTTTGTGGAAGCCAGATCTGCTGAGCTAGATTCCCAAAGTGGGGCGGTCCCCCTGGACCGCGGCCGACGCCCACGTCGGCTTGGCAGGCTAGCGATAATACCCACTTCGATCCTGCAAAGAACATCCCGACCACGCCATCGCGCGCCGGCCGATATCCAATCGTGTATCGGTTCCGTATGGCGTCCAAAAGCGCTGCGAGTTTCTGATTCGGGATGTGCGCCATCTGGGCTGGATGACGCGCCTCCGGAATTCAGCAGTGGGTCAGTTTAGTTGTGGGGCAGGATGCCATCCTGCGCGCGGGTTGTTAACCCGCGCAGTTTGCGTCGATTGCCAATCGGCGCGCAGGTTACCAACAGTTACCAACCTGCCCCACATTCTGAAACTGACCCAATACCGGAAATTCGGTTATTTCTTCGGGCCGCTAGCGCTGCGCCTCGGCCGGAATCTTCAGCCACCGGTCCAGGAAGCTTTGATTCCCACTGGCATCCGGCCGCGTTTCTAGACCAGCAGCCGGCGGGTTCATCTTGCGGTCGAAATGCGCCAGCAATTCGGTTTCGTCGTAGCCGATGGCCGTGGCGTATTGCCGCAGATAACTGGTGCTGAAGATGCCGCCCGGCAGCTTCTCGAATTCCTCTTCTTCAATCGCCCGAAGAAAACGCAAACTAATCTTCGTTTCTTCGGCGATGTCATTGAGCGAGACCCCTGCTTTCTTCCGGGACCTTGCGAGGTCGAGCCGGCGGACGCCAGGGGCATGGTTCAGTGCGGGGGCACTTGTTTTTTTAGACGGCATTTCTCCTCTAAAAGCGCAATCGTTCATGATAACCCATCTGTCAACTGACATTTCTGGGTAAAAATGTTTCAGAATTGCACGATTTCGCTCCCAGCGGCGACTCCTACGCAGTCCCCAGCCCCAAGACCCCAGCCCCCCTAGCGTGGATTTCCTGCAGGCTCCAGACGCGGATGGGCGCCTCTCTGCGAGAAGCGATGGCTTCGACAGCAGCCTTGGCGCCGCTCATGGTGGTGATGCAAGGGATCCGATAAGCCACGGCGCTCCGGCGGATGGCCTGCTCGTCCGGGAAGGAGTGCCCACCGGTAGTGGTGTAAATGATCAACTGCAAGGAACCCGCTTTGAGAAGGTCCACCGCGTTGGGACGGCCCTCGTTGACTTTGAAAATTGTCTTCACTGCCAGGCCCGCCGCTTTCAGCACCGCCGCGGTACCGCGTGTAGCCGCGATCTGGAATCCAAACTCGACGAATCGCGAGGCCACTTCCACAGCCGCGGCCTTATCGCGATTGTTGACGCTGATAAACACAGTTCCGCTATCCGGCAGCGGAGTCCCGGCCGCAAGTTGAGCTTTGCCGAATGCCTCGCCGAAATTCTCGCCCACGCCCATCACCTCGCCGGTGGAACGCATCTCCGGCCCCAGCGCAGGATCGACGCCGGGAAACTTGCCGAATGGGAACACCGGAGACTTCACGAAACATTGCGGCACCGGTAGCACACCGGAGATGCGGCCTCCTGTGAGCTGAGAAAAATCGCCCAGCTTTTTGCCCAGCATCAGGCCCACCGCAATCTTCGGCAGCGCCACACCGGTGGCCTTGCTCACATAGGGCACCGTGCGCGATGCCCGCGGATTTACCTCCAGCACGTACACCTCGCCGCCCTTGATCGCATATTGCACGTTCATCAGCCCAATCACTCGCAACGCTCGCGCCAGCTTGGTAGTGTAGCTTTGGATCGTCTCCAGCACGGCGCTGGAAAGACCTTGCGTGGGCAGCACGCAGGAGCTGTCACCGGAGTGCACGCCCGCTTCCTCGATATGTTCCATGATGCCGGCAATCAGAACCGCGCCGTCTTGGTCGGCCAGCGCATCCACATCCACTTCCGTTGCGTCTTCCAGAAACCGGTCGATCAGCACCGGACGCTCCTGCGAGAAAACAACCGCCTCCCGCATGTACCGGCGAACCGTCTCCTCGTCATAAGCGATCACCATGGCGCGTCCGCCCAGAACATAGCTGGGACGAACCAGAACGGGATATCCCAGGCGGCGCGCAACCGCACAGGCTTCTTCGGCGCTGGTAGCAGCTCCGTTGGGTGGCGAAGGTATGCCAAGGTCGTCCAGCAATTTGCCGAACAGCTTGCGATCCTCTGCTAGATCGATGTCTGACGGATCGGTCCCAATAATCGGCACGCCTGCCGCCTTGAGCGGTAGCGCCAGATTCAGCGGAGTCTGCCCGCCAAATTGAACAATGACGCCGTCTGGTTTTTCGACATCGTAAATGTTCAGGACTTCTTCACGCGTGAGCGGCTCGAAATACAACCGGTCGCTGGTGTCGTAATCGGTAGAGACGGTCTCGGGATTGCAGTTCACCATGATCGATTCGTAACCGAACTCCTGCAGCGCGAACGAAGCGTGGCAACAACAATAATCGAACTCAATTCCCTGCCCGATGCGATTGGGGCCGCTGCCGAGAATCATTACCTTCTTGCGATCGGAAGGCGCGGCTTCGTTCTCCGATTCGTAGCTCGAATACAAGTACGGCGTGAAACTTTCGAATTCCGCGGCGCAGGTGTCCACGCGATTGAACACCGCCGCGATCCCCAATTCCTTCCTCCGTGCGCGCACGTCCTGGGAGCTCGATTTCCACAGCAGGCTGAGCCGCGTATCGGAGATACCTTCTCTTTTGGCGTGAAGCAAACGCTCGCGCGAAATGGATTGAAGCTTCTCTTTACCGAGGCTGGCTTCAACATCCACCATCTCTCGAAGCTGTTTTAGAAACCACGGATCGATGGCCGTGATCTCCTGTACCTGTTCAACCGTCCAGCCTTGCTCCAGCGCGAAGAAAATGTAACCCAGCCGCTCTGGATTCGGCGTAATCAGGCGCTGCCGGATCAGAGCGGGCTCGAAGACTTCAGACGCCACCGGCTTTCCGGTTTCCAAACTCCGTATGCCCTTGGCGAGGGCCTGTCGAAAGGTCCGGCCGATAGCCATCACCTCGCCCACCGATTTCATCTGCGTGCCCAGCACCGGTTCAGCACCCGGAAATTTTTCGAACTGCCAGCGCGGAATCTTCACCACCACGTAATCCAGCGTCGGCTCGAAGCAGGCTGGAGTTACCTTGGTGATATCGTTCTTGATCTCGTCCAGGCGATAGCCAACAGCCAGCTTCGCTGCAATCTTCGCGATCGGAAAACCGGTGGCCTTGGAGGCCAGCGCCGAGCTGCGCGATACGCGCGGGTTCATCTCGACGATTACCATCCGCCCATCTTGAGGATTCACGGCAAACTGTACGTTCGATCCTCCGGTATCGACGCCGATCTCGCGCAGGCACCGCAGCGACGCGTCGCGCATCATCTGATATTCGCGATCCGTGAGCGTTTGCGCCGGCGCTACCGTGATGGAATCGCCGGTATGGACGCCCATTGGATCGAAATTTTCGATCGAGCAGACGATGATCGCGTTATCGGCCAGATCGCGCATCACCTCCAGCTCAAATTCCTTCCAACCCAGCACGCTCTCTTCGATCAGCACCTCATGGACCGGCGAAAGGTCCAGGCCGCGCTCCAGGATTTCTTGCAGCTCTTCGCGATTGTAGGCGATGCCGCCGCCCGATCCGCCCAGCGTGAAACTCGCGCGCAAAATCACCGGATACCCGATGCGATTGGCGAACGCGATGCCCGAATCCACGTTGTTCACTAGCTGCGATTGCGGCGTATCCAGGCCAATCTTACGCATCGCGTCCTTGAACAGCAGCCGGTCCTCGGCCTTCTTGATGGATTCCAACTTGGCGCCGATCAGCTCCACGCCGTACTTGTCCAGCACGCCCGCTTCAGCCAGATCCACCGCCAGATTCAGGCCGGTCTGTCCGCCCACTGTTGACAGCAGCGCATCCGGACGCTCCCTGCGAATCACTTCTTCAGCGAACGCCACAGTCAGCGGCTCCACGTAAGTGCGATCCGCCAGATCGGGATCGGTCATGATGGTGGCGGGATTCGAATTAATCAGCACCACCTCAAATCCATCGGCCCGAAGCGCCTTGCAAGCCTGCGCCCCCGAATAATCAAACTCGCAGGCCTGTCCGATGATGATGGGTCCGGAGCCTATGACCAGAACTCGATGTATGTCAGTGCGTCGAGGCATTATCCGCGTTTATCTGCGTTCATCTGCGGCTAAAATCTTTAATCATTCTCATGAAGTCATCAAACAGATAATGGGAATCATGCGGCCCGGGCGCAGCCTCCGGATGATACTGCACGCAAAACACCGGCTCGTTGCGATGACGAAAACCCTCTAGCGTTTGATCGTTCAGATTGATGTGCGTCAACTCCACTTCGCTTTGGTTGAGCGAATCCGGATCAACAGCGAATCCATGATTGTGTGAAGTAATCTCCACCTTCTGCGTCACCTGATTCAACACCGGATGATTCGCGCCGCGATGCCCGAACTTGAGCTTGTAGGTTTTCCCACCCAACGCGAGCCCGAGAATCTGATGCCCCAGGCAGATGCCAAACACGGGCTTCTTGCCGATTAGCTTGCGAACTTGTTCCGCCTGATATTGCAGCGGTTCCGGATCGCCCGGCCCATTAGAAAGGAACACTCCATCGGGCTTGAGTGCAAGCACATCTTCCGCCGACGTCAGCGCCGGCACCACCGTTACGCGCGCACCCACCTGCACCAACCGCCGCAGAATATTGCGCTTGATTCCATAATCGTAGGCCACAACGTGACACCACGGGTCCACCTGAGCGGGCACTGGCTCAGAGGGCGAGCAGCGTTCCACCGGTTTGTCCCAGGCGTAGTTCACCGGCGTAGAAACTCTCGTGGCCAGATCAAGCCCAGTCATAGAAGGCGATCGCCGGGCGCGTTCAATCAGCTCCGCACGATCGCCGCCGCCCGGCGCGAGGATCCCGCGCATCACGCCGCGCGTGCGCAGATGGCGAACCAGCGCGCGAGTATCAATCTCAGCCGCCACCGGTACGCCGTTTTCAGCCAGGAACTGTTCCGCATTCTCTTCCGAGCGCCAGTTGCTCGCGATGGATGAGAACTCGCGGACGATCAGCCCTTCAATGTAAGGCCGCGCAGCTTCCAGATCTTCTTTGTTGGCGCCGTAATTGCCGATTTGCGGATTCGTGAGCACCACGATCTGGCCTGAATAAGAAGGGTCGGTGAAAATCTCCTGATAGCCGGTGATGGCCGTGTTGAAGACCACTTCGCCCAGCTTATCTCGGTGCGCACCAAAGCTCCTGCCCTCGAAGACCGTCCCGTCCTCCAGGGCGAGTAATGCCTGATTCAATTCGGATTGACCTCCAATGCTCGGGAAGGAGAGTAACTATTATTGAAGCATGGTTGGGAAGTCTTATTCAACGTGGCGCAAGCCTCTGGCTTACGGAATTGCAGCGATCGTTCTGGCTGCGTGCGCAATGGCGCAAGACACAAAGCCCTGGACCGGCATTCTACGCGACAGCACCGGCAAAGTAGTCGCCGGCGCCGAAGTGCATCTTCAATCGGGGAAATCCATCGTGACGTCCAAGACCGGACCGACCGGCCGCTTCACGTTCCCCGCGCTCGCGCCAGGCGAGTATTCAATCTCGGTGGAATACGATCGCACCACGGCCACCGACTCCCGCAAAGTGCACCTGCCCACCGCGGGTCTGGATGCGATTCTGCAGTTGTCGCCCGAAGGCAGCCTCACGCTTCTTGAAGACCAAGGCTCACGCCAGAGCACCGGCGGCGAACAGCTATCCAACAAAGCCGTCTCCTCGCTTCCCCTCAACAAGCGCGACTTCAGCCAGTTGCTTCTGCTCGCCGCAGGCACTATGACGGACACCAACGGCGCGGCCAACTTCACCCAGCAGTTTGCCGTCAACGGTCAGCGCGGAACCGCCGCCGTCTTTGCGATGGATGGCGCCGACAGCACGGATCCCGAAATGGGCGGCGCCACTTTCACGAATTTCAACGTCGATGCTGTCCAGGAGATCCGCTCCAGCTCCGGTTGGATGCCCGCCGAAATCGGACGCGGCGCCGCTGGCTTCACCGACATCGTCACGCGCTCGGGAACCAACTCCGAACACGGCTCCGCGTTCGAGTTTCTTCGCAACTCAGCTCTGGATGCCCGCAATTTCTTCGACCAACGCTCCAGCGTGGATCCACGCCGCATCCCGCCCTTCATCCGCAATGAGTTCGGTTTCACAAATGGCGGCCCGCTCGTCATACCAGGCCTCTACAATGGCCGCGATAAAACTTACTACTTCCTGGAATACCAAGGTTTCCGGCAAGTGCTGAGCGACACCGAGGTGATCCCCGTTCCAACCGCTGCCGAGCGTTCTGGCCTCGACACCACCGCCTTTCCCGGCGACACGCTGATCGTTCCCGTGAACCCCCAGATCGCGAAACTTCTGGCGCGCTACCCCCTGCCCAACGATGCTCAAGGTCCCTATGGCCAGCGCACCTACGCGACGTCCTCAAAAGTCACAACGGTCTCGGATCAGTTTTCCGCGCGCCTCGATCACCGCATTTCTGACAAATCGCAATTGTTCGCGCGCTTCACCATGGAGAACACTGTCGGGCCAACCACCAACCCCAGCCAAACGGCCATCGATCCGAATTTCGCCATCGAATTCACCGATCAGCAGCGCAACGCCGCCATCTCGTACACCCGCACGCCATCGGCCTCACTCACTCTGCAGTCCTCCCTGAGTTTCACTCGCGCCACGCCGGGGTTCCCGACGCTCGATCGCACCGATCCCGCGCTCACATTCGGCGATGGCCTGTACGAAGCGTTCAACGCAGCCGCTGGATCCGTCACGGCATGGTTCGGCAATCTTCTGCAGCTCCGCCAGACCATCGCATGGAATCACGGAAAACACAGCTTCAAAGCCGGAGGCGAAGTGCGATTGAACCGGGATACCTCGCTGTTCGGGATCAATCCGAACGGTCAGTACCAGTTCGGCGGCGGAGCGGCCTATTCACCCGTCGCGATCCAGTCCATGAGCGGCGCGCACAACATTCCAGTCGGCGGTCTTCTGCCGGACGCCCTCACCGGCCTCCTCACCGCGAGCGCGTTCACTTACACCACCGCCGTCGCTCCGCTGCTGTTCGCCCAGGGCCCGCGCATCGGCGATGCCGCCATCCACCGCGATGCGTACAATGTGTTCATCCAGGACAGTTGGAAGATATCCCCTCGCCTGCTGCTCAACTACGGCTTGCGATATGAAATCGAATCCCGCATTCGCGAATCGAACCTCGAAACTTCCGCTCCCGTGCTCGGCGGCTCGCACCCCGGATCCACGTTGCTCATCAACCCTCAACCACCATACTCGCTCGACAAGAACGGCTGGGGACCGCGTCTTGCGGTGGAATGGCGCGCGGCCGGAAATACGTTGCTGCGCGCCGGCGCCGGGATCACAACGCTCTTGGTCAATCTGTATCAGGACGACTACCTCACAGCAAGCACGCCATTTGTCCTTTATCCGCGCCTCACCGCCTCGCCCGGCGAATTCATTCCTTTCGGCCTCACCATCACGCCTCAGCAACTGCCCCCGGTGTACACACCAACTGGATCGCCGATATTCGCGGCGGGCAATTCCAAACTCGTACCAGGTAACACGCTTATGGATGTGCTGCGCTTTGAGCAGGACCTTGCAGCGCTTTCCCCTGGTCATCAGATCACGCCGCTCGCCGTTGCCGGCATCGCGCCCAATTTTCAGAACGGCTACATCGGCACATGGACCGCGGGCCTGGAGCAAAAACTCGGCGGCGCGACGGTAACCGCGGCCTATGTGGGCACGGCCGGAATCAAGCTACCAGTAACGGATTATCCAAACGGTTTTGCCGGCGCCGATCCTGGATTCGCGCCCTATACGCAGTTCAATTCATCGGGACAAATCACCGGCGGCTATGGACCGATCAACCTGATGACCAATCGTTCCCACTCCACCTATCATTCCTTGCAGGTGTCCGCGCAAAAGGATCTGACCGCTTCCGGCCTGGGATTTCAAGCCAGCTATACGCTTTCGAAATCCATTGACGACGCGAGCGCAGTGTTCGGCGGATTCGTCTCCGGATATTCCGGCGCGGTAGTGCAAACCGCGCCTGAAAACCCCTACGATACCCGCGCCGACAAAGCGGTGTCCAACTTCGACATCAAGAACGTGCTGGCGTTCAGCCTCTTCCAGGATCTTCACGCGGACCGCGCGCCGTTCCTTCGGCCTCTCGGCAAAAAGCTAACGGCGGGTTGGCAACTACTGGGCATCGGAACTTTTATGAGCGGCCTTCCTTTCACGGTTTACTCAGGCGTGCAGCAGACCGGAGTAGGAGCGAACGGCACGGACCGGCCCGATCAGATCGGCAGCCCGGATCTTTCCACCAGCCGCACGGTGCGCGAAGACTATTTCGGAATGGGCGCGAACAACGCCTCGTTTTTCTATATTCCGATCAATGTCCCAGGCGGGACTGGACCAAACCAGGGAGTCTTCGGAACTCTGGGCAGAAATACGTTCCGCGGCCCAGGCCTCCACAATTTCGACATGGCGCTAATCAAAGACACCCCGCTCGTAACCCGCGCGCAAGGCGAAGTAGCCTCGCTGCAGTTCCGCGCCGAGTTCTTCAACGTATTCAACTTCGTAAATTTCGGCCTGCCCTCAAATATCGTCCTAGGCCCGGGCTTCGGCGAGATTAGCCGCACGGCAGGAACGTCGCGGCAGATTCAGTTTTCATTGAAGGTAATTTATTAACGAGATTGAGGCGACGTAAGCAATTGATGCGGGGGCACTCGCTGTGCGCCCGATAAGCTGCTTCGCGGGATCACTTGCACAAAACCGTGCACATCGAGCGGCCATCGTCCGTCCACAAACATTCTGCACTCCAGGCATGTAATCAAGTGCCGCTCCATGGGTCCCAACGAAGGAACGCTCATCGAAACTTCGGCAGCGGGATCGAGCCCGGCAAAAATATCTTTCCCGCAGAAAGTTTGAGTTGGATGAATGTTTTGCTGGTTAGCGTGGCCTATTTTCAACATGTACTTATTATCCCACGCCGTTCACGATTTGGCTCCGGGTGGAACTTGCAGTCCTGGGGGACGTTTCTTCGCCTTTGGTTTCGCTGGGCGAAGGGACGCGTCGTCCGCACACTGGGCAATTGCCAAGCTGTTTCACGGGATTAACACAGGTTGGTTCTCGATAATGATACAATGCTGGGCTAATAAGTCAATTCTCAGATGACTCCTCCTGCGACGCCTGAACGAGGCGATGATGCCCAAGGTCAACATGTCGCCGAAACGCCGGTGACAGCCGAGCAAGCGACGACTTCCGCCACCGGAGGCGGCGAGGCATTCAAAGAAATCACCCGAGGACTGACAGACCCAGAACTCGCAAGTCCAGGAGTTCAAAAATTGATATTGGAGCTTCTGCGGCGTGCTGAAGGACGATGCACAGTACTGGAAGGATACGAGGAGAGATTCCATGGTGCCGATAAGCGGGCGGATGTTGCGGAAGAAAAACTGAAGGGAAGTGAAGAGAGGCTCAAGGGACAAGCACGATTCGAAGTCCTGTATAGCTGCTCGCTGGGCGCGGGGTTCGCCATTATCGGCCTAGCTCCATTCTTCTGGGATGAGAAGAACTCAAGAGGCCCAATCGCGTTGGCGTTTGGAATCGTATGGGTGACCGGATGTGTAATTGCCAAGTTGGTTAAGTGATGCGCCTTGCGATAGTCATCATTGCGGATCGTGGAATCCCTAACCAGGAACGATTGCATCTTAGGGCGCTCGCCGATGCCAATCTTAATTTTTATGCGATCTTCGTGACACACTACATTTCAGACAAAATAGCCACACCGCCTAAGTCTGCCTATTGGTTTGCGCCCGGAATGGTCAAAGCGGGCGATAACATCGTTCTATACACAGGGAGCGGAACGCCGATAAAAAGGCCTCGCCCAGATGGTGGAACAGATCATTTTGTCTATTGGAATATGCCCGGAACCATATGGAACAACATTGACGATTGCGCCGTGCTCGTTGAAATTACGACTTGGCAGACTTCTGCTTTTGGAATGTGAACTTCATCACAAAGCAACTTCATCGTTCAACTGCCGATAGGCGTTGAACCCATCCTAACCGCACCGGTGAGCCGTTCGAGTTCTTTCACGTCCAGTTTTTGGGGGGGAACTTATAGAGCCGCGCGATCCTTCGCCCGTTACTTTTGCCAAAGTCATTGATTTCACATGTTCAGGTTTTTCTAGATTGCTGTTTTGCGGTTCTCAACCCCAAACGGCACCAAAAATCTGGCGAGCATAAGTGCCAGCTTAGTGCGCCGCGCCAAGGCGAAGGGGAGCCAAAATCCGTCATCGACAGCAGGGGCGGCTACAGTGCCTCCGCCCAGCTGTCTTTGGGGCAACAGGAAAAAAATGGCGCTGAGAGCATGGAGCCATGAGTACTGCCGGTAACAAGATCGCGTAAGATCGGAATTGACAGCCTGTATCAAAACTGGTACCGTGCTCTATGAATCCCGGTCTCAAGCGCCTACCCGCACGTTTCTACCGCTCCAATCGCGGACATGAGCCGGTGCGCGAGTGGTTGAAGGGCCTTGAGCGCGAAGACCGGAAAGTGATCGGTGAGGACCTCAAAGATGTCGAGTTCTCGTGGCCGATCGGGATGCCGCTGGTTCGTTCGCTTGGGGACGAATTGTGGGAAGTACGGAGCAGTTTGCCGCGGGGCCGGATTGCGCGGGTTATTTTCTGTGTTGAGCACGGGAGCATGGTGCTGATTCACGGCTTTATGAAGAAGAGCCAAAAGACGCCTCAACGGGACATCGATCTGGCACTTAAACGGAAGAAAGGAACAGGTACATGAAAAAGAAAGACATCGGATCATCCGTCGATAGCTGGCTCCGTGAGGAGGGTATTTATGAGGAAGTCACGGCGACTGCAATCAAGCGCGTCCTGGCCCGGCAGGTCGAAGCGGCCATGAAAGAGAAGCACTTTTCAAAAGCAGAAATGGCGCGCCGTATGCACACCAGCCGTGCTGCGCTCGACCGTCTGCTCGATCCCGACTACGATGCCGTGACCTTGAGCACGCTCCGCAAAGCCGCGACTGCTGTTGGGCGCGAGTTGCGGCTAGAGCTTGTGTAGGTTCCTAACCGGTACAGATTGGCGGAGATTATAACGTCTCGGGCCCCTCATGTGCCATCAGTCTGTTCGGTAAGCGAGTGGCCGGTTGAGCGCGCTGGGTATTGCTGCGTGGAGAATGCTCGATAAGGATTACCTGAATATAATTGCAAACAATGCGGCGGTCCGAAAGCGTTCATTGATGACGCCTTCGGTTCCCCAGGAGTTTGGCAACGGCAGGTTGCCGGCAACCCGCTGGTTGGCATCGCGCGCTGAGAGTGGCTCGTCACCTTGCCACTGCCACTCTTCCTCGAATCCCTGGAAGGCCTCGAAGAAAGCATGCTGCTGGCTTGAGGTCCGAACGCGTTAAACGTGACTACCGGTTTCTGCGTAGCGTTTTCTATCTGATTTCTCCCAAGATTGTCCAAGTCTAAAAAGGTCCTAAATCTCAGAATATATGGTGCCCGGGGTGGGACTTGAACCTTGGGAAGTTTATAAGAATGCATAAGTTATAGACTCTAGGTTGCTGTGGTTCCCATTAATACCAGCTTTCCCGAGAACCCCTGCACGCTACTGCACGCCTGAAGGGTATTTACTTGATTGGCCGTATCGGGCCGGTTGGATGCTTCTTGATTGCATCGACCGCATAGACAATGTCGTGAGCGATGATGAAGCCGGAGTTGACGTTCACGATGTCTCTGGGTGCATCGGGCGCTAAATCGGCCCGTCCTCCCCGTATCACCTCTGTCGGCTCCAAATAGTATCCTGATATCACTGCGGCAAATTTGAGGTCGTCCCCGGTTCCAAGTATGACGGGACCACCCGAGAATCCTGGATTGTTGATCCCATCCAAGATCCACATTCGGGAATCAGCGTCGGTGCCGGAGACGTCGCCCAGAACGCCTTTGATGCAGGCGATGTGCGGAGGCGCGTTTCGCCGGCGGGAGATGGCATAACCATCGGCATCGATGCCGATCGTCGCCGCGCTGTTGAAGCGGCGCCAGCGCAGGCTTTCGTTGAATAACAGCCGGGTTGCCGTATAGACCGGGGTGATAATTCCCGGCCTGACCACAGCGACCCGGAGCCCGCGCCCGCGCAGAGCCTTGATGAGCGTACGGGCGCCGACATAACACCCGCTGCCCTTCGACACACCCCACGGAATGGCCGTTATGAATTGGAGAACGTTCATTTGCCTAAAAATCCGCCTGGGTCAATTCGGTTGTTCTCCCTGTTGGTTCCCCGGGCTGTTCTTGACGGCCGATTTTACCGGCCCCGGAGCCGCCATGAAACGGGGGAGACGGCAAGAACCCCGTACCAGCGCCGAATCAAGTCCTCAGGCGGACTTATATGTTTTAGGGGATTCGTCGCGTTCCTGCCGCCGTCCTCCTTCGGTTCGCGATTCGGAAAGGAGAAAACAGCAAAACTCCTTCCTCGGCCCATCATCGGGCCTGCATTTCAACGACCACTCCCTGCCAATCGGACGTATTAGCGACGGCGAAAACGAAAAAGTGGCCCTGCGAAAAGGTTCCCAGCGAATCCGGCACCCGGCCTGATGACGTCCAAGACGGTTCAAAGATGGGCTGGCCGATCTATACTAACCGAAGAAGCCGGACCCAAGGTAGAAGTTTCAGCCAACCCAGATAGGGACGGTGCGCGGTTCTGACCGGCTTTCGCGGGAAGGAGTCTCGGATGGCACGAAAAGTCGCGGACGCGATGTGGGAGTTGCTGGCGAAGGCCGGGGTTAAACGCTGCTACGGCATCGTCGGGGACGCGTTGAACCCGGTTATCGACGCGCTGCGGCGCAACGGAAAGATCGAGTTCATCCACGTTCGCCATGAAGAGTACGGCGTTTTCGCCGCGGTCGCCGAAGCGTACCTGACCGGCGATCCCGTCGCGGTATGCGGTACCGCAGGTCCCGGCGTGACGCATCTTTTCAACGGACTGATGGACGCGCGCAAGGAGGGGGCCGCGATCATTGCCATCGCCGGCGATGTCGAAACGAAGCTCATGGACACGGCCGCACTCGAAGAATTGAACCCGTACAAGTTTTTCGATACGGCCTGTCTCTATGTCGGGCGGGTCGTCAACCCTGAACAGGCACGGGCCGTATTCACGACCGCGATCCTGACGGCCATGGTAGACAAGGGGCCGACAGTGATCTCGATGCCCGGTGACATCGCATCGGCGAACGCGGCGGATGATTCCGTTCATGAGTTCACGATTCCCGCTGCGCCGGTATTTCGCCCGGCCGACGCGGATGTCGACAAGCTGGCCGGAATGATCGATGCCGCCAAGAAGGTGGCAATTTTCGGCGGCGACGGCTGCCGTGATGCACGCGAAGAGGTATTGCAACTCGCGGCCAGACTGAAGGCGCCCGTCGGATATTCCTTCCGCGGCAAGCAATGGCTGGAACATGACAATCCCCATGCCGTCGGAATGACCGGTCTTTTGGGCTACGGCGGAGCCTATAAGGCCATTCACGACGCGGATCTGCTGCTGATGCTCGGCACCGATTTTCCGTTTTCGGAATTTCTTCCGGGCGGCGATGTGAAGAAAGTTCAGATCGACCGGAACCCGAAGCACATCGGACGGCGAACCGCCGTTGATCTAGGGCTCGTGGGCGACATCAAAGCGACCGTCACCGCGCTGCTCCCCAAGCTCGGCGATAAGGGCGACAGCCGTTTCCTAGAGAAGCATGTCGCGGACACAACCTCGTTCCATGAGCTCCTGCAGCACTATGCCGAGAAAGGGCCGGGGATCAAGCCGATCCGGCCGGAATTCCTGGCCGCGACGCTCAGCGAGCTGGCTGCGGACGACGCGCTGTTTTTCGCGGACACGGGAACGGCCTGCATCTGGCTGGCGCGTCACATAAAGGGCGGGCCGAACCGTCGGCTCTTCGGCTCGTTTTCCTGGGCCTCCATGGCCAATGCCGCTCCCAACGCCTTCGGTGCGCAACTCGCCTATCCGGGACGGCAGACAATCGCGCTGTGCGGCGACGGTGGGTTCACCATGCTCGCTCTCGGCGACCTGCTGACGCAAGTGCAGCGGAAGACGCCGATCGTGCAAATCATCCTCAACAACGAATCGCTCGACTTCGTCAATATCGAGATGCAGGAAGCCGGCGTGGTTCCATTCGGCGTCGATTTCAAGAACCCGAATTTCGCCAAGGTCGCCGAGGCGATGGGCGCGAAGGGCATCCGCATCGAAGAACCGGGCGACGTGAGAGAAGGGCTCGCGGTGGCACTCGCGCACCAGGGCGGGCCCGTCGTGGTCGATGTGGTGGTCGATCCCTACGCTTTATCATTGCCGTCGCATCTTCCCTTTCATGCGGTCACAGGCTTCACCCTCAGCCTCGCCAAACAAGTGTTGAGCGGGAAGATGGACTCGGTGATCAAGACGATCGAACGCAATACCGGACTGGTCTGACGGACGGGCACCAGTGGACAGGCAAGCTAATCCCATCAGCGTAGGCGGAACCGAAAATACTTCATCGATGGCGCGGTTCGGACTCATGTTTAAACGGTATGGCTAGGCCGCGCTGGTTGGCGGCAGCCGCATTGCTCGAAGCGGAGGAACGGGCACAGAAAATCCCTTGCAGGTGTAAAATCATGACACCGAGACAGTGTATTGCCCTATGTCCGCCGGAGCAGAATTGGCGCGGCGTGTCCTGGAAATGCTTACGCACGGAATGACAGCCGGTTCACGGGAACCAGTCTCGGCATGTCAGAGGTGACGATTTTGGAAGGGCGGAAGACTTTCTTGATTCTTCTATCCCTGTCCGCCGTATTCGCGTTCGAGTTTTTTTTCTTGGCTCAGAATGCGACGGGCGATCTCTTCGAGTGGAAGTACGGCATCTTCGGAGACGACAGCCCAGGTTCGCAATTGAACCGCATCGTTTGGCGACGCACGCTCGCCCTGCGCGCAGCAACAAACTGTCCACTATCCAATCGATGGTCGGCAATGGACCGCTGGCTTCGGCGTTAGTCCATTAGTTCCAAGATGCGGTCTGCAAAATGTTCCAGCTCGCTATCGCAGTCTATGGCTATATTATGGCCCGAATGGCCTGCTTTATCCCTGTCTTTGTCGTGCTCTTTGAGAGCCTGGTGTACAGCTAGAACAAACTTCTGCCGGTCAAATAACTTGGTGTTTCTTATGGCCGGATCGAATGTAGTTAGACTCATGGTTCGCACTCTCCTCCAGTTGCATCGCCTTAAAAGCAGCGAGACTTCCCGTCTTTGTGACGGCAGATGTAGGTCCAACGCATTTCGAAGCAACCTAAATCCAGACGTGGCACTGCCTTCAGGCCGCGCTAGGACGCCTGAAGAAGTGCACTACCAAAGAAATCACCGCGAATATCAACAGAAGGTGAATCAGTCCGCCGGCAATGTGGAACGCAAAAAATCCAAGCACCCACATTACAAGCAAAATAGCGAATAGCGTTAGAAACATTGGAATCTCCTTCGTATATCACCCACTGGCTTTGGGGACACCCTTCCGGAGGAGCACGCGTCAGGCCAATGTCATCTTCTGTTGAGCGATTCGCTCGAACGATGAGTTATGGAACCTCGTTTGGAGGAGAGGGCGCGAGGCAAGTGACCATACCTGGGCACTTGACCATATATGGTTATGGCAATCGTAACCCCACCACCTGACGGACGTTCAGTACGCCGGAATGATCCGGGGATTTGACGCGAGAAAGGGCTTCGATGAGGCTGTGAGGCGTGTGATCACGTCTGATGCTCGCTGATCCGAATCATCAAAGATCCTTGCGGGCGCCCCCCAGCTTCTTCATCATGGCGTTCAACGTGGTCCGTGGCACTCCGAGACGAGCTGCCGCATCGCTGATCACGCCATTTAGACGGTGTGCCTTCGGGCATTCGCCTCCCCAAGTTTCTTGGTGGCCTCTTCCTTAAGTTTCTTGTGATCGGACGCATGACCAGATATCGTTAACAGCATGAGGGCCCCCGAAGAGCACCCTGGCCGGATGTTTGATTGGTATATCCCTAGGACGTCGTTCCCTCATTCTTTGAACCCCAGCGCACCGGTTTCTTAGTCACAATCTCGTTCCGGGAGTGGCCGAGAACGTGCACTCGATGCAATCGGTGCTCCTCGCTCAAAACAATGACAACGAAATTTCACAAATCAAGATGGATCGTGCTTGCCGTCGGGCTGTTGATAAGCGTCCGTGCCGCGCGCTCACAAGACAACGACAAAAAGCCTTCGAGCTACGCGCCGGTCGACATTCACGAGAGCTTCTCGACCATCCGGGGCCGCATGAGCGCGGCTAAGCCAGAGATCATGAAGCGGCAGATGGCGCTGCTTGAGCAGCGCTATGATCTGAGCAATCGCCCGGCTCAGGAAGTCAAAATGTCGGGGGGCAAGCCAGTGCAACAGGGCGTGCGAGTCAAACTCGCCAGCGGCACAACCTGGGCTCAGCTTTCTAAGCTGAGCCCAGAGCAAATCAAAGAACGGGACTTGTACCCGGCCGGTTTCCAGCCTCTGCCACATCCGAATCATCCCGAGGGCGGCATGCTTTTCCCCAAGCTCGAAATCGACGAGATCAAGAAACAGGAAGGGCGCGACCTGGCTCGCTTCGATCTCGACTTCGACTTTCCGGACCATCTGATACCAGAATTCCCGCCGCCAATCTATCTAACTACCCGAGTGGATCTGGGCGATGTATCGCAGGGCAAGCTGGTCACCATGGACAACTATTACGAGTTATTCAATGGCATTCTGAATCCCAAGCAGTTAGAGGGATTGCGCCTGCTGGTGGCGACGTTCCCGCAGCAACAGTTCAATGCCACCGAAGACCGGCGCTCGGAACGCGCGAGCCGGGGAGTGGCATGCTTCGACTGCCACGCGAACGGTCACACCAATCGAGCTACCCATTTGGCGGGTGACACCCGGCCGCAGGAGTTCCGGCATCGGATCAACACGCCGTCACTTCGCGGTGTGAATATTCAACGCTTGTTCGGCTCGCAGCGAGCGCTGAAGACCGTCGAGGACTTCACCGAGTTTGAACAGCGCGCCGCGTATTTCGACGGTGACCCCGTGATCGCGCAGAAGAAGGGCGTGAACATTCTCGATCGAGGGAGCCAAGTGCACGCCATGGCGGAGTTTCAAGAACTGCTGGACTTTCCGCCGGCTCCCAAGCTCGGTGTGGATGGGAAACTCAATTCCAAGAAGGCTGACGCGGCGGAAATGCGCGGCCAGCTGCTGTTCTTTGGCAAGGCGCGGTGCGTGGAATGTCATCAAGCCCCGTATTACACCGACAACCTCATGCACAATCTCCGGACAGAGCGATTTTTCAAGCCGCATCTGGTCAATGGGATGATGGCATACGCGGATGGGCCGATTAAGACGTTTCCTCTTCGCGGGGTTAGGGATTCGCCGCCGTATCTGCACGATGGGCGTTTGCTAACTCTCGAGGACACGGTGGAATTCTTCAATTTGGTGCTGGAACTTCAGTTGGCACAATCCGAGAAAACGGATCTGGTAGCTTTTCTGCGGGTGCTATAGCGCAGGTCAAGCACCATGCTAAAGCAGCATAACCGCAAGACTAGCGAGAAAGCGTACAAGCTTCCAAGACTGGCAGTAGGTGATGTCCTGCTGGTCGGCAAGTTTAAGAATCGTAAAGCCACAATTACCGGGTTCTCTTCGGATGAAAACAATCAGCCTGTGGCACAAACCGACAAGGGCGAGCACAAGATCTTTAAACCGCGAATCGCTAAACTAATGCCTGCGAAGCGACGGTTGGTCCAAGTAGCGGTTCCGATGCGCATCGCCGGACCGAAGCCGAGTTGATCGCCATAGGGGCGGCGGGTCGCCCCCTGCCACACCATCGTGAGTACGGTTCGAGATGGTTACCCGCGCATCGTTGACCGATGCAATTGGCGGGATGGGATCCAACGTAAGTTTATTCAAGCTGCTGGTTACGTAGTTGACCAGATTTGTCGTAAGGATAGAAGAGAGCGGCCTGGCCAGCCCGCCCTCATCTGAATCGAAAAATTTAACCGCGCCCGGTTAAGCCGACCGTAGAGGCTGACGTTGCTACCGCCTCGCGATAGGCCTCCTTCCCAGCGTCGACTGCCTCCGAAAAGCTCTCGACTTGATCCTGCAACGTTTTCATGCCACGCTCGACCGTCTCGGTCGCGCCGTTGACCAGCTGCTCGCCCTGGTTCTTCAGATAGCTCGTGCCTTCCTGCGTTTTGGATCGTAAATAGTTCCTGCTCTCGGCTCCAGATTTTGGAGCGAAAAGCAATCCAACAGCGGTTCCCAAACCAAGACCGAGGAAGAAATAGCCGACTCTATTGTCAGTTTCCATGATCGTCTCCTTTGTTCTCTGTGTTGCGCCGAGGTTGCCACGATGTGTCCCATCGGGATCCTCCCTCTCAAGCCTGCATGTGGTCTACCAACTTCTTAAACGCGTGTTCTTAGCGTGATATTATCGCGTCCGGTGTAAGACATCGATTGGTTGCCTGACTTAGGTTCGTCATGCTCTCGATCAAGGGCGACGAGCATTCAGTGGTGAGAGCGATTCGCGCCGGTGCCCAGGGCTATGTCTGAAGCAGGTCGAAGGCGCTCCACACGGACTCAAAGGCACAGTGAAAGAAGCGCTGGGACACGCTACCAACGATCCTGACCTGGAAGTTAAGGGAAAGGCCGAGAAGGTCGGCGGCAAAATTCAGAAGAAAGTGGGCGACCGTTGGAAAGGTCCTAGAAAAGTAGACCTCAGCACGGAGTGGGGGCGACTGTAGCCTCCTCAATTTGTGAATTCCGTCAGCCCGGCTACTCTTGCATTAAATTCCCGGAACCGATCCACTGCCTTCAGGCCGCACTAGGACGCCTGAAGAAGTGCACTACCAAAGAAATCACCGCGAATATCAACAGAAGGTGAATCAGCCCACCGGCAACGTGGAACGCAAAGAATCCAAGCACCCACATTACAAGCAAAATAGCGAATAGCGTTAGAAACATTGGAATCTCCTTCGTATGTCACCCACAGGCTTTGGGGACACCCTTCCTCAAGAGCACGCGCCAGGCCAACGTCATCTTCTGTTGAGCGATTCGCTCGAACGATGAGTCATGGAACCTGCCGCCGATCGCGCTTTGACGGCGAAGATTTTATCACCGGCGCCCCCGGCGCCATCCGCAAGCGCCGAATCGGTGCAAGGAAGGTGCGAGCCTGATAGGGACGGCGGAGTCTTGGCGATGATAGAAGAAGTGCGGCTCACCACCCAGGATCACGGATTGCGGTGCTGATGAACGGTAGCGGGTGCTGGGCAGCTAAGCCGCGCCTATGCGGGAATTCACTAGGTTGATGACGAAAACCACCAATGCTGCAACCAGTAGTTAGTGAATCAGGATCTCGCTAATGCTCTGCCTACATCCCAACAGCCAAAGATCCGATTACACTGTGACAATCGTCCAAAGCATGGTTTCTCGTCTGCTCATTGGTGAGCACCGCATATTCTGAACTTCGACGGCACCGTGAGCAAAAGCTGGACCGCTTTTCAGGCCGCCATGACGAGCGATGTGTCGATATCGCTCCAGGGAGTCTTCGTGCGTTCCAAAGCTTCTTGGCAGACGAAACAGAATGAAGCTCACGGGACTGCAGCAAGGCGCTTCGGATTGATTTTCTCTGCGCAGCCAACGCAGAATCCAAATGCGCCTGCATTGACGCGGCGAAGTGCGCTTCGTACTTCTGCAAGCTGGCTGGAATCGCGCTCGAGATTGTCGATCGCCAGATCACGAATCGCTGGCGTGCTGGATTCGGTCCAGCTCATCCGGACTCGTCTCGATGGCCATAGCCTCGCGGCTTCTGCTGCCGTTTCGTAAATCAGTCTGTCGGCTCTCCAAGACACTTCTGAATGCGTTCAGTTCGATTTTTGTCGTGGGGTCGTACTCTGGTCTTTCCTAATTTGCTCTGGTCTTTCCTGATTTGCCAAATCGCGCTTAGCTTCGACGAGCCAACCTGAAGTCGTTCGCCAGCGCGGAGACATGGCCAGCGGGCGTCACCGGCGGTAACGAGAATATCCCCAGCCCCCACCGCCGAGTAGAAACAACACTACAAGAACAATCAATATCGTCGACATTTGTTTACCTCTTCTCCATCTAGAGGATGCAGATTGGCGGCCAAACTGATGTTTGCGAGCGCATAAAGCAGAAGCTGGAGGTTTACGGAAGTTAGTGCAGCCTCGTCCTACGAGGGAAAGAGTGCTACAGTGGCAGGCGACCGGCTACTCCAAAGGGAATGTACCGTGCTCCGAGAGGGTTCTTCACGCACGACGATATAAGGTCAAATGACCGTGGACGGTCACAGTGGGCACCTTCGGCGGGAGAGTCGATGAGACCGAAGCGCTGCCGTTCTGAAGACACATCAGATTACCCGTGCGCCTGGTTCACACCAGGTTACCTGTACCGCTGGCTCAGACCTCGATGATGCCAGGATCGCTGCCACGGTGTCTCAGTCAGCGGCAGTTGCGTTCGGCTCGCCATCACGGAACTTGAGGTGTGATCAGAATGAAGTCCTCTTTCTGTTCTGAACGAGTCGGCGGCGGTTCCCAATACGCGGGGCGAGCGTTGTGTCCGTCTGCCTGCGGACTGGGCCTACACATGCTTATGAGAGAGCGTTATGCATCTCTTCCATCTCACAAAATCCAACGTACTCACATTCGCTCTGTTGCTGCCGTCCTTGTTGCTCCCGGTCTATGCCCAATCGACGGACCCTAAGCCGCAGCCTGACAATACGGCTGTCAACAAGCGCGATCAGAATCCCGGCGAAGCAACCGCGGATAAACAAAAGATGAATGCCGCCGATCGCGCTTTGACGGCGAAGATCCGCAAGGCCGTCATGGCTGACAAGAGTCTCTCTACCTACGCTCATAACGTCAAGATCATCAGTCAAAACGGGACCGTGACATTAAAAGGCCCGGTGCACTCTGACGATGAGGTGAAGTCGATCATGGCAATGGCGACCGAAGGGGCTGGCAGCCCGGATAAGGTCGTTAACAAAATGTCAGTGAAGCCGTAAGGCCTCACCGAAGTTTCACGTTCGCTCACAGTCAAAAAGGAGATCAATTATGGCAGGAAAAAAGACAGCGGTGTTTGGTATCTACCACAACGCAAATCAGGCGGAACGGGTCGTCGAGCGCCTCCGGGAGGAAGGTTTCTCCAATGACGACATTTCGGTTCTGCTCCAGGACAACCAGGGGTCGAAAGACTTTGCCCACGAGAAGAACACAAAAGCGCCGGAAGGTACCACCACTGGCGTTACGACGGGCGGGGTAATCGGCGGAACGCTGGGGTTACTGGCCGGGATCGGTGCTCTTGCGATTCCCGGAGTTGGTCCGTTTATCGCGGCCGGCCCGATCATGGGCGCTCTTGCCGGGCTCGGAGTCGGCGGCGCCGTCGGGGGTCTTATTGGCGCCCTCGTGGGGATGGGTATCCCCGAGTATGAAGCCAAGCGGTATGAAGGACACATCAAGGAAGGTGGCGTTCTTCTTTCGGTGCACTGCGACACGTCAGACCAGATAACGCGGGCAAAAGATTTGCTGAAGCACACGGGCGCCCAGGATATCTCGACGTCTGGCGAAGCCAGCGCGGACTATCCCGCGACCAGCAAGGTCGCGGCGCACCGGTAGAGTTGTGTCGGGGCGGGTGGCGGAGGCTCCGCCTGCCCCCGGTCGTTACGGTACGGATAAAAGCGCTAACTGCACCCAGCGGAGAACAGCCCATGCCCAGAAGCATACTCCGCAGGGCAGCTATCAATATCTAAAAGGAGAGCACAAATGAAACCGAGTACGAAGGACGAGTTGGAAGGCAAGCTTCATGAGACCAAAGGAAAAGTAAAAGAGAAGGTCGGCCAGGCAATCAACAATCCAGACATGGAGACAAAAGGTCAGGATGAAAAGCTGGCAGGCAAGGTCCAAAAGAAGGTCGGCCAGGTCGAAAAGGTGTTAGGGAAGTAAACGAACCGACTTTCCGGGGCAGTGCACGTTTTTCCTTGTGAGGAAACCGACGCACCCCGGTGTGAGAATCCGCTTCCATAGGATGACCGTGACCAAAAAGCACGGGTTTGCCAGCATGGCGCAGAATACTGCGAACCCGCTAGAGCAACTTCCCGAACCAAAAAGCTTGTAGCTGGATCACATCCAGATTCGGGGGAAGCACGTCGGCTAGTCACGCAGGTTAAATCTGGGTGAAACCGCCGAAGGAGACCGCCGAAACAAAATCACTCTCCTCCTGCCTTTTGAAAAACGCCGACTCCGGAAGATATACGCGAGAAGGAGAACTTATGTCGACTACTACAGCTTCGCCAGTCACTATGGCCAAACTCTTGAGCAGGCATGAGGTAGCGGAAGGCACGACCGCATTCCTCTTTGAAAAGCCATCGAACTGGACATTCAAGTCGGGCCAGTATGTCGACATGACTTTGCTTGATCCTTCAGAGATGGATGCTGAAGGAAATGTGCGGTCGTTTTCCATCGCGAGCGCTCCTCACGAAGACACCCTGATGGTGGCCACCCGCATGCGCGATACGGCATTCAAGCGTGTGTTGAATACCATGCCGCTAAGCTCCGCAGTATAAGATCGAAGGACCGTCCGGCAGCCTGACTCTTCACAACAATGTGAAGCGAACGGCGGTGTTTCTAGCGGGCGGTATCGGAATCACGCCTTTTCGAAGTATTGTGTTCCGCGCCGCGAAAGAGAAGCTGCCTCACCGAATCTTCCTTTTCTATTCGAACCGCCGTCCAGAGGATGCTCCGTTTCTGGATGAGCTCCAGGCTCTGGAACGAGAGAATCCGAACTACAAGTTGATCGCCAGCATGACTGAAATGTCGAAATCGCAGCGGCCCTGGCAAGGCGAGGCCGGACTGATTGATAAGGAAATGCTCGCGAGGCATTTGAAGGACGCCGTAAGCCTGTCTTCGAACGATGCAAGAACCGCACTGAAAGCGAAAGGTGCGCTACTCAGCGTGAATCGCGGCGGTCCTCCTAGCCGCGCGGCCGGAGGGAACCCGCATACGAGTGGTTAACTCAGTTCGCGCCAGTCTTTTTCGTTCAACTCTACCTTGTGTTTTTTCGCGGCGGATTTTATGCGTTTCCAGGCCGCGTCGCGTTCAGCCTCGGTCACTCCTTGGACCTGCTTGAAGCGGGCGATTGCGTTGCGCACGTGAGCGGTGTCATGAATGGGTTCTTTACGTTCCTTGGGGAACGCGAAGTTTTCATCGGCGATATGATCGCGGCTAGCCTCGGTGATCTTGGACATGCTTCTTGACTAGCAACCTGGCTGCCAATCACGCGCGCCATCTCTAGGAATCAAAACCTCCAACTCGGGTGTGTCCAGAGTCGTTGTTAACACAACGCCATTATAGAATGACTAACACGATGAGTCGCTGGATGACCCGGACGCAGGATGACCCGGACGCATTTTTCGGTAAGGACACGTGTGCAACACCGAAGATGTTGTCAGGGCGCATTATGCCGCTTGGGTGCCCGAGCATCAGGAGCGTCTCACCAAGATCTTGCAGGAAGCTTTCGAAGGTAAACCCAAATTGCACCTTCTGCAGAATCGTTAGGAATGGATTGAAGAATCTCCGATGATTTTCATGTGGGGACTCCGCTTCGCCGAAGGGCTTTGGCCGCTCGCCTGCCATTGCCTTTCCCGGGGCGGTAAAAACGTTCACACCGAGCGTGTTCGCCGTGATGGGGGCAGTCATGTGCGTGGTCTCCTTAGGTTCACATGATGCTCCTTTCTATGCCCTATGCCTGAACCTAGCGTTAACCGTACGTAAGGTCGGTGCTCTGCCCGACCTCGATAATATAACCGTCAGGATCGCGGATGTAGCAGCGCGTCTCGCCGTACTTGGGGATCGGCTCGGTGATGAACTCGGCTCCTCGACTTTTCCATAATTTATAGCACGCTTGAATATCCGCAACGCGGATATTCATAAAGCTGCTGATCTTATCCGGGTCGGCGAGGACGCTAAGCGTTACCGACGGCTTGTCGGGGGTCGGCCCGCCCCCGACGTTGACAAGGAGCCACGTATTCGCGATCTGAATGTACCCAGGCGCGCCCTTGCTGTCGCCTCTGCTCAGAGCGCGACCGCCGAAGACCGTTTCATAGAAGCGAAGCGATCGGTCGATGTCGGCGACGGTGAGAAAATGTGCGACGCTGATTCCGTCCCGCGGGGGCATCTCATAGCTCTTCTGTCCGATTTGTACGCTGTTTATTGACGGCTCCAATTCCGATACAGTCATGAGTTTCAGAAGCGCCTGAGCTGCCGAGGTCGACGACGCAGGATTCTGGCCAGTAATGAGACGGCCGTCAGTGACAGAAAAAGGCTGCCAGTTCGCCACCTTCTCGTATATGGCGCCGAGCCGCAGCAGTTCATCTTCGACCAGGAACGGCACAACCTTCGTGAGCTGCATCTCCTCTTCCTCGCCGTTCGTGAAACCGGCGACGTGTTTTCCTTTCACCAGCGGAGCGCCCTGGTAGGTAACGTGGCGAAGCACCCCGGGCGAATGGCACACCAATGCGATTGGCTTGCCGGAATTGTAGAAGGCCTCCAGAAGGGCGATCGACGTAGGGCTCTCCGCGAGATCCCACATCGGGCCGTGCCCACCGGGATAGAAAACGGTGTCGAAGTCTTCCGCCTTCACGTCCGCAAGTTTGACCGTGTTGGCGAGAGCCTTTTGCGCCGCCGCGTCCTTCTTGAACCGCGCCATCGCCGGCGTTTGATTTTCAGGCAGATCGCTTTTCGGATCGAGCGGAGGCTGCCCGCCTTTCGGAGAGGCGAGCGTAAGCTCAATGCCAGCATCCCTGAATACGAAATAGGGGGCCGCGAATTCCTCAAGCCAGAAACCAGTCGGGCGGCCCGTGTTCCCCAGTTGGTTGTGCGATGTCAGGACCATCAGTATTTTCATATTGTTCTCCTGTATTCTTCGCGACGCGCATCCCGATTGAATCGGGCGCCATCATACCATTAGAGTCGAGCATGAGTCGGATCGTGGCAAAAAAAGTTCAGGATAGCAGGCGTTCCCTGCCGGTGAAAGGTTACGAAGGGATGGTTCCAATCCCAGGGCGCCGGTGCGGGACCATCTGGCCCGTTGTTTCCCGGCGTGAGAGGCATGAAAAGTTGGTGCGGGCGGAGGGACTTGAACCCTCACGGACCTTGCGGTCCAACGGATTTTCTTGCCACTACGGCTTTCGCCGCCCCCGCTTGATTGCAGCAAGGTTTGGGGTCTGGACTATCCCTTCGCCATGCCCCAAATCAGTTTCGGGATTAGGCGCTGCCCGTCTAGTCTCTACACCTTCCCAACCGGAACGCTGATTGCTCCGGCAGGGCTTGGCTCGGGATCGCCATGTCAGAGGGTTCCCCGACTTTGAGCAGTTCTACCATCGCCGGTTTCCCGGCGGGCACTCAAGTTTTCGCTTAAGTCCGATGCGTCTGCCGATTCCGCCACGCCCGCACGGCTTCAAAGATAGCACGAAACGCCGACTGACCCGATCGGACTTTTAAGTCCGATGCGTCTGCCGATTCCGCCACCCGGGCATATTGACGCGCGCGATTTGTTCAGTTCAGAGTAACTCAGGCCGGCCGCTCAGTGATTGGACGATAGTCGGCGTTGGCCAACTCTCACCGCTGGGTATTGATGCCATGGTCACTTGGCCGAACACCCTCAACTGGTCACCGACCTTGATCTCGATCGGCGGCGCCACGACACAGGCAGCCTGCGGCCTGACTGAGATCGAGAGAGCATTGTTAATCAAGGTGATCACCGTGCTGACGGCCCCACTCGCCGCTCCAGCAATCAATGCGATCAAGATCTCGCGACGACCAAGCTCGTGATCTTTTGATTTTCAAGTCGCCGTCGAAGGAGCGCCCGCTGATCGAACTCTTCCTCTCGGCATACGAGAAGGGGGACTGGAGTCCCGACAGATGGCCGGAGGAGGAACAGGACGGCGCGGTCGAGGTCATCGCTAGAAAATCCGACAATACTAAACTCGCCATCGAGCACACGCATATCCAACTGTTCGTGCGAGAAAAGGAAGACTTCTCTCGCTTCATAGAATACTTTTCCCGGATCGAGAAAAGCCCGGCGTTCGCGGTGCCTGCGCGCAATTTAGTTGTTTTCATACCCGCTCGGTCTTTAGCGAAGGCTCCAACTGGGAGAGGATCGGTGAGGACCTGCGGTCTTGATTGCTCGCGAACCACGCCAACATGCTGGTAGGATACTCCAAGCGTGCGGTGCCGGTTGGGGTCGCTTCCAAAAAAGGCACGATGACACTCCGAGTCGGCATCCAGGTCAGCACTCATCCTGGAATGAGCGGCTGTTGCCTGATCGCTCCAAGCGACAGAGTGCCGGCGGACCTCCGCAACGATGTGGAAAGGGCCTTGAGAAAGAAGCTCCCAAAACTCGTCGAGGCACATGCGGACAAGCGAATTCTGCTACTTGAGCGCGATCAGATACACCCAGCCCCGGAACAAGTACACGCCGGATTAGTGAAGCAACGAGCCACATTTCCAGACCTCGCGAAGATCGATGAAATCTGGTTCGTGAATACCGCTTTTTACGACACCAACAAATCAGTTGACTTTGTACTCATTGACGATCAAGGGAGGGTCATAACATTAATTTTCCGGAACGGGGAACTGATACAGGAAATCGGCCGAACGAACCAATGGATCCGTTGACTGCTGGTAATGCCACCTGTCGAACCCGGCAGGAAATCACCAAAATGAATCCCACCCTGAACACCCACGCGAATTTCCTTACAGAAGAGCGGGCCAGCAGTTAGGATAAGTAAAAATGTCGCGAAGTACCACGCCCGTCAGACCTCTATTTCAAAGACTCACGGGCGCGCGTTTACACTACACTCACACCGCCGCTCGGCGCCGCCTGTAAATAGCACAGATCGCCACCATCGCACCACCCATCACAACGCCCATCCCCGGCTCGGGAACAGTGGACCCTCCGCCGCCGCCCGAAACCAGCGTGTCGGTCAATGAAAGCTTATCGAAGTCGATCTCAGAGGGCTCGAATATCGACCCGGACCCGCTAGCAGTCAGCACGATTCCCAACGATTGCCCTAGCAGAGCCGGGTTGACGCCGGCACTGTTGAGGGTCACGGTGAATTCTTGAAAAACACCACGACTGCTCGGACATGTCACGGTTGTCTCGTCGCGGAGTGAATTAAGACCGTCCCACCCGCCTCCAGGGCGATGTCGGAACCATTGCATACAAGCCGGGCGCAGGAACAGCGGTGTCGTCTCTCAAACCTTCCCACGCGGTAAGCGTGTAGGTATCGTTGGCCTGTAGGGTGGCACAGAGGGTCTGGGATATCGAAACGCTACTCGCGACGCCCTGAAGAAATGCTACGTTAACGCCGTCGGGATATGAGACGGTTGTGGGGTTGTAGACACCGAAAGCACCGCCTTGGCCGACGTTCCCATTGAAGCCAAGGGGAGAGGTGGTTGTCGCGGTCCAGTCGGTAATGCCGCCGTATGGATATGTTGTACCGGTGCCCGTGCTAAAACCTGGGCTCGAAGCTGGGGTTGAGAATGGTGATTGTGTCAGCCTGTACCGCATTTACTGCGCAGGCTAGAATGGCGGCGGGAACGAGTCGCCAAAGGTTCAGATAATCTCCTCCGATGCAGAACTCTCGCGTGATGCGGAAGGTCGAGCATAACCACCGGCACCAAAGGGAAAACAAGAGACAAGGGGTGGTGCTACAGTAGCAGCGCGGGCGGTAAGTTCTGGTATTGTCGGAGGATAGCGGCGTACAGAAAAACCACCTAGCCTTAGAGTTCCGAAAGATTCCCTCCCCGCAAAATGCCTTCCCAACCAGACCTCGATAGACCGGTGAAAGCAGTAGCTGCCGGCGACATCCCGCGCGATGCGGTGCTAGCGGCGCTCCGCCAAGTGGTCGCCAGTGAAGCGTTTGGCAAGAGCGACCGGGCGGCCCGTTTCCTGAGATATCTGGTTGAGACCGCTCTTCGCGGCGAAGCCCCCCTTCTGAAGGAAAACGTCCTGGGCGTGGAGGTATTCGATCGCCCTGCCAATTGGGACCCCCGGCTGGATCCCATGGTCCGGCAAGAAGCCGGTCGCCTGCGGAAACGGCTCGCTAAGTACTACGAAAACGGTGGAGCGCCGGCCGAGATCCGGATCGAACTGCCCGTCGGCACCTATGTACCGGCTTTTCGACGGCAACCGGCCCCAATCGAACCCGCGCCAGCTCAAAGCCGGGCGCCGGAACACGTTCCGGCCGCGAGATCGCGAGTTTGGTACTACACGGCTGCCGGAATCCTGTGTCTTGCCGGAGCAGTCATCGCGTGGCGCAGTCTCTCTTCGTATCGATCGGCACCCTCCGTCGCGGTTCTCCCCTTCGTGAACCTGACCATATGCGGAGAATGTCAGACGGCCTTGCGACGACGGCGGTAAATAGCGCAGATCCCTAGCATGGCGGCGCCCATAACGCCCACCATCCCCGGTTCTGGAACAGTGGACCCGCCACCGGAAGTCGAAGGCGAAAACACAGCGAAATAGTCCCCGGGGGAGCCGATGTCACTGTTCGGTACGGTTGTGGGATAACACGTTCCGGTGGTCCAAGTATTCCCACACAATACGAATTCCTCGGTCTGGTATCCGGTAGTGTACAGGTTACAGACACCGGCTCCCGCATCCACACAATACCATTCCCCGCTCCCCGCCTCTGTATTGTTCACTGCGGATGATACTATACGGTATGTGCCGAGGGCAGTCGCTATCGCCGCGGCGGCGTTCGGGGCCTCAGAGTTTGTATTGAACGGAGACGGGCCACTGTCCGTGAGTGCGAATGTCACGTTGTATTGGGTCGAAACAATAGTTAAGCCTTCAATTTCCGTTACGTACCCTCCCGAAGAACAAACGGTGGACCCTCCGCATAGTAAGGTGTCGGCGTGAGCTGCTGTGCTGCCCAAGGCCGTAAATAGTAATACCACGAGTATCATCGTTCGCATTTCTGAAATTTCCTCCGATGCAAATTTTCCGCGTGATGCGGAAGATCGACAATAACCGCCAGCACCAAGCGAAAACAAGAGACAAGGGGTAGTGCTACCGTAGCAGCGCCGGCGGTAAGTTATGGTATTAGTGGGGGGTAGCTGCGTACAGAAAAATTGCGTAGCCTGAAGGTTCCAGAAGGCCGGTTCCCCTGAAAAATGCCTGCGCAACCAGATCTCGACAGACGGGCGAAAGCTGACGCTGCCGGAGAAATCCCGCCTGATGCGGTGCTTGCGGCGCTGCACCAAGTGGTATCGAGTGAAGCGTTTGGCAAGACCGAGCGTCCCGCCCGATTCCTGCGGTATCTGGTTGAGACCGCGCTTCGCGGCGAAGCCCCGCTCCTTAAGGAAAACGTCCTGGGCGTTGAAGTATTCGATCGTCCTGCATCCTGGGACCCTCGGCTGGATCCTGTCGTCCGGCAGGAGGCGGGCCGGCTGCGGAAGCGGCTTGCGAAGTACTACGAAAACGGCGGAGCCGAGGCCGATGTCCGGATCGAACTGCCCGTCGGCACCTATGTACCGGTATTCCGGCGAAATCCGATCGAAATCGAACCCGCCCCAAGTCAAAGCCCAACGGCCGAGCAAGTTCCGGCCGCGCGACCGCGAGTTTGGTTGTATGCGGCGCTCGGATTCATGTGTGTTGCCGGGGCAGTCATCGCGTGGCGCGGATTTTTTTCGCGCCCATCGCCCCCTTCCGTCGCTGTTCTCCCCTTCGTGAACTTGACGCCCGATCCGGCCAACCAGTACTTCTCCGATGGCTTAACCGACGAAATCACCGATTCCCTGGCCCGCATCAAAGGCTTACGCGTAATTGCCCGGTCCTCCGCGTTTCAGTTCAAGGGTAAGAGAGTGGATATTCGAGAAGTCGGCCGGTTGCTCAGGGTCGCTAATGTTCTCGAAGGCAGCGTCGCGCGATCTGGAGACCGGATCAAGATCATCGCTCATCTCGAGCGCGTGTCGGATGGGTCTCTTCTGTGGTCGAACACGTACGAACGGAAAGCGTCCGATTTGTTCGCCGTCCAGTCGGAATTGGCGGCGGGCATCGCCGCGGGGCTAAAAGTAGCCGCCGGAGTTCCGTCCACCACACATGTCCCCAACACCGAGGCAAATGAGTTCTTCATGAAAGGGCGATACGATTTGCAACAGGTAACGCCCGAGTCCGTAACTCAAGCGGAGTTGGACTTTCAACATGCCATCGATAAGGACCCGGAGTACGCACCGGCGTACCTGGGGCTGGCCAACGCGAAATTCAATCAGAGCATTGCAAGGGGATCCTCTTATCAGACCGAGGCGGAACTCAAGGGCGTGGAAAAGTTGGCCCTGAAGGCGCTCCAACTGGACCCCGGATTGCCGGCGGCCCACTCATTAGTTGCACTTCTGGCCATGCAGTACGATCGCGATTGGGGGCGGGCCGAACGGGAACTCCAATTGGCGGTCACCGGCCCTTCCAGCGCCGGAGCGAATCGCGATTACGCATTTTTCCTCCTCTTTCACGGCCGTTTTGCCGAGGCTGATTTGCACTTCTCGCGCATGGCGGAGCTGGACCCATACTCGACAGCCACGCAGAGTAATCTCGCCCTAGCCCGGAATCTAGAGGGACGCTTCGTCCAAGCTCGCGAGATATCTCAAAGGGCGGCTGCGGAAAACCCAAGGATGCTATGGACCCAGCAGCTCATCGGCCTGACATACGTCGAGGAAGGCCGTCCGGTATTGGCCCTGCCTATCTTCCGGCAACTGAAACAACGTTTTCCTCCGGCCCAAGTGTGCGAGGCGATGGCGCAGGCGAAAGCAGGCCAGAAAGACGAGGCTCTGCGGCTGATCCGTCCGTACGAGGAAAAGTACCCGAACCCCGGCATCGCGATGGAGTGGCTCGCGTTAGTCTACGCTTTCATGGGAGACGAGCCGAACACTTTGAAATGGCTCCAGCGGTCGGCGGACTTGCATGAATTCCAGGTGCTGAGTCTCGCGGTTGACCCGGCTTTCGCGCCGATGCGAAACTCTCCTGGATTCCGGGCGATCGAGAAGCGCATCGGCCTGGTTCAGTAATCGCGACCAGTAATTACGTGTTCACACCCGAAGCGAGGAACCCGCCGTCCACTGCGATGGATTGGCCGGTGATGTAGCTGGCCGCATCGGAAGCTAGCAGCACCGCGGCGCCGATCAGTTCTTCCGGTTTTCCGAAACGCTGCATGGGAGTGCGCATCAGGAACTCGCGGCCGCGCTCTGTGCCGTCCAGCAAAGCGGAATTCAGGTCGGTGCGAAATACTCCCGGCGCGATCGCGTTCACATTGATCCCTACTCTCGCCCACTCTACAGCCAGGCTGCGCGTGAGCGAAAGCACGCCGGCCTTAGACGCGCAATAGGCTGTAACCTCGTATAAACCGACGAACGAACTCAGAGAAGCGATGTTGATGATGCGCCCGCGGCCGCTCGTGACCAGCGGCTGGTAAAACGACTGGCAAGTGCGCAGAATGCCTGTCAGGTTCGTATCCAGAATGTCTTCCCATTCCTGCTCGGGAAGATCCTTGGTCGGCGTTCTCTTCGTTCGTCCAGCCGCGTTCACCAGCACGTCCACTCTTCCGAAGCGCGCCAGTACCGCATCGCGGAGCGTGTCGATGGACGCGCGATCGGATACGTTGACGCTATAGTTCAACGATTCACGGCCCAGCTGCGTGATGGCCGCAGCCATTTCGTCCACCAATTCCTGACGGCGGCCGGATGCGACTACCGCCGCTCCCGCTTCAGCCAAGCCCAGCGCGATGGCTCGGCCGAGACCGGAAGTTCCGCCAATCACCACTGCAACGCGGCCGGTTAGATCTGTGTAGTTTTTGGTCATCAGGATTTATTGGAACACACGTGCGCTACGCTCTAAACATGGAGCAGATGGCGCTGGCGTGGGGTCCTGTGCGCAAGACCTTCACTGTCTCGGAACTCAGTGCGCGCATTCGCGATCTGCTGGGCTCGGAGTTCGACGACGTCTGGGTGGCGGGCGAGATATCGGGTTCCAAGATGGCGGCTAGCGGCCACTGTTATTTCACGTTGAAGGACCAGGAGGCACAAGTGCGCTGCGTATGCTTCCGGACCTCGCTGCGCTATCTGAAGTTCAAGCCTCAGGATGGCATCGCGGTGCTGGCGCGCGGGCGCATCGATGTTTACGAAGCGCGCGGCGAATACCAGCTTCTGGTGGAAGCGCTGGAGCCGCAGGGTCACGGAGCATTGCAGTTCGCGTTCGAGCAGCTCAAGAAGAAATTGGCGGCGGAGGGCTTGTTTGAAGCGGCGCGCAAGCGGGCAATCCCGCGGCTTCCGGCCAGAATCGGAATCGTAACTTCACCCACCGGCGCGGTGATCGGGGACATGACGCAGATTCTTTCGCGCCGATTCCCCGGCGTGCACATCCGGCTTTATCCAGCGCTGGTGCAAGGCGAAGGATCCATCGAAGCAGTGGTGCGCGGCATCGAATATTTCAGCGGATCGAAGTGGCCGGACGTGGTGATCGTCGCGCGCGGTGGCGGATCGCTTGAAGATTTGTGGACCTTCAATGAGGAGGCGGTGGCAAGAGCCATCGCGGCCAGCAGTGTACCGGTGATTTCCGCGGTGGGTCACGAAACGGATTACACGATCGCCGATTTTGTGGCGGATCTGCGCGCGCCCACGCCCTCGGCTGCCGCGGAGTTGGTGATTTGCACGCAGGAACAGCTCATCGAGCAGATCGGCTTGGCGGAACATAAACTCCTGCAGTCCATCCGATACCGTCTGGCGATGGCGGCTCGGCGATTGCACCAGCAGGGCGTGGAGCGGGCTTCGGCCGTCTTGCATCGAAACATCGGGCGGCTACAGCAGCGCGTGGACGAATTGGAATTTCGCCTGCGTGACCGCATCGGTAGCCGTGCGTCGGCCGGACGCAAGCGTTTGGAGGAATTGACCGCCCGTCTCCGCAGCCTGGATCTGCGCCTGAGGTTCGCCGCCGCACGCCGCCGGCTGGAGAATGCGGACCTGGCCGCGCTGCAGCTCATTCGGCTCCGCGTGACGCGCGCGCATGGTTCTTTAGACGCGTTGCTTGCGCACCTAACTCAATTGAGCCCGCTCAAAATCCTGGACCGCGGTTATGCCATCGTGACGAATGACGCCGGTCGCCTTGTGAAAGAACCCGATGAGGCGCCGCTGGGCTCGGAAATCCAAGTGCGGCTCGCGAAAGGGAGAATCGCGGCGGAAGTCACCCGGCTGGTTCGTACGGAAAACGGTGGATCGCCTTAATGCACTCCGTGAGCGCCTGCACCAGCGATGGTCCCCACCCAAATGGTGTAAAGGGCGCGGTATTTTGGTTGGTCTGTTTGTCGGCTTGCGCGAAGAACTTGAGCGCCGGATCGGGTGGCGAAACGTATTCCCGCACGGTGATCAGGAACTCGACGTCGCCGCTCGGCTGCCGCTTCTTCATGGCGAAATGATGCAGCATGCACAGCTCTTCGGACGGCTCGTTTTGAGCGAAGCTCCATTCAACCACTCGCGTGCTCCCTCCGGAACTATAGCGCAGGCAGGCCGTGAGACGCACCTGCGCTACAATCAGCGGGAGGAGGAAACAAAATGAGAATATCCCAGCTTGCGCTTTTCGGATTGAGTGCCGGTTTGCTGTTCGGCGCCCCAGACGCTCGCGAGAGGTTGGATGCGGCAGCCGACACGATGACCGAAATCATGTCCGCGCCGGATAAAGGAATTCCGCAGGACTTGCTCCGCAAGGCCGAATGCCTGGTAGTGGTGCCCGGAGTAAAGAAGGCCGCTTTTATTGTGGGCGCCAAGTATGGCAAGGGATTCATGCTCTGCCGCAGGGCCGGCGGTGGCTGGTCAGCGCCGGCGGCTGTTCGCGTGGAAGGCGGCAGCGTAGGATTTCAGATCGGCGGTTCCGAGACCGACGTGGTGTTCCTGGTGATGAACCAGGGCGGCGTGAAAAAACTTCTTCAGAGCAAATTTACGATAGGCGCGGATGCGAACGCCGCGCTTGGGCCAGTGGGCCGCGATTCTTCTGCTGAAACGGATGCCCAGATGCACGCCGAGATCCTGACTTACTCGCGCTCCCGCGGGATTTTCGCAGGAGTGTCACTGCAAGGCGCCACGCTTCGGCCCGATGAAGACTGGAACAAAGAGTTGTACAGCAAACCGATTTCAAACCGCGACATCGTTCTCGGCGACACACCCATTCCGGATTCAGCCACCCGGCTGATTAATGTGCTTAACAAATATTCCAGCCGGAAGGGCTGATTTCAGGCGGCAGGCTGCAGGAGGCAGGCGGCAGTTGGTCAGGTGGGAGTAAACTTGATCCAGCCGTCTGCTGGAATTACTTCCGGCGGGACGTCGTGGTTGAATAGCGCCAGCTGGAATTGCAGGGGCTGATCTTTGGATATGCCGAGCAAGTGAAACGGGATTCGGATTTCCAGGATCTTTCGACGGGCAGACTCCACTTCCGGCGTATCCAGTAGAGAGATGACGGCGGTTGGAGTTCGCAGCTCGATTTTCGAAAATTCGGCGCTGTTTTCGAAATCAAGCCGCACGTAGAAATTGCTGTTATCGCCTCCGTAGTAAAGGTCTCGGGACAGCGATCGCTGTCCGTGCATGGCGCCTGGACGGTTATCGATGCGATAACGTCCGGCGCCCATCCATTCGAAATACGATGTCACTTCGCCGTCGATGACGGGGCGAATCGAATTGCTGGGCGGCAGATTAGGATCGCTCGGCTGCTCGATCAGAATCGGGNNGATTGATGCTCGGGGCCGTACCACCACCACCAATCGCTGCCTTCGGCGATCATGAGCTCTTCATGCGCAAGCTGCCGGGCGGCTTCGTGTACGGTGGGCGCCGTTTCATCGTACTTCTGACGTGCGTGCAGCAGAGACTCCCACGCCTGGTTATCTTCTCTCGCGCAGATCCACACGTCGAAATTGGCGTTGATCCAGGAGCCGGGGAAGATGTGATCGAGTGGACGAGGCTGATCGCGCTCGAGAGCTTCACTCACGGTGAGAGCGGCCATATCGGACGACTCGCTGATTCGCCGGTACAACTCACGTAGGAACGGGCGGCCGTTTTGATCGTAGTATTCCCACGCGTTTTCGCCATCAAGAATGATGGGAACCAGCACGTCGCCCGAGCCTGACAGAAGTTGCGTATTGACGCGAATGCGGTCGAGAAACTGCGCGGCTGCAACTTCCGCGCCCATGTTCGAGTAATCGAACCCGATGAGATCGCTCAAGAAGTGGTCGCGAAAAATCATTCGGATCTGACGATCGTTCTGCCGCCACATGTACGAGCGATAAGTAACATCGGGCCCAGCCGATTGATTTAAGGTTCTGGCGAGCACTCCGTTGTCGCTCGCAGCCCATTGGAAACCTATTTCGGCCGCGATGGAGAGTGCCTGGTCAGAAACCGAACCTTCCGACGGCCACAATCCGACCGGAGCGCGGCCGAATTCCCGCTGCATGAAATCGCGCGCGGTTTGGATCTGCCAACGTGCGTCCTGGGGATAAGAGAAACGGCTGGGCAGCGGGACGCCGGGATGCGAAACAGCGGCGATGTTGGAATCGCAAATCAACGGAAGGATCGGATGATAGAAAGGCGTGGTGGAGATCTCGATTTGGCCGCGGGCGGCGAATTCTTTATAGTTCGGAATCACGGCTGCGATGATTTCGCGCTGCTTGCGCGCCATCACGGCTTGATCCTCGAGCGAGTAATTCCGCTGCTTGGCCATAAGCGCTTTCACTTCCGCGTCGTGAGCCAGAAATTCTTCATCGAACCACGCGAGCTGTGAGAGCACTTGCAAGTCGCGCAGATCCTGGGAGCTGAAACGATTGCCGGGTTTTTTCGAGGCTTCAAAGAGCTGGCCGTAGCGGGGATACCGGTAGATCATGTGGCCGGGATTGGCTTGGAAGAAATATCGAAGCACGAATTTCTGTTCAGCCTCGCTCAAATCTTCCGCTGGCTTGACGGCGCAGGCGAGAAACGGGTCGGCTGCTTTTCCTTCCGCGTATTCCTGGATTTGAACCAGCATGGATGGGACCAGGTTGAAAGTCTGGTGGACTTTGGGGAATTCTTCCAGCACTTTGACCATGCCGTAGTAATCCTTGAGGGCGTGGAGCCGCGTCCACGGCAGCTGGTATTCGCCGGTCCGCAGGTCCTTGTAGAACGGCTGGTGCATGTGCCAGACGAAGCAAAGATGGATCATGGCGCAGGCGGCAGGAGGCAGGCGGCACGCGGCATCATCGCCCGAAGAGGCTGCGGACGGGGGGTGGGGGGACGGTGTGGCGGATGGCCAGCCACAGGATGTCGTTCATTTCGTCGTCGTCGTTCAAATCCTCCTGGCTGAAATCCAGGCGCGCGGAACGGGCGGCCGTTGGGGAGTTTTGGGGGTTACGATCGTCGAGCGGAATTCGCGGTTTTTCGGCTTGGTAATTGGTGAACACGGGGTTCTTTGAAAAGCAGTTCAACATGGGGCGAGCTGCGGCATCGAAATGGGTCATCGGGCGGAGGTGCAGAATCAATTCCATGGTGCGCAGCATGGAAGTGGTGTTGTACATGGTGCTGTTAATGGCGCCGGTATGCGTGTAGGGTGAAATGATGTAGGCCGCCGAGCGGTGCGAATCAATGTGATCCGGGCCGTTTTGCGCGTCGTCCTCAAGCACGAAGATGGCGGTGCTTTTCCAGAACTTGCTCTTTGACAAGCCATCCACCAGCATGCCTAGCGCGTAATCGTTATCGGCGAAGGAAGAAAGCGGAGCAATTTTTCCGGCCGTGGTTCCGCTGGTATGATCGTTTCCTAATCGCATGAACATGAGCGCTGGCATGCTGTCAGTGTTCTCAAACTCCGCGAGGTCGGCCAGGAAGGTTTGGGCACGCTTGACGTCGGGATAGTCCAGGTCGAAGCTGCGATATTTCATGTTTGTGACTTTGGCCAGGACGGGGTCGCGCACATTTTCAATCTGAGTGCCGTCCGCGCCCGGCTCCTTCATATTGGTGGCCCAGTATCCGTAGTTGCGCATGGAAATATTGCGCGCCGCTGCGCTAGTCCAAAGAAAGCCGGCGGGCGGGAGGGCGGCCGGCTCACCACCTTCGTAGTCGTAATGCTTACGGCGGCCGGCGTAGCTATTGGGCCACATCTTCACGACATAATCATTCGCGATGGCGGAGGTGGACCAGTTGTGGCCATCGCCGCTGACGTCGCCATTCACGTAGAAGTTGTCGAACAGCACGAATTCTCGGGCCAACTTGTGATGATTTGGGCTGACGTTTTCCTTGAAGAGACACAGTGACGGATCGCTCTCACCTTTCCCGAGGTCGCCCAATATCTGGTCGTAAGTGCGATTCTCCTTGACGATGTAGAGGACGTGTTCGATGGGCGGAATACCGGCGGGCTGGCTGTCCAACAGTTCATCGTTATAAGGCGAGTTGTGCTGCACATCCGCGGTATAACCTCTGAGCTGTTCGTCCGTGATAGGCGGAATGATGGAGGCCGAACCGGTTTGGATACGCCCGACATATTCCAACGGAGCGCCGCCGTGGACAACGGACGGACGGAGCGTAGGATTCGGTCCGTTGGGGTTGGGATAGCTGCGCGAGCCGCGGCCGTTGAGGACCACCAGGCGGCCGTCGGCCAGCGCTCTTGCGGCAGTGGGATACCAACCAGTGGGGATGAAGCCGAGCACGTGGCTGCGGGAGTCGGTAACATCCACCACCGCGGCGGCGTTGGCATCCGAACAAACCACGTAAAGCTTGTTCAGATCGGCGCTGAGAGCGAGAGCGCTGGGAGTCATGCCGAGAGGGTGCAGAGGGCTGGTAGAAATATTGATAGTCTCTAACGCGCGCAGCTCGCCGCTATTGGAAACGGCGACAGAATAAACATTGTTGGTGTTGGCGGCGGACACGAAGATGCGCGCCTTCCAGCCGTTGTCGGCGCCTTCATCCTCCGATGCCGCGGCTCGATCGCGCCAGACCATATCAGTGGGATGGGCGCCGAGGCGTAACGTCTGCAATTGCGATCCGTCGCTCGATTGATGGTGAATCATAGTGCCGTCGGCCCAACTGGTAACGAAAAATGATTTGCCATCGGGATTAAATAGGATGCGGTAAGGCCGGCGGCCGGTTTTGAAACGATCGACAATCGAGCCGGACTGCGGATTCACGACCAGGATGGAATCGTGATAGAGGTCGCAGGCATAGAGCAGATGGCCGTCGGGCGAGACAGCGACATCGCCGATAAAGTCGCGATAGGTACGGTCCGCGGGTTTCACCAGCTCGAAGGTATTGGTGGGTTTTAGCTGGCCATTCTCATCGAAGCTGAATTCAAATATCGCCGCGCGCGATCCTCCGCCTGCCCAAACGGTCCGGCCGTTGGGTGAGAGCGCCAAGCCGAGCCACGCATCCGACACCGGTGTGCGCCCGACCTCGTGGCCATCTTTGGTATCTAGCACGCTGATGGAAGGAGGTTTGTAACCGCCGTTCAACACCAGCAGGAACTTGCCATCCTTCGACAGAATCGCGGACATGGGGAGCGTGTCGAGCGGGATTTGCGTGCCTGCCGGTTTCACACGCCAGCCGCTGTTGAGCAAAAATCCGCCATCGGGCAGAATGCCGACCTGCTCGCGAGGCGCGGGCTGGGAGGAAGAGAGGACTGCGGCGAGAAATATCACGATACTTACAAGTACGAGATGTTTGAATTTCATTCGGAGAACCTTTGCGCGATGGGGAAGCGGCGGCCGATGCCGAACGCCTTGGTTGTTACTTTCAGGCCAGGAGCGGCCTGTTGGCGCTTGTATTCGTTGCGGTCGACTTTGTTGACGATGTCGCGGACCAGCTCGACGGGAAGATGGAGCGAATCGGCGACTTGTTGAGGCGCGTCGTTATTTTCCACATAGGCGCGCAGAATCTGGTCGAGCACGTCGTATTCGGGAAGAGAATCGGTGTCTTTTTGATCGGGACGCAGCTCGGCGGATGGGGGCTTGATGAATACGTTTTCCGGAATGGCGTTGTTGTGACGCTGGTTGGCTACGCGCGAAAGCGAATAGACTAGCGTCTTCGGTACGTCGCTAATAACCGCGAGTCCGCCGCACATATCGCCGTAGAGCGTGCAATAACCGACTGCCAGCTCGCTCTTATTGCCGGTGGTGAGCACCAACGCGCCCCATTTGTTGGAGAGGGCCATCAAAGTGACGCCGCGCAGACGGGATTGCAAGTTTTCCTCGGTAACGCCGGATGTTCCGCCATCGAAGAGAGGATTGAGGACGCCGAGAAACGCTTCGTACTGATTACGGATAGGGATGATTTCGAACCGGATGCCGAGGTTACGGGCGAGGTCGCGAGCGTCCGAGACGCTGTGTTCGGAGGAATAAGGGCCGGGCATGCCGACCCCGGTGACATTCGCTTTGCCGACCGCATCGACGGCGATGGCCGCGGTGAGTGAAGAATCGATACCGCCGCTGAGCCCGATGATGACGCGTTGGAAACCGCATTTGTGAATGTAATCGCGCGTGCCGGTGACTAACGCCTGGTAGGCCGCTTCGCACTCGTCGGGATAATTCTCGTGATGATCGCCAGTGAGAGTCTCGGTGTCGACCAGGACGAGATCTTCTTCGAACGAAGCCGCCGAAGCAATGACCTCGCCTTGGGCGTTCATGGCGAAGCTACTGCCATCGAATACCAGTTGGTCATTACCGCCGGCCTGGTTGACGTAGACGATGGGAATATTGAAACGACGCGCGGTGGCGGTGAAAATCTCACGGCGCAATGCGCGCTTGCCCATGTGGTAGGGGGAGGCATTGATACTGATGAGCGCGCGTGCTCCGGTTTGAGCCAGCTCTTCCACCGGATCGCGGCTGTAGAGGCGGCGTTCCCAAAACTGCTTGTCGTTCCAGGCATCCTCACAGATGGTGAGGGCGGTGGAGGCGCCGCAGAGTATTAGCGGAAACTGTTTGGGAGCCGGCTCGAAATAGCGGGTCTCATCGAAGACGTCGTAGCTCGGCAGCAGCATTTTGTTCTGCCGAAAAACAATTTTTCCACGTTCCAGAACAGCGGCGGAGTTGTAGATTGGATTACCGGAAGATGATCCGGTGCGGGTGACAGTGCCGCAGATGATGGCGATCTTGAGATGCGCGGTATCGGAGGCGAGGCGCTCGAGGTGCTGCTCGGTTTGATCGAGGAAGTTTTGCTTTTCGAGGAGATCGCGCGGAGGGTAGCCAGTAAGCGTGAGCTCGGGAAAAGCGACGACATCGGCACCGGATTCCGCCGCGCGCCTGGCGAAGGAGCGGATGCGCTGGGCGTTGCCATCGAGATCGCCGACGGTAGTGTTCGTTTGCGCGAGAGCGATTCTCATGCGGTGAACACTATTGTACGATGCGTACGGCTTGGACAAGCCAGAGGCTTGTCCTACGGGGGCTTCCTGACGCATCGGGTGATTCTTGTGTTTGGGAGAGCGTCGTTTGTAAGTGAGTGGAGCACAAGTAGTCACCCAGGCGTCGTCTAAAGCGCTTTTGTAAAACTGGACGCACCAACTCCTCACCACTGCGCGAGGTGAGCCGCTCTTGAATCAGGCGAAGATTTGTTCGATCGCGATGGCGCCTTCGAATGGCGCGAGCGGGATGACATCGCCCTGTCCGTAGGTGTGGACGCCATTTCGGCTGGTCACCTGCACGGTATGGTCATTCGGGTCCACTACCCAGAACTCTTCAGTGCCGGCCGACACGGCGACTATGCGCTGCCGATTGATTTTGCTGGGGGTGTTCGAGGGTGAAAGCACTTCGACGATTAGAGGAGGTGCATAGACCGGGTATTCGTCGGGCGGAAGGGCGTCCCAATCCGCTTTCGGGATGTAGGTAACATCCGCGAACCAGAATTGAAGGTTCAATACTGGACGGTAGGGAAACGCGATGGTCACCGTTCCGCGCTCGGCTGCTAACGCCTCCAGCAGTTGCTCGATTCGCTTTTGAAGCTTGATATGCAGAGGTCGAGCGGGGGGCACTATGACTACCCCACCATCGTGCAGCTCATATCGTTTGCCGGTTTCCGGACGCTCCGGTAAGCGAAGAAAATCCTGCCATGTCACCGGAGAATGCGCCAAGCTGCTCATTCAGGTCCTAGCTTTAGGTTAGCCCAGGCGTCCACACGAGTGTGAACGCGGCGCGCTGAGAGTGTGCGCCACATCAATCCAGCAGGTGGCCCATTTTTTGTTTCTTGGTTCGAAGGTAACCTGCGGTGGATTCGTGCGGGGCGACGATGCAGGGGATTCGCTCGGCCACCTGAATGCCGGCGTGTTCCAAGGCCGCGATTTTGTCGGGGTTGTTGGAGAGCAGGCGCACGCTCTTTACCTTGAAGTAGAGCAAGATCTCGGCCGGCATTTCGTAATTACGCAGGTCGGCTTCAAACCCCAGGCGTTCGTTCGCTTCCACGGTGTCCGCGCCACCGTCCTGCAGCTCATAGGCGCGGAGTTTGTTGAGCAATCCGATGCCGCGCCCTTCCTGATGCTCGTAGATCAGCAGGCCGCGGCCTTCTTCGGCAATCAGGTTGAGAGAAAGCTCCAGTTGCGAGCGGCAATCGCAGCGGAGGCTATGGAAGACATCGCCGGTGAGGCACTCGGAGTGAATGCGAACAAGAGGAGGGTCGCCGTGCGATGAGATATCTCCCATGCGCAGCGCAACGCACTCCTGGATCTCATCGCCATAGACGCCTTCGAATCCGTAGATACGGAAGTGGCCGAACCGGGAAGGAAAATTGGCTTCGGCTATCTTGTTGACCATTGCGGGACTTTGCTTTCATTATAATGATCGGCAGGCGCGCAATGCTGGAACCGCAACAACTGGTGGTCTTGCTGTTGAGGCTGGCCGTGGCTGCATCACTGGCGAGCCTTCTATCCAGGTTCAGTGCATTCCAGCGCATGCTGATGCGCGAAGAGCGGACGATGGTGCAGCGCGTGAAGCTGGCGCTGAGCTGCTCGGCGGCGTATGGCGCAGGCGTTGCGACGCGCGTGTTTACCCACAAATATGAAGCGGTGGATCTTGGCCTGGAAGGCAGCCTCGTGGCTGGAATGGTTGGGGGCTACGTCACCGGCCTGCTGTCCGGCGTGCTGATCTCGCTCCCCGCCATGTTCCGAGGAGAGTTCATGTCCATGCCGTTGTTTGCCGGAGTGGGCGTGCTGGGCGGTTTGCTGCGGGACATTGCTCCGGAGAAAGAAGACATCTGGCGGTTCTCGCCCATTTTCGGTTTGAATCCGGCGCGGCTGCGCCAGCGGCAATCGCAGCTGCGTGTCTTGTTTCAACTCTTCTGTCTTTTCACGATCATTTTCGCTGAATTGCTACGATATTCGGTGGCACGATGGTTCCCGACCACAGTGTTTTCGCTGGAGCGCCTGTGGGGTGAAACCAACCTCGGCGTAGGGATAGCCATCTGCGCCAGCACAGTGTTTGCCGTCATGCTGCCGCTCAAGATCTGGAACAACACCCGCAATGAGAAGAAGCTGGAAGCGCAGCAATTGCGTCTGAATGAAGCAAGGTTGGCGGCACTTACCAGTCAAATTAATCCGCATTTTCTGTTTAATACGCTGAACTCGGTTTCGTCGCTGATTCGGACCAATCCGGATCAGGCGCGCAGCGTGGTCTACCGGCTGTCTAGCATTCTGCGGAGGCTGTTGCGGAAGACCGACAATCTTACGCCGCTGCGCGAGGAACTGGCGTTTATCGATAACTACATGAATATCGAGATGGTGCGCTTTGGAGAAAAGCTGCGGTTCGTGAAGGAGATCGATCCGGAAACGTTGGACCGCATGGTGCCCAGCATGATGCTGCAGCCGATTATCGAGAACAGCATCCGGCACGGATTGAGCAGCAAAGTAGAGGGAGGGATGATCCGGGTGCGGAGCTCATTGGCCGACGGCAAACTGCAAGTAGTGGTGGAAGACGACGGCGTCGGAATTCCAGAAGCGAGATTGGCGAACTTGTTCGAGCAGGGCATCGGAGTGAGTAATGTGAACGAGCGGCTGAAGGTGCTGTTCGGGCAGGACTACCGCATGTGGATCGACAGCAAGCCGGGCGAGGGGACGCGGACGGGCATTGAGATTCCGGATGTGCAGGTGGGTGAGGAGCTGACGACGGCGGGTTGATCAACGAATTCAGGAATTCACGGATTCAAGAAGTCGAGGAAGATAGGAAGGGCGGTGTCTTTTACTATTTGAGCGCTAGCCCAGCGGTCGGTATTGCCTGAAAGGTGCGTTGACAGAATCCATTGCGATACACTAGCGGGTTCCCATGCAGGGTTCAATTGGAGTCGCGTCGCAGGGTGCCCAGGGTACTAACACGGGTCCCGAGGTTGCAAATACGCCCGCAACAGATGGAGACTTCGCGTTTTTGTTAGTGGCCTTCGCTATATACATGGTTTCCGTCCAACTGTTTAATCTTACAACCAAGATCGTTACCTGGTTCTTTGCTGGCGTCGAGAAAAGTCCGCCTGCAGATCAGGGATGGCTCGCCTGCACTTTGACTACAGCCGCTATTTTTATTGCTTGTTGGTTGCGTACGTCCGGCGAAGTAGATGCTGCAAGCGTGATCAGATCAGTGCTCACTGAACCTAAACTCTTTGGGCTTGGATTCCTCGCAATGTCTCTCGTTCCATCATCCATAGCCCTCTCGAAGATTGTCGGCCTGCTCAGCGTGTCAAGAAATACCGATGCTGGCCGACCTAATCAAGTTGGGTTTGCTATCGGCGCTGCAATTCTCGGAGCAGTCAACTTTGCCGCGAGTATCGTAACGATAGCAACTTCGATCACGCGCAACCGGTAATTCACGCCAGCAATTCCGCAATATCCCAAACGTGATCGGCGATTCCCGCTTCCATTGCAGGAGTGACGCGCAGCGTGCGATGAATCCGGCAGAAGTTGTAATAGGCGAAGTGAAGGCAGTACGCGGCCCACAAGTTCTCCCACTTCTTTGAGAAGCCATTCGTCAGGCGTGTCAATCGGCGCATCTGCATTCTGATAGTGAGGTTCTGTCTCTCAACGATGCTGGTGCAGATTCGGGCAGGATCAGGGTTACCGAGAACTGGGACCACCTCCGTGTTGGAGATTTCAGCCGGACTGTAGCGGCCTTCGCCTTCGGTACCGGAACGATATACCTTGATGAGTTGCGCGAAGTCTACGCGGTCTGCAAGTGTGTCTGAGATGGCTTTCACGTAGGGAGCGAAACCGTCCGTTGTAATTTGGAAGTTCTGCGATGACGTAGCGTGACGAAGACCTTCAATAAAAACATCCGTGGTTGCTTTGCTCCGACGGCCAAGGGCGAAGTTCAAAACCAGTTTCGTGTTGCGTTCGATGGCAACGAAGCAATACGCGTCACCGATGCTCTCGTCGTGCGCTTCCTCGGGAGCCTTGTGGCCTTCCTTCTTTTGCACGAATCCCCAAATTTCGTCGCACTCGATGTCCTTCACCGGCACGTTCACGATCATACGGCCCATGAGCTTTTCGCACTTCTTACCAGCCAAGACCAATAGCTTCATGATCGTGTTTTGATCGACGCCGGTAATCCGTTGGGTGCTCCGAATGCTGTTACCCTCGATCAGAAGCTGAATCACAAGCTGTGCCTTTTCGTGGGATAGGTACATGTCCCCAAGGGTGAGCTGGTGGGCTTCGGTGTAGGTCCTTTTGCAGAGCGGGCAACGAAACCTGCGAAGGCCATTGCGGTGCTTACCGAAGCGTTGACAAGACACCTCGCATGACTCGCAAGTCATTGTTTCAACGGTTTTTGTTGCGCTAGTCATAATTAAATAATACAGCGAGCGTACCGCTGTTGTAAACAGAATAAAACACACCTCTTGCGCATTGATAAAGAAGGACTTATACTAAGAGTTGGACCCCCGCCCGAAGGGGTAGGGGTCCAGATATCCCAAACGGGAACGGTCGAGCCGTCCGTCGGGATTGTGGAGTGCATGAGAATAGTCCTCATGGCACCTCCTGTATTCTGGGTTTAAATTTCTGAGTGCTGCTAACACCCAGAGGACCCAGAAAGCCGGTAAAAGCGGGTCGGGCGATGTTCTCAAAGCTCCTTCGGCCCGCTTTGCTATTTAAGAGCCTGCCCCTCCTTTTTCAACGTCGGCCTTCGCTGATAGAACCTCGGCGATACCACGGAAAAACGCAGTAATCCGCTCCGGTCGCCACTCTCCGAATTCCGTCATGTCCACGTGGACGTTGATGTTGAAGTCAACTCCACCGCCTGGCGCCTGTGCTGCATAGGCCGTGTTAACGCGACCGGATTTGATGCCGCTCCCGGAGTCTGGGGGCCTCTCTTCCTCGGTTCGCTGGGGCTGGGGCACCGCTGTATCAATAGCCGCGACTGACTTTGGTAGCTTAATCTGCCCTGCCTCTCCAGAAACAACTCCGCCTGCGATCAAGAATTCGATCAATGCACGAAGTTCCTTCTCTTTGTCGGGTGCGGCTTTCGCTGCTTCCGCCAAGACGGTTACGGCATCCTTCTCGTCGATGGCACCGTATGAGATTCTGGGCAGCAGTGCTTCCGCGAACCACGTCCTTTTAAGACAAGGGGCGAGTTTGTGGCTTGCCGTCTTTTGATCCCAATCCCATGCACCAAGAAAGTCCACGACTTCGGTCGATGGAAGATAGCTTCCTGTCCCAGATCGCTTGAGTAAGCCAGCATTGCACAGAAAAGCATTTGCCATAATGACTGTGTTGGGGGCCATCCCGACGATTTCGGCGGCCTCCTCTGTTGTCGCTGGCTTCGCTCCCTTGCCGCTGGCAGCAGCATAGGCACGAAGGATATCCAGTTGTTTAGGGACGCTGATTCTCGTGTTGGGCAGCATCTTTATTGGTTTCGATTTCGACTTCGGATTGGACCGGCTCTTTTGCTTCTTGGCGGTTTTTGAAAGGGACGGCTCCGTAGCAACCGGAACAGGCCCGGCACTTGCTGATTGTCCTGACATTGCAAAAGCTCCTTTGGGAAAGACCGTGCTAAACGATCATGCCCTTATGATGTTCTCAGAAACAATAATACTCCTTGTGAATCTCCATGTCAAAGTTATGAAGTGATTGAAAACGCGCATCTTATGGAAGTGCTTGATAACGTTGTAGATAGTGCCGTACCATTAGGCTTAGAGAGGAGGTGCGGCATGTCTAGAAGAATCACATTCGACTTTGACGTGCAGAGGTTCGTCCACGCGACCGCGTACCTCGTCGAGCGTTGCGGGGAAGCCACGAAGATGAAACTCGCGAAGCTCCTATATTACGCGGATAAGGAGCATCTTCTGGCGTACGGTCGTCCGGTGACGGGTGATCGCTATATCAAGATGGACTTTGGACCCGTGCCGTCGTGTGGATACAATCTCATGAAGCATGACGACCGCGCTTCAGTGGAAGACCAAGTTCTGTTCGACAAGTATTTAAGCGTACAGGACAACGATCTCATTCTTAAGGCTCCAGCAGACCCACGGTACCTCTCCGAGACTGATCGGGAGGTTTTGGATCACGTAGTAGCTAGCTACGGGCGTCTTACTCCGGCCCTGCTCAGTAAACTGTCACATCGCGAACCGGCATGGAAGGCCGCAGAAATGAACCGGGAGATGGATTACCGCCTGTTCTTCGCCGGAAACGGCGATACTAAAGATGTTCAACAGCTAGTCGAGGATGACCAGGAACTTAAGGACGCCCTGGCCGACGTCGAACTAGAGGAACTCTTTGGCATACTGCGATCTTGAGACCGGAGCAGTCATATTCTACGAACGCTTTGAAGGCTTCGATGGAAGCGTCAAGGATCGATATTTTGTTGTCATCGTCAATAGCAGCCCAGAAGTGGAATGCTTCACGACCACGACGCAACCTCATGCAGAAACAAACCCGCGATTGGCAACTGAGTTTTGCGAGATTGCGGATAGGGAATGCTGCCTGCCGAAGCGATGCTTCCTTGACTTTAGAAAAATACATAAATTCGACGACATTCAACTCGGTAGTCGCCTGAGATCCAGAAGCGTTAAGCACCTTGGTGACATTCCAAGGGCGGTGCTTCTAAAAATCCGTACGGCGCTCGCGGGTTCTAGGGGCGTCTCTGAAGTGGACAAAGAACGTCTGTTGGCAGCGCTAGACCAACAGATTGATGCCTTGGCCTAGGTCTTTTTCGGTCGTCCACCACCGTGCGTCTTGCGTTTCTTTGCCAGCTCCCGGAAGTAGTCAGATCCGCGCTTTTCCGCGATGGAACTGCCCCCCTTGTGACCGAGTGCAGCAGCGTGTGATTTCGTCGCCTTGCGATTCTCCGAAATCAGATCTTTGGTGATCGCGAGCGCCGTGCGGAGCAGTTCGCGGGATCTCCCCGTGCGGTTCTGCGGAAGGCCCGGCGTCGTCTCCAAGATCAAGTCCACTTCGGCGATGATGTTCTTCAGGGCGTCAAGTGAACTGCGATCCGACGGCATACCCTCATGGTGACGTCGAATGGAATGAAAAGCAACCGTTCGCTGTTTTTTCTTCAACGCACCTTTCAGGCATTACCCAGCGGTCCTCGCAATTTTTGGCTTACACTAGAAGCCGTTGCTAGGACCTGCCGTCATCCTCGTCATGCTGGCCGTCTTCCTGTTGATTGGAAGCATCGCCGCGCGCAAGGTTCGCGGCGGAACGCATCAGGACTTGCTGGTAGCCGGGCGGCGGATGCCGCTGGTGCTGGCGCTGCTCACCATGACCGCTACGTGGGTGGATGGCGGCTATCTGCTGGGCACCGCGGAAGGCGCGTATAAATCCAGCTTCGCGCTGGGCATCCAGGGCGGCTTATGTTTCGGATGCAGCCTGATTCTGGGCGGGCTGATTTTCGCACGGCCCATGCGGCGGCTGGGATTCACCACGCTGATTGATCCGTTCGAATCGCGCTACGGGAAGCATTGGGCGCTCGTGTTGTTCGCACCGGCGGTACTGGCGGAAGTTTTTTGGGGTGCGGAATTGTTGACGGCTCTTGGGTCGAGCTTCGCGGCATTGTTGGGCGTTAAATTGGTGCTGGCGATTCTTTTGTCGGCCTTGGTGGTGACCGCTTACACCATGGCGGGCGGGCTTTGGTCAGTAGCGTATACGGATCTGGTGCAGCTAGGCTTAGTGGCTCTGGGATTGATCGCGGCGCTTCCGTTCGTACTGGGACCAGTGGGCGGATTTCATGCGGGACTTGCGAACTATACCGCGCACTCGGCGCAGGGCGCGGGGCTGCTTCCACATCACGCGGCTTGGGGATGGCCTGGGACCGTGGGTTGGTGGGACGTTAGCATGATGTTGGTGATGGGCGGGATTCCGTGGAACTGTTATTTTCAGCGGGTGCTCTCGTGCAAATCGCCGGCGCAAGCGCAATCCATGTCGATCCTATCTGGACTGCTGACGATTGGGTTCGTGGTGCCGCCGTTATTGATCGGCATGGCAGCGCTCGGGTATCCGTGGCCAACGGAGTTAGCCGCGCGGCTGCGGGAGCATCCTTCGGAAACTTTGCCGCTGATGCTGCGGGAGGCGACTCCGGCGTGGGTAGCGCTGCTTGGCCTGGGATCGATTGTGGGAGCTGTTACGTCCAGCTTTAGCGCGTCGATTTTGTCCGCGGCGTCGATGTTCAGTTGGAACTGCTGCAAGCGTCTGCTGTTGCCGGATTTATCGACGCGGCAGATGAAGGTGGTGATCCGGTGGTCGGTGGTATTGTTCGCTTCAGGCGCGTTGTTGATGGCGTTGCGCGTCCAAAGCGTGCAGGCGTTGTGGTTCTTCACAAGCGACCTGGTGTTCGTGCTGCTGTTTCCGCAACTGGTGTACGCGATCTTTGATTCCAAATCGAATCGTATCGGGTCGATGGTGGCGTTTTTTCTTTCGCTCGGGCTGCGATTGGGAGGTGGCGAACCGCTGCTCGGGCTGAAGCCATTCATACACTACCCCGAGATCTTCGCGGCGTTTCTTCCAGGGCGCCCGCAGGATTGGTACGATCCAGCGACGGGCGCGGTATTATTTCCGTTCAAGACGCTGGCGGCCGCGGTTGGATTCGTGGTGTTGCCGCTGGTGTCGCGCTGGACGGCGCATTGGAAACCGGCACGGCTGTTAGCGAATCTGGCGGACGAAGAAACGCTGGCGGCGGACGCGCGAAAAACCGCATGACGAGAATCCTGGCGGCGTGGGCAGTGCATGCCTTCACGGCGCTGGGGTTGGTAGCAGCGGCGGGCATCGCCGTGCTGATCGTGGAAGGCGGCGATGTTGCGTTTACGCGGGCATTCGAGTTGATGATCGCGGCGACGGCGATCGATGCGCTGGATGGTCCACTGGCGCGGTACGCGCGCGTTCGCGAGGTGCTGCCCGGATTCGATGGAAGGCGCCTGGACGATCTGATCGATTTCTTAAATTACACTTGCCTGCCGCTGTTTTTGATCTGGCGAGCGGGCGTGCTGATGGGCGCGCAGTCGTGGTGGCTGCTGTTGCCTCTGGTGGCCAGCGCCTACGGGTTTTCGCAGGCGGACGCCAAGACCGACGACGGCTACTTTCTGGGATTTCCCTCATACTGGAATGTAGCGGCTTTCTATCTATACTTTTTGAAATTGGACGCGTGGCTGAGTGTGGGGATTCTCGGAACGCTCGCGGTGCTCACTTTTGTGCCTCTTCGATATTTTTATCCGACGCAGCCGGGGTTCTGGAACCGCGTAGCGTGCGTTCTGGCGGCCGTCTGGGGNNGTTTTCGTGGTGGGTGAACTGGTCACAAAGGGCTACGTAATGCCCTGGAAACCGATAGGCCCTATGCAACGTCTTGTAAACGACACGGAACGGAAACGTACCCTCGCCGTGGAGGGATCCAGAGCTTGCCTTTGACAGCCGCTCCTACAACCGAAACGCTCTATCAGGAGCGCGTGAATCCGCA
>PMUN01000017.1 GCA_003166875.1 Bryobacterales bacterium | reverse complement strand
TGCTTCCTGCTAGGGTTTTCTTTTGTCCTCTGGTTTAGTGAAGCTTACAACCTGCTCTTACCGATCGATTGGCGGGCGACTAGCATTCTGGTTCTGCTGGGCGCCATTGGAATAGCGCTGTACTGGCGATCTTTGGCACAATGGTGCCCTTCCGCACTCACGCGATGCTCCCCCCTGTTTGGCCTTTTCCTTTTCATCCTATGCGTCTGGACTGCCAATCATGCCGCCGGCTACGCCGCGTTTTACGATGATGGAAACTACCGGGTGACTGTTGTCCGGTGGGCCACCGAATACCCGACGGTTCGCGGTTTGGGAAATCTGGATGGCCATTTTGCGTTCAATAACGCTTCTCTGCTTTATATGGCGATGCTGGAAATCCCCGGCTGGAAAGGGCAATCGGTCCACCTGGGCAACAGCCTGGTTATCGTCACCGTGCTTGCCTTTTTTCTCATCAAGGCCCGCCGGGCTATCCTCGAGAGAAGCCGCTTGTCTCCGGGGGGCATAGCTAGCGTGATCCTGCTCTCGCCGTTGGCCGTACTTGTGGTCGGTGGTGGGGTTTCCAGCTCCGTCACTGATTATCCCTCGGACGTCCTCTTTTTCGCGTCTGCCTGGATGCTTGTGGAGCACATCCGCACACCATCCCGCGACTGGCAGCGCCACGCATTCCACGTGGTCGTGCTCGCCATGGTGTTCACCAGCCTGCCATGCATAAAGATGTCCAGCGCTCTCTTTTCCATCGCTGCCTGGCCGTTGCTTATGGCTTGCTGGCTCGCCAGATCGGAGATTCCGTGGGAGTATCGCCGGATGATAGCGCTGTGGTCTGCGGCTCTATCGCTGGTTTGCTCCGCCACTTGGGTGTATCGGACGGCGCTGTTGAGTGGCTACCCCTTTTTCCCGGCGTTACAGTTTGGATTCTCCGTCCCGTGGCGGATTCCCAAGATTTACGCCGAATGGAGCGCCTGGTACATTCGAACCTGGGCTCGCGCGCCTTATAGCGATCACCTGGGCAATGGATACTCCTGGATTCCGATTTGGGTTCGTAACGAGTGGAGGGTAGAAAAGGTGGACGGGTGGCTGCTGCCTATGATCCTGGGCGGCCTGTCTGCGTATATCTTTATAAGGCGCAAGAGTGAGGCGGGTGGGTCCGTGTGGTCGCCGAAATCGGCAATTCTCTGGGTTCCGCCGCTGATCGCCATTCCAGCATGGGCGCTGAACGCTCCTCTCTTTCGGTTCGCATCGGGGCTACTTTGGTATTCGGCTGCGCTGCTTGCGGCCGTTGCAATCCGGCAGCTCTATTTGCAAAGCCCCACCGCGGCAGCTAAGGCGGTGATTGTGGCGAGTCTGATACCGTTCGTATCGCTGGGGTTGGATCTTCGCCTGTACGGCGCCAAATTGCTTTTCGTTGTGCCGGGTAAGGACCGTGGCTTTCACCCACTACCTGTCAGTTCTTTGATGACGCGTACCAGTCGTTATGGCGTCAGCATTTTTGTCCCGAACCCTGACAAGTGCTCCCTCGATGTCTTGGAGTGCGTCGTGTGGAATCACCCTCTGCCGGCTGCGCAAAATCCAAAAGACACCTTGGCCTTTTTGACGCCAGGACGGATGCAAGCAGGTTTTCAACTTCTGGAGCCTTCGACGCCATGGCCAATTGAAAATTCAGCGGCGGTGGCGGCCAAGGCGCGTCAAGAGCACATGAGCGAGCGCCAGTTGGCGAACTACTTCCGTGTTCACCCGAAGTGGATCGAGAAGGCCATGGGCATAGCTGGACAGCCAAACAACCACTGATGACATCCGATTGGCCAAGCGCGTCATGTTGGGCACTTAGCGGTTACATCGTCATCCGGATTCTTGACTGACTTAACTTGCTCGTGCGCAGGTTGATACAGCATGGCTGATATGCCGCTTACCCTTGCAAATAAAGTGGTTGATAGACGAGCCGGCAACCGCGCAGCATCCTCCCGTCCGTCTCGAGATCCAATCATCCCTACCGGGGGATCTAGTACGTAACGCTCCGCAAGATGATCGAACTCGCCGGCGGCGTCGGCGGTAACGGGCGATTGCAGGCTGTTCTGCTCGGTGGCGCCGCCGGAACTTTCCTGTCTCCTGCGGAACTGGATACGCTGCTGACATTCGAAGGCACGCGCGCCATCGGAGCGACGCTTGGCTCCGGCGTCGTCATGCCGCTCGATGACAGCACCGATCTGAAGCAGATCCTTCTCCGAATCGCCTCGTTCTTCCGCGAGGAAAGCTGCGGCCAATGCGTTCCCTGCCGCGGCGGCGTGGTTCGCCAGGAGGAAACGCTGGAGCGGCTTGTTCGTAACCGGCCGCTCGATTCCGTCCCGGAAGAAATCCGGAGGTTGCGCGAAATTGGGCAGGCCATGCGGGATGCCTCCATCTGCGGGCTCGGGCAAACCGCTTCGAGCGCGCTCGAATCCGCCCTGAATCGCTGGAGGCTCTTCTCATGAGCGAGCCCGCTCTAGCGCCCTCGCCGTTGATTCCAGTCCCGCGCGCATCCTGTGGACATGTCTGCCGTTCACGCTCAGCGGCCCACTCCTTCGTTTTTCCCAAATGCCTGCAACGATTCATGTCGACGGGCGATTATGGACGTCAGCCAACTGGTGGATGGAAGGTTCGGTGGCGCTTAGCAAGCTAGCGCTTGGAATTGCGCTCGGAATCGGCCAGCTATCGCGCTACGAAAGTGCGATGCAACGCAACCTCATGCGGACGTTGCACGAGCTACAGCGCCTGCAGGCGGCACGCAGAGGAGAACACGTGCCGGCACCCGTGGCGGTCGACATTGATGTCACTGGCCTGCCTGAGCAAGGCACTCCCTCTGACGAATCTGGCCCGTCGACTCTGACTTGACGGCCCGCTCGTGATCGTCGGTCGGGGCGAATTGGCATCTGCCGGAAATCTCATCCAGGACCGACCGTTCAAAGACCTAACAGAATCCGCACGCGATCCTCAACTTGCTCCAGCGTGTCCGCTGAGACCCGACCACGGCGCCGTTTGAGTCTTTGCTTCGAAACAGATCGTAAGTTCTCGCACTGAACAAAGCTTTCCGCCTCCACGCCGGCCTCGGGCGGCCTCACCCTTACGTGCCAGCGGATCTTTCGGTCGGTCCGCGTCAAAGGGACCACCACGACGAGCTCCGCAGGACCTTTGTTGAACAAATCTACAGACAGGATAAGGGCTGGCCGGAAGCCAGCCTGTTCGCGACCTCGGATGGGATCTAACTCTAGATCCCAAATGTCCCCGCGCGATGGTTCCGGTGTATTCATTCCTTGGATATCCCGTCCCCGAGCGTCTGTTCCCATAGCGCCCGATCACGGAGTTCTTGCTTCCACGCCTTGGCGTCCCGTCTCAGCGCCGCGAAATCGGCGTTAGCGGCTTTTAGGAACCTCTCTCGGCGATACCGTTCGAGAGCCCGGTCCAAAACCGACTGCATGGACCGCTGCTCTTCATCGGCCAGTTGGCGAAGCATCTCGTGAGCTCGCGGACTAATGCGGACGTTCGGAGTTCGTGGAGTGGACTTCATATTTTAATGATAGCGTGTGTGTGAAGGACTGTATACAAATGTGTTTACTGATTGGCATACTTTCTCATCTACTCGGCACAGCGATGCGGGGCGGCGTGGATGACATAATCAGGGAGCTGTGTGAGGTCGAGGCGCGCGCCGCTCAGTTGATCGCCAAGCGGATGACCTTGGCCAGCATGGAGTATGATAGACAAGTAGACTTATAATTGTATGACACCGAGCGCCGAACGTCCCGTCCTATGGATGGGCTCAAGCCGAAAAGATCTCCGCGCGTTCCCACGCCAGGTGCGGCGCGATATCGGCAAGGCGCTCTATGCCGCCCAACAAGGTGAAATCGATCCCGCGGCCAAGGCGCTCAAAGGTTTTGGCGGAGGATCTGTGCTTGAAATTATCACGGACCAGCACGGCGACACATGGCGCACCGTCTACGTGGTGCGGTTTAAGGCAGCTATCTAGGTCCTGCACGCCTTCCAGAAGA
>PMUN01000129.1 GCA_003166875.1 Bryobacterales bacterium | reverse complement strand
AGTGGGGGCCCGCCCCACTGCTACCGAAAGGGACAGAATCGTTATGAGCCGAGTTCATGATGCGCTGCGGCGCGCCGAACAGTCCGGAGCGGGTGCTCCGGGCACTGGCGAACCGCGCGCAGACGCCCGCGCCAGCGTGGCTGCAGGCGCCGCTCCGCCCTCGATGGAGGGCCTGCTGGAACTGGTCAAGACCATTCCCTATAACCCGTCGCCCGATGCGCTGGTGATTGACGCGTTGCATCCGCATGAAGCGCCTACTGAGGAGTTCCGANNACACCGTCGTCGTCACCAGCCCGTCGCCGGCTGAGGGAAAATCCTTCGCCGCCACCAATCTGGCATTGGCGGAAGCCCAACTGTCGGGCAATCTCACGCTGTTGTGCGATTTCGATTTCCGCCGGCCCGTGGTGCACAATCTGTTGCAAACGGATCGAAGCCCGGGCATCACGGACTATCTGCAGGGAAAGGTCGCGCTGCACGAAGCCATGCGCCGAGTCGGTGACACCAATCTCTATATCATGCCAGCCGGAGAAGCCGTCATCAATCCATTGGAATTGCTCAATCTGAAGGAAGTCAAGCAAATGCTCGACCATTTGCCCAGCCTCTTCAATTGGGTTATTCTGGACAGCCCGCCGCTGTTGTTCGCCGCCGACGCGAACCTTCTTTCCACGTTGTGCCATGGCACCATTTTGGTAGTTCGTATCGGCGCTACCACCATCGATTCCATTACTCGCGCGATGCAATCCCTGTGCCAGAACAACGTTCTCGGCATCATCGTCAACGGCGCCCGCCGCGGTGAACTCTATAGCCGNNAACCGCGACCGTGAGGGAGCCGGTGCTCTAGCCGCTCCACGAAAACCGTGCCTAAACGGCCCGGTGTGTAGCCTGCCGGATACAGACTTCCGCAACCGCCCGCATTCAGCTAAAATGAAACCTTCGACTCACGCATCCCGAGCTTACCCTGAAACCGAGCTTCGGCAATGGACGTCTGGACAAGTTAGTCGCAGAGTGGAAAGGAATCCTTTTTAGATGATGTTTCACAGGCCTGGCCGCCTGCGAGTGGTTTTGTTGTGCTTAAGTATCTTTTCCACCTCGGCTATATTTCTGGAAGCACAACAGCCGACCACTCAGCAACAGCCGCCACCGCAACAACCCGCGCCACAGCAGCCCGCGCCNNGCCGCCCGCGGAAGCTCCCAAGCAGAACATTCAGAATGTGCCCGAGCCCAAGCCGGAAGCACCGCGCGCCACTCAGCCTGGTCAGCCACCGGAGGACATCATTGAGGCCGTCGAATTTCGCGGCGCCCGGCGCGTCCGCCAGGATACTCTGCAAGCCCTGATCGTCAGCAAGAAGGGCGACAAGTACGACGAAGACACCTTGCATCGCGACTTCATTTCGCTCTGGAACAGTGGACGGTTCGACGATATCCGCGTTGAGCGCGAACCGGGCAAGCAAGGCTGGATCCTCCGCTTTGTTGTGGTGGAGCGGCCGGTAGTCCGATCCATCAAGTACGAAGGCAACAAATCCGTCACCGTCTCCGAGATCCTGGACCGTTACAAAGAGCGCAAGGTGGGCCTGGTGGTGGAATCCCAATACGATCCCAACAAGGTTCAGCACGCCAAGAACGTGCTTATTGAGATGCTGGCCGAGCGCGGGCATCAATACGCCAAGGTGGATCCGGAGCTAAAGCGCGTGCCCCCGTCCTCTTTGGAACTGACTTTCAAAGTCGACGAAGGTCCCAAGGTCAAGGTCGGCGTCATCGACATCGAGGGCAACAAGGTTTTCAGCAGCAAGGACGTGATCCGGGCGATGAAGAACCTGCACCCCCTCGGTATTCCGTATTCCATCCTGTTTGAAAACTTGTTCGACAGAACTTTCGACTCCACCAAGCTCGAAGAAGACAAGCAACGCATTCAGGTCTTCTACCAGGAACATGGATATTTCATGGCCCACGTGGCCGACGCCACGGTCACTATGCGTCAAGTGGGTGGTGCCGGCACGCACATCTGGCTCATCCATCCCAACAAGCCCGGCACCCGCGCCGATATCAAAGTGGATATCGAAGAGGGCCGCAAATATCACTTGAACAACATCACTTTCACGGGCGTGAAATTCTTCAAGACGCCCGAAGCCCTGATGACGCCGTTGTTCGGGATGTCCAAGGGTGAGGTTTTCTCCACGGCCAAACTGAAAAAAGGCATCGAGAACATGCGCAAGCTGTATGGCCAGTTTGGCTTCATCGATTTCGTGGTTGAGCCCGAGCCTCAGGCCGTAACGAATACCGATCAAGTGGACCTGTCCCTGTCGGTTGACGAAGGCAAGCAGTTTTTTGTGCGCCGTATTGATTTCTCAGGGAACAACACTACGCGCGACAAGGTGATCCGGCGCGAAATGCTGGTGGATGAAGGCCAGATCTTCAACAACCACCTCTGGGAACTGAGCATTCTCAGGCTCAACCAACTCGGTTACTTCGAGCCCTTGAAGGCCGAAGAGGCCGCCGATATCAAACGCGACACCAAAACCGATACCGTCGATCTCACGCTGAAAGTCAAGGAGCGCGGTAAGAATTCCATACAGCTGAATGGCGGCGTTTCGGAAATCTCCGGCAGCTTCATTGGCCTTTCGTACTCCACTAATAATTTTCTCGGACTGGGCGAGACGCTCAGCCTCAGCTCGCAACTGGGCACGCGGCTCAGGGAGGTGAAGTTCGGTTTCACCGAGCCCTATTTATTCGATAAGCCCATCCAATCCGGTTTCACCCTCTATGTGAACAGGTTCGATTACAACCAGGGCACCGAAGCCTCTATCCTTGCGGGGCAAAACCTGACCCCGCTGTTCAACCAGCTCGGAGCGCAAAACCTGCTCAACTATATCCAGGACGGTTATGGCGCGACCGTGTTCGTTTCCTACGCCCTTAGGCGGACGTTCGCTCGCGTAGGCCTTGCGTATGGCTACGACATCTCCAGTCTCAAGACCCTCACCACGGCAGCCTCGGACTACTTCCAGTACCTGGACTTTCAGGGAGTCGGCGGTCCTAATACGCTGAGTGGCATCCGTACCGCCAAAATCACTCCGTCGTACACCTACAACACGGTCAATCATCCCATCACTCCCACCGGTGGCAAGTCGCTCTTCTTCTCGTTCTCCTATGCGGGTGTCGGCGGAAACGTCAATACTCTCTCGCCAACCATCGATGCGAAGTATTTCCGCCACGGTTTCAAGAGGGGCCATGTCATCGGCATGCACTTCGCTGGAAAATTCATCACCGGTTACGGCGGCAGAGTGGCGCCTCCCTTTGCCCGCTACTACATGGGTGGCGAGAACGATATCCGCGGATTTGATATCTGGGGCATCAGTCCGATTGCGTTCCTGCCGAGTGACGCCACGGTGAACGTCCTCAACAACGACGGAACCCAGCGGACGCAGAAACAAATTATCAGCGGCCAGGTGTCGTATCAACCTGTCACCATGACCATACCCACCTATCAGTTCGCCTATCCCGGTGGCGACACCAGTCTGGTCGGCAACTTCGAATACCGCATTCCTATTTTCGGACCGGTAGTGCTGGCTGCGTTCGCGGACGCCGGCATAGACAAGCTCTCGCTACCCAGCCAGCTAGCCTTGAATCCCGGCCGCATCGAGCAGTTGAATGCCGAGTTTCCACAAGCGAACTTCAGCGGACGCGCTTACATCGCGCCAGGCACTCAAAAACCGCGCGCCTCCACCGGACTCGAGCTGCAGGTGATGATGCCCGTGGTGAATGCGCCCTTCCGGCTCTATTTTGCCTACAATCCGAGCGTGTTCCGCGGCTACATACAACCGCCCATCGCGGCCAATCGGGACGATTTTCCCAATGCGGCCACCTACTTAAACGCCCTTGCGACAATCGGACAACCGATTCCTCTTTTTGAGAGGTACACGACGCTCCGTTTCTCCATCGGCCGGACCTTCTGAGCAACGCGGGGCCGAAATATTGGATAGAATATAATGAATTCAAAGGTTAGGAGTTTGACTGTGAAAAGTATTGTATATGTATGCCTTGGCTTGGCTCTCGTTGCGTCCGTGAGCGCCCAGACGGCCGGCCAGCCCACCGGCCAAGCGGGCAAGGTTGCCGTGATTTATTTTCAAGGCGCCATTGTTGGCACTAAGGACGGCCAAAAAGCAGCCGGCGAACTGGAAGCCAAGGCGACACCCAAGCGCAAGGAGCTCGAACTCAAGCAGAACGATCTCAACGCCCTGCAGGATCAGCTCACCAAAGGACAAAACACTTTGAGTGACGCCGCCAAGAACGAGCTTTACAAAAACATCGAGCTCAAAAAGAAGGCCCTGCAGAGGGATTTCGAAGACACCAAGGAAGACATCGATCAGGAACAACAGAAACTCCTGCAGCAGCTCGCCCAAAAAATGACTGCGGTTATCGAAAGGTACTCGCGCGATCACGGCTACTCGCTGGTGGTGGATGTCAGTTCGCCGCAAAGCCCAGTCCTCTACGCGTCGCCTACCGTCGACATCACCAAGGACATCATTGAGCTTTACGACCAGAGCTCTTCGGCCATGACGAATCCGGCGCCCGCGAAGCCCGCTGGGTTGGCCGCTCCAAAACCTGCGACTCCGGCCAAGCCGCCCGCCACCAAGCCGCCCGGATCAAACTAGGGCTACCGAGCCGCGACCGTCAGGGAGCCGGTTGTCTTCCCCCAGCAGAGTCGAGCTTGCAAGCGGCCGCAAATTTCGCGACCGGAACAAGCCACTCTATCGCCTGGCGCACTGGCCGATCTGGATCTTCGTTTTCTTTATCGCGCCCGGTCCCTCTACCTTCGACCTCTTCGAGCACGGATTCGACTATCGCAAGCTGGCCTGGCTCGCGGTAGTGGTTCTCGGAACCGGTATCGCTGCCTTACGCGGCCGTCTTCCGGGAGTGGAACCCCGGCCCTACATAATCCGCTTCGTCGAAGACAAGCCCAACCCTCTCTACCGGCGAGTCTGTTACACCTTCGCCTGGAGCGTGGTGATCGCCTTCGCGATTTTGAATTTTCTAGGACTGGCCGTGGCCGTTGCGACGGGCGCCTGGCGCCTCAAGCAGATCTATCTGTACGGCTACCTCCCCATCGCAATCACGATTTGGATACTAGGCGCGCTGGGACGCTTGCCGCGCGTGAAAGCCTCCACCCAGGGCGAAGGCACCGAGCGCCGCTATTTCTACGGCGCCGTATGGGCCTGCTGCATCGCCCAACCGATACTCGGGATTCTCTGGAAGCTGCTACCACACACCCGCTCAGCCGATGCATTGAAACTGGCGATATTCACCGGCCTGATCGCATCGGTAGGAATTCTAGCCCGCCGCGGAATCTTGCCGAGAACCCGCCCGATAGTTCCAGGCGAATTGGCGATCTCGGACTGAGTAAACCCCCGTTTCTAGTTTCTCGTTTCTCGTTAGTTGCGCTCGATCCTTCCCAACGAGAAACGAGAAACGAGAAACGGTTTTTCACTCCCACCGCAACGCCCTCACGGGGTCGATCCGCATCGCGCGCCGGGCCGGAAAATAAGCCGCCACAATCCCCACCAACGCGAGAAATAGTGCGGCGCCCACGAATGTCCATGGGTCCGTGCTGGAGAGCCCGAACAATTGGCTTTTCAAATACCGCGTGAGCGCCAGAGAAACCGGAATCGCCACCAGGATGCCGGTACCGGCCACTAGCGTCACCTCCGCCATCACCAGGCGCAAAATCGTGGCCTGCGAAGCGCCCACCGCCAGCCGAATTCCAATTTCCCGCGTCCTTCTGGCTACCATGAATGCCAACACGCCATACAGACCGATCGCCGCCAACACAGTCGCAAGCAGACCGAAACCCATGGAGAGCGCGGCCACCACGCGGTCCAGCCAGATATTGTCGTTGATCAGTTGATCCATGCCGGCGAGATTGGTGACAGGCAGATTTGAATCCAGACGCTGCACTTCCCGGCGCGCAGCTCCGGCCGCCTGTGACGGATCCTGCGAGGTCCGGAGATAGATGGTCCCCCCACCCGGCGCCTTGTCCTGCAGATAGGGTAAATAGACGAACCGCGGCGATACCTGACGTACGCTGGCGTACTTGCCGTCTTTCGCCACGCCCACAATCTGGATGTCCAGTTTTGTGCCCCTGCCTCCCCCAAAGCCGAACCAGCGCCCCACGGCGCTCTCGTTCCCGAAGAAATAATGCTGGAATTTCTCGTTCACGATCGCCACCTTGGGAGCGCCCTGCCCATCCGAGGCAGTGAACTCGCGGCCGGCTAGCAACGGAACACCGAGGGCCGAAAAATATCCGGGACTGACATTGTCCATATTCGGATTCATGTCCTCGCCTTCCTTGTCCCGATACCCCGCCACCGTGATGTTGCTGCCGGCGCTGTTGTCAGCTAGAAGCCCCAAGCGTGAATAAGCAACTGAGCGGACGCCGGGCTCCGCGCGGAGTGCGCTGAACAGCCGATCGTATAGCGAGAAAATCTGCGTACCCGTGTAGCCGTTCAGTTTCGGATTGACATCGAAGGCCAGCAGATGGTCGGTGCGAAAACCCAGATCCTGGTTCTTGAGGTTGTACAAGCTTCGGGCAAAAAGACCGGCTCCGACCATCAGCAGCAGACTGAGCCCCGTCTGCGCCGCCACCAGCGCCTTGCGGAAGCGTGCCTGCCCGCCGCCGCCCGCTACGCTTCCAGCCTGATCCTTGAGTGCCGAAGCGATCCCCGAGTGCGTGGTCTGAAACGCCGGAGCCAATCCGAAAACGATACCCGTCACGGCCGAAATCACAATCGCAAACCCCAGCGTCCGAAGATCGGGACTACTGGAGAACGCCAGCGGCAAGCTGGACTCCGCCGGCAGCGACCGCAGCAACAGAGCCGCCACCCAGGATGCCAGAAGTATGCCCAGCGCTCCACCCACTGCCGACAACACCACGCTTTCCAGCACCAGTTGCCGCATCACCTGCAGCCGGCTCGCACCCAGCGCAAAGCGGACGGCCATCTCTCTCTGCCTGGACGCCCCGCGCGCCAGCAACAGGTTGGCGACATTGGCGCACGCAATCAACAACACCAGCCCCACCATCGCCATTAACGCCACCAGCGGCTTCGAAAACTCATTGCGGATCGGCGAGAGACCCTTGGCGCCATCCAACAGCGAAAGATGTGTCGTCAGAAACTCGGTCCGGAACCGTTGCCCCTTATTATGCATCTGGCCCAGCTCCATCTCGCGCAGCGAATACCACAGCGGATTCATCGCCGCTTCAGCTTGCTTGGCCGTCACTCCAGGCTTTAACCGCGCCACAATGTTCAACCACCTCGATCGCCGCTCGTCCAAATCGTTCCAGCCCGGCGTGATCTGAGCTTTCATCTGCATGGGAGCGAATATCTCCGGCGCATCGCCCACCACCACGCTCCGAAAACCGCGCCCCGCCACGCCGATCACAGTGAACGGATGATCATTCAAACGAATAGTCTGATTCAGCACGCTCGGATCGCCGCCAAAGCGCCGCTGCCAATAGCCATAGCTGAGCACGGCTACCGGGTTCGCTTCCGGCGCAACATCGTCGGACTGCTGGAACACCCTGCCCAGCGCCGGCCGTACGCCGAGCAAATCAAAATAATTTCCGGAAACCAGCTCACCGATAGCGCGCTCGGTCTGGCCATGCCAATTCGCGGCGATCTCGTAATGCAACGTCGCTATCATTCCGGTGAACACGGTATTACGGTCGCGAAGATCGCGGTACATGGGATACGAGAAATACAGACCGCCGGCGCCATCTCGCGAACGCAGCGAGCCCTCATCCCCGCCCGTAAAGTGGAGCAGCGTCAGTTGCTCGGGCGCCTGAACGGGAAGGGATCGCAGCAGGACTTGGTCCAGTAACGTGAAAATCGCAGTATTGGCCCCAATCCCAAAGGCGAGCGAGAGAATCGCCACCAGTGTAAAGCTGGGGCTCTTCAGAAGTGTACGAACTGTGTATCGCAGCATGGTTTAAGACTTAGACGACGACTATCGCAGGATCGTTGGCAAAAAACTCCAAACCAAACCGCTACCGTCAGGGCGGCCCCGTAGCGCACGCAGGAGTGCGGGCGCCACAAGCGGCTTGCGTGGAACTAACAATTTGGACCGCGTCTTCAACGGAGCCGGTTGTTGGTCACTTTACCACTTCAACCAGCACCAGCGCATTCGGCTCCAACTCCAGATCCAGATGATTTCCAGCAAGATGCACCTGGCTCAGCGCCGGCAGCTTGGTGTTGGCGTTCATTTGATCCACCTGTTCCTCGGTGGGATAACGCGGGCTCCCCAACGCCCGATACGCTGCCAACGTATTCCCATGCTCGTCATCCACCCGGCTTACTGCCGCCGCGGCATTGCTTTGAATATTCTCGAAAACCAATCGGACCTTCTTCCCTCCACCTGTTTTGCCAGGATCAACCAGATTCCAAAGCGCAATCACCAGCGATCCGTCCTTCCGCTTGGTCACGATCACATTCGAATCAGCGTTCGCGATGCGTTGGTCCCCAAGCTTATGCAGCAGGCTGAACGCATAATAGCTGGGCTTGTTGATGCCGCCCTTCGCCCGCAGACCGAACATCCCGACAAAAGGCTGCGGAATCGGTCCGCCTTCTTCGAAGACATCCGAGAAGGTCCAGAACGACATTGCGTCCGCCAGTCCATCGCATTCACGAATCGTATTGGCCAGCGCCGCGCCCACATAGGACGTGTCGCGAGCCTCGTTCATGCCAGGAACATTCCACTCGGTCCATAGCAGCGGCAGCTTGGGCATGGCCGAGCTCTGAATTTGTCTCTTCACCTTAGCCACCGCGCGGCACACGCGATCGTCCATAGGAATGTCTTCATTCGTTCCGAAAAGATCCTCCACCGTATCGTCGGCGTAGCCGTGGCTCGAAACGAAATCCACCGGCACGTGATTTTCGGCCGCATGTTTTAGAAAATCATCCACCCAGGCAGCGGCCGCGGTTGCCGGACCACCCACTCGTAGTCTCGGACTAACGCTTTTTAGATCGCGCGCCGTATGATCGTACAGCTCGAAGTAACTCCTCTGTCTCGGAATGCCGCCCCAAAAATCGATATTCGGCTCGTTCCACACCTCGAAGTACCATTGGGCTAGCTCTTCGGTACCGTATCGCTCCAAAAGATGGCGAGCGAATTCCTGAATCATTGCATCCCACCGCTCCCAGCTTTTAGGAGGCGAGACATTCGGTTTATACCAAAACGGATGCAGCGCGTCCGGATTGAACGCCAGCTTTTTCGGCATGAAACTGATCTCCACCACCGGCCGCACGCCATGCTTCAATAGCCCGTCGTAAATCTGGTCCACATAGGCGAAGTTATAGACTGGATTGCCGTGTTCATCTTCGTTGTAGACGCCTACCTCATCGTGCAGGATGGCGTGGAAGCGCACGTAGCGGAAGTCCGTGACCGCTTTGACCGCGTCCAGATCCTTGAGATAGCTCTCTCGCAGCGTCAGAATCGCGCGTCCGGACCCAAACATTTCTTCCCAGAAATGTGGGAACGGGGACGTCGGACCGTTCGCGTCAATTCTCACCTCCGTCTGCGCCGGCGCAACCAGCGTCCCGAGACTAAGGATCAGAATAAGGCGAGCGATTCGCATGCTTCCATCACATCATATTTGAGGACAACCTGACATTGAATCGCGCCAGTTTGTCTCAGGTGCTGGAATAAACGCCGAATATTCTCAGTGATCCGGCTTTGGCAATCCCGTTGCTTGATAGGTAGGCATGCGAAAGATCAGCCCCCGGTGCTTGCTACTTCTAATCTTCGTCGCGTCGTTGCACGCGCAAATGCTGGACGCCGTGCGGCCGGACAGTGGAAAGGTCGGCTCAGTCCTGCGCATCCATGGGACGGACCTGAGCAAGGTCAAGATCGATTCCGTCTATCTGTCGGACCAAACGCTCGACATGATGGTGAAGGTGCTGAATCAGACCGACAACTTCATCGAGTTTCGGATTCCCCCATCGGTGAAACCGGGCAAATTTCAACTGGTGATAAAAACCGCTGGCAAAGAGCCGCATATTCTGGAACAGCCCTTTTACATCAAGGTGGAGGAGCCGAAAGAGCCTGTAGAAGTGGCCGCCGCCGGATCGAAGTAATTCCATTCTGAACCCGCCGCGACCCAAACTGAGCCGCGACCGGGAGGGAGCGCCACCACGAACGTCCCGCCTTCACCGTTCGTCAGACGCTCCTTTCCGATCGCGGCTCAGTCTGCATCGACTCAGTTCTTCCCCGTCATCTTCCGGATAAAATCCACTTCTTCCTTCCGGTAAGGACTCCCGTCCGTATGAAAAACTTCGTGATGCCACACCGCCGGCTCGCGGGCGACATACGGCTTCTTCCAGGAATCCCACGGCAGCCAAGTCTGCGTCTTGCCCGCCACCAGCCCCCAGTTAATGGCCGCTACCTTGTATTTCTTTGCGATCGGCAAAATCCCTTCGAACGTGCTCTTAAACCCGCGCGCCATGTACTCGGTGCATAGTAGAGGCCGACGGAAGCCTTCCAACTGGCGCACGTCTTTCTCGAAATCGTCCGGAGCACTGTAGTTGTGGAACGAAATCACGTCCGACATTTCCAGCTGCGTCCTTTGCGTTGCGTTCAGCTTCTTTGGATCGGAGTAATCGCCGCCCCAAACCCCGCTGGTGAGCGGCTGTTTCGGATTCGCCGCGCGAGCCCACCCGTATGCCTTCGGCAACAACGCCGCCACCAACTCCACTTTATTCGGCGGTTCCAGCTTTCCATAACTCCCGTCGTTCACGTTGTCAGGTTCGTTCCAAATATCCCATGCCAGAATGCGTTGGTCATTCGCGAAAGCCCCCACCACTCCGCGAACGTACGCTTCCAGTCGGCCATACTGCGCCGGATCTTTCAACGCGACTGCTCCCGGGCTCTGCACCCAACCCGAGTTGTGAACGCCCGGCGTCGGTTCATGCTGCTTTCCCAGCTTCGGCGCCGGATCCCAGCACGAATCGAACAACACGAACATCGGTTTGATTTTGTGCTTGTCCGCTATCCGCAGAAATTCGTCGATCCGCTTCCGGAATCCCGCGGCGTCCTGCTGCCACAACAAGTCGTGCAGGAACACCCGCATGGTATTCATCCCCAGGCCCTCCGCCCAGCCCAATTCCAGGTCGATGCGTTTGGGATCGAAGGTGTCGGCCTGCCACATCTCCAGTTCGTTGATCGCGGTGGCCGGAATGTAGTCGCTCCCCACCAGCCAAGGCTCGTTCGCGTACCAATCTTGCGCCCTTTTTTCCGGCCAGCGCTGGGTTTGCGCCACAGCCGCCACGCTCAATAAACAAACACCAATGATCAGACGTCTCATGCTCGTATGAAGATAACAGATCGCGATAAGATTGAAGGCGAGTGCGCCGAGACGCCAGCTTTTTTGAGGATCAGGAGATGGATCTTATCTACATCGCCAAGAAGTTGAAGGAGGCTCTGCGGCTTGAATCGGCGCTGACCGAGTCCGGCATCGAATACGCTGTGGAACCTGATAAATACAGCGGCGGAGTCCTCTTCATGAGCGAACGTATAGGCGCGTTTTTCTACGTACTCCCGGAATCCATCGAGCAAGCCCGGGAAATCATGCGCCAACACGGATTCAAGTTTCAAGAGTGGCAGGCGTAGGGCAAGCCTCCGGCTTGCCCGTGACAAGCCGGAGGCTTGTCCTACGTTAGCGCCGCAACCCTCGGCCCGGCGCCACGCCGTCCACCAACTGCCCATCGCGCACAACAACCACACCGTTCACCAGCACGAACGGAATGCCTTCCGAATACTGCGCCGGATTCTCGAAGGTCGCGCGATCCATCACCCGCTCCGGATCGAACACCGTGATATCGGCATCCGCCCCCACTTCGAGCCGCCCTTTGGATTGGATTCCCAATCGCTCGGCCGGTGACAGGCTCATCTTGCGTAGCGCGTCCATGAGCGATAGCGCGTGCTGCTCGCGAACATAACGCCCCAGCACTCGCGCATACGAACCAGCCGCGCGAGGATGCCCTTTTCCGTTGTCGAGAATGCCGTCGCTTGCGACCATCACAGTCGGATCGGCCATAGCCACGCGTACCATATCTTCCGGGATGCTATGCAATATCACCATCCCGCCCAGCTTGCGATAACGCGCGAACGTATCGGCAGTGAGCCGCTCGCCCGTCAGCGCCCATTGCAAATCCCCATAGCCGATGCCGCCTGTGCGCCCCTGCCAGCCCTCGTCGAAAACCGCGGACGCAATATCTGTCATCCCTGCCGTGTATGGATAGGCTTCGGTGGTCACGTCCAAACCGCGCGCCCGCGCGCCCGCGATCAGGCGTAGACAAATGGGCGTCTGGCGCACACCCATACTGGTGATGTGGACAACATGCAGAGACGCGCCGGTGGCCGCCGCATCCGCTAACACTTCCTGCAACGAATCGATCACCCCCGGTTCGAGGGGTCCGCTGGCGCGCATATGTACATAGATCGGCACGCGCCGCTCGGCGGCTAGCTGGAACACTTCCAGAATCTGTTCGCGGCTGGTCTTCGGAACATAAGCAATCCCCATCCCGATTCCGAGCGCGCCTTCATCGAGTCCTTGCCTCACCAGCTCGATGATCTGCCTCTGCTCCTCCGGCGTCGGCGTGCGATTCGCCGCGGCATCGCGTGGCAGCAGCAGTCCCGAGTCATGCAGCACCGCCATGGCTGCGGGAATGTGCCCGGAAGTCGCACCGAAGTTCACCCGCGCCTTCCCCTCGCGCGCGGCATACCACGCGGAAACCGGATTCACCCCCACTTCCATTTCGAGCGCCGTCGTTACACCATCGCGCGCCTTGTACCCGTAATTTTCCGGAGTCTGCCCGTGCGAGTGCAGATCGATAAAGCCGGCCGTAACCACGAGCCCTTTCATGTCCAACACCGTGCGGCCTTCCAGCGCCGCTGCGGACACAGCCGCAATTTTTCCGCCGCGAATCCCGACGTTGCGTACGGCGTCCAGATTGGTCTCAGGATCCATCACGCGCCCGTTCGCCAGAACAATGTCGAAGGTTTGCGCCGCAAGTACCGCGCCGAAAGCCAGCAAAAAGATGAGCAATCTCATTTGATCAACCCCGTGGGGCAAGTCTGGGGACTTGCCAAACAATCCAAACAACCGTGAACGCTGCTATTCTGTACCATTAATGACTCGACGAGCCTTCTCTATCTTAGCGGCCGCCGCGCTCGCTTCGCCGCTCTTCAGCCAGGACGCTCCCAATCTCGCCGGCCAGTATCGCGACACCGCCAACAAGCTCATCGACGCTGCGCTCATCGATCATGACGGATTGGATAAGCTCTCCTACCTCTGCGATCGCATCGGCAACCGGCTCAGCGGGTCGCCCAGCCTCGAAACGGCCATCGCTTGGGCAGCCGCGCAGATGAAAGCCGACGGCTTGGTCAACGTCGTCACGCCACCCGTGAAGGTGCCGCACTGGGTGCGCGGCTCAGAAAGCGCCATGCTGCTGGAGCCCGTCGCCAAACCGCTCACGATGCTCGGTCTCGGAGGCAGTGTCGCCACTCCCACGAAGGGCATCACCGCCGAGGTGGTTCCAGTTTCGAACTTCGATGAACTTGAGAAAAAAGGCCGCGAAGGCGTGCAAGGCAAGATCGTGCTCTTCAATGTTCCCTACGAAGGCTACGGCCGCACCGTTGCCTATCGCGCCTCGGGACCGTCACGCGCCGCACGCCTCGGAGCGGTTGCGGTGCTGGTGCGGTCCGTCACTCCCGTCAGTTTGCAATCGCCGCATACCGGCGCGCTCGAATACAATCCCGCCGCTCCGAAAATTCCTGCCGCGGCCGTGACCATCGAAGACGCCACTCTGATGCAGCGCCTGGCGGACGCCGGAAACACCATCAAGGTACACCTGGAAATGGAAGCTCACATGCTCCCCGATGCCGATTCCGCCAACGTGATCGGCGAAATTCCAGGCTCCGAGAAGCCTGAGGAAATCGTGGTGATGGGCGGCCATATCGATTCCTGGGACGTGGGTGCGGGCGCACAGGACGATGGCTCCGGCATCATCACTACGCTCGAAGCCGCGCACCTCATCGTGAAGCTAGGTTTGCATCCACGACGCACTCTACGCGTAGTGTTTTGGACCAACGAGGAGAACGGCGGCGCCGGCGGTCTCGCCTACCGCGAATGGGTGGGCGACCAGATTTTGAATCACGTCGCCGCTATCGAGATGGACGGCGGCGCCGAAAAGCCCAGTGGATTCGGTATCACCGGCCGCGGCGATGCGCAAACCATACTCGGTAAGGTGCGGGATATCGGAAAACTGCTGGAGCGAATCGACGCGGGTTCCATTCAATCCGGTGGAGGCGGCGCGGACATCGCTCCACTCATGAAAGATGGCGTCCCAGGCCTCGCGGTTCGCACTGTGGGTACCCACTATTTCGACTGGCATCACTCCCAGGCCGACACCGCCGACAAAGTTAAGCCGGAAGATCTACGCGCCAACATCGCAGCCATGGCGGTAATGGCATTCATCCTGGCCGACATGCCCGATACTTTGCGGACGCCTCCGGCGGCCACAAAGTAGTTGTTCGGTTCTTCGGTTGATCGGTTGTTCGGTTGTCGATCGGTTGCTTGGGGCACCTTGGAGAAGTCGAATGAACAAGTACGCGGTCATCATTTATTGGAGCGAAGAGGACGAAGCTTTTGTGGCGGAGGTCCCCCAACTCCCTGGGTGCGCCGCGCACGGTCCCAGTCAGCAGGCGGCGCTCGCCAGTGCACAGGAAGCCATTCGTCTCTGGGTCGACACGGCGAAGGAGTTTGGCGATCCGATTCCAGAACCCAAGGGCCGTCGTCTGATCTTCGCGTGAGCAAGTTAGCACCTAACTATGGCGCGTTCGGTTTCAGTTATTCGGTTCGCCGCAATGGCCGTAATGGCATTCATCCTGGCCGACATGCCGGATACTTTGCGGACGCCTCCGGCGGCCACGAAGTAGTTGTTCGGTTATTGATCGGTCGCTGAGGGCACCTTGGAGAAGTCGTTTGAACGGTTCATTCGCCGGGCAGGAGTTTGATCGTGGCCACACCTAGGTAATCATCTGGATTGTTGGTCACCAGAGGTGCGTCGTTAAAGAAGCGCGGTCGCAGCAATCCAGGCGTCGGCAACGTCGATCCGCCGGCCCTCGGAGCGTGCCTCTACCATTACCTCCGCCCATTTGACGATCAGGTCGCCGGAAGAGGGCACAGAAACAAAACGCCTCATGTAGGTTCGGAAACGAACAATTCGCTCTGGTCCCCACTTAGCCTGAAGAATCCAGCGTTCTAACTCGGCTTCCGTCATGAACGAAACGAGAAGGTCGGGCCCGGACAGTACAGAGAGGTACTTCTCGGCGCGACTATCTCCTTTGAAGATTAGCGAGACGACATCGGTGTCAACGACGACCGCATTCATGCAGCCTGATCGGTCTCAGTATGTCCCCGCCATTCGCGCAGCGCCATAAGGAAATCATTGATGTTTTCTTCTTCGGGCCAGAAGTCGCCGCACAGCTCTCGCGCGTCAACGGTGGGAATCGTGCCTTGAGCCAACTTCAACTCCTCGATCGAGGGGTGTCCGTCAGACGCGTACTTCTGCTCGATCGTTTGGGCCATATATGTCTAGTTTACCTTAGTGTTCGAGCAGACGAATCACCGCCAAAAAAAGCCGTGGCTCCCCACTCAGGACGCGAACTGAAGAACCGAACAACTGAATAACCGATCAACGGTTCTTATCGTTGTTCTGATACCGATTTCTCGGCCAGCTCCCCCAGAATCGGCAGCTTGTACATCTCATCGTGCGCGGTCTTGATGATCATGAACACCCACGCGCCGAACACCGCTACCTTCATCAGCGCCGGAATGATCTTGTATGGTCCCCACTCGTGCGGAAAGCTCAGCAACGGACTCAATACCCAATCCACGATCAGCCACGCCACGAACAGATACAAGCCTTGAAACGCGTGGAACCGCACCTTAGCGTCTTCGCGAAAACGCACCGACGCCAACACCACGATTGCCACCACCCAGCCTACAATCGGGATGTAGCAAAGCAGCGAGGCCGTCCGCGGCGTGACGCCGTGAAAGTGATCCGTCACCGGCTTCGGCTCGGGCTGACGGTTCCCGCAATTGGCGCAGAACACGTCCTGATTCCCGACAGCCTGTCCGCATTGGCAACAATAAGGCATGTTTGCTCAGCTATATTTAACTACGTTTCGCTGAAGGGGCCTGTTCCGCCAATATTACTCGGCTGTGATAGGATGCCAACAGTGCTTCGCTCGATTTTCGCTCTATCCCTACTCGCTGTTTTCGCCATAGCCGCTGCCTTCGCGCTTCCGTTCGTATCCGCCAAGACGCTCGAAATCTATTTTATCGATGTGGAAGGCGGCCAAGCCACGCTCATCGTCACTCCCACCGGCCACTCCCTGTTGATCGACACCGGCTGGCGAGGTTTCGAAGGCCGTGATGCCGAGCGCATTGTCCAAGCCGCCAAAGCCGCCAAAGTCAAACAGCTCGACTATGTTCTCATCACCCACTACCATCGCGATCACGTGGGCGGCGTACCTCAACTGGCGGACCGCATGAAGGTGGGCACCTTCATCGATCACGGCCCCAACATGGAGGACGCGCGCGTGGTGAAGGAAGACTACACCGACTACGTTAAGATTCTGCAACGCGTCCCGATCCTGCATATGGTGGCGAAACCAGGCGACACCATCCCTTTGAAGGGCGTAACCGTCCAAGTGCTAACCGCTGCCGGCGAGCATCTTCAATCGCCACTTGCTGGCGGAGGCCAGCCCAACACATTCTGCGCCACGTCGCCCAAGCGCGAAGACGATCCCTCGGAAAACGCCCGCTCGCTCGGAATCCTGCTCACCTATGAACACTTCCGCTTCCTGGACCTCGGCGACCTCACCTGGAACAAAGAACTCGAGCTGATGTGCCCAGCGAATCCCATCGGGACCGTCAGCGTCTATCTCACATCCCACCACGGCTTGGATCAATCCGGTTCGCCCGCTCTTGTCGACGCCATCCACCCTCGCGTGGCCATCATGAACAACGGCGCCCGCAAGGGTGGCAGTCCGGCCGCTTGGCAGATTGTCAAGGATTCGCCCGGCCTGGAGGATATGTGGCAGCTCCACTACGCCATGGAAGGCGGCAAAGAGCACAATGTCCCGGACAGCTTCATCGCCAACGTCGATGAGCACTGCGAAGGAAAATACATCCAGCTAACCGTGAAATCCGACGGCTCCTTCACGGTCTACAACTCCCGCAACAAATTCACCAAAGCCTACAAACCGCAGTAGCTTTCTTATCCGCGTTCATCCGCGGCCCAGTCTTTTCTGTTGTCGTGCCGCAATCGGACCGAGCAACCATCGTGGCGCGTGCTTCATCAAGAACACCACCAATCGGTACCGCCAACCCGGAACCACCACCAGCTTTCCTCGCTCCAAACCCGCCAACGATGCCGACACCACCTCTTCGGCGCTCATCCATGAGCTGTCCGCGATCAGCTTACGATCCCATCCGGCCGCATCATGAAATCCCGATCGTGTGTACCCGGGACAAAGCGCCTGTATCTTGACCGCTGACCCTGCGCCCTTCAACTCCAGCGCTAACCCTTCTGTAAAACTGTTCATCCAACATTTGGTGGCGCAGTAACTGACGCTGCCGGGCGATTGCCAGAACGCGGCCACCGACGAAACATTAATGACTCCGCCCTTCCCGCGCCGAACCATCCCTTCGAGCGCCGCATGCGTGAGTCGTAGTGTTGTCAGAATGTGTAGGCGATGCATCTGATCCTGCCCGGCGACATCCGCGTGGAAAAACAGGCCGCGTGTTCCGAAGCCGGCGTTGTTCACCAACAGCTCCAGGTTCTCCGCCGCCGCGATACGCTGTTCCACGCTCACGATACCTTCCTCGGTAGCCAGATCCGCAGCCACGATCCCAGCCGCAATTCCGAACATTTGCTCCATGGACCGCGCCAGTTCATCCAACCGGTCCTTTCGCCGGGCAACCAGAATCAAGTCGTTCCCCCGCCTGGCCAACTCCCAGGCGAAAGCTGCGCCGATCCCACTCGACGCGCCTGTGATCAAAGCTAGTGGCTTCATGTTTTCCGCCAGCAGATGATAGCATGGGCAAAAGTGAAGACGACTCAAGCCAAGAGCAAGCACCGCCGGACTCAATCGAAAGCGCTAGCCGGATCGCCCCCGGAGCGGTTCTTCGAAAAGGAACTGGTTGGCGACCAGGCGCCTTCGTTCCAAACCATGCGGGCGCTGTTTAGTCAATCGGCTGCAATCCATGCCGCGCGGCCTTGGAGAATATTGGAAGAAGATCAGTTGGTTCTGTTTGAGGAGGGCAGCCAACTGTGCTCTTGCTCGGTGATGGGCGCGTTAGGAGAAGCGAGCGCAGTGCAGATCTACATCGGCGCCCTAAGCTACTCTTGGTTCTTGAAAATGCACGCCGGTGAAGTAACCTCCATCGGGGACTACTTCGCAAACCAGCACAGCGTCTTCGTTCACTACGTCTCCCCAGGAGACTTGACTCCTCCCGATCGCGAACTGGTTCGCAACATGGGTCACCCGCTGGCAAAAGGTACCCAGGCGGCCTCTCTTCCGCACCATCCGGCCAGGCTACCATCCTTGGTTTGTGACCGAAAAAGAAGCCCGGATTCTGCAACGAGGACTGCGGTCCGTTTTGGTGGTTGCTGAGTATGTCGCTCAGGAACCGGACGCAGATTTGTGGGATGAGGAGGATGTCTACCCCCTTGTGGAATTCACGGCCGAGCATTCCGACCGCTGGGAATACGTCATAAAACAAAGGGCAGCCCCGTGCGAGATCCCAACCATGCCGAAGCTTCCCGATCTGGACCATCCCCGCATCCAATCCATCCTGGATCTCCGTTATCCTTCAGCCGGCATCCTTGAGGTGGATCACTTTTACAATGCCGCGATGATCGGAGCCAAGCACGAGCGCAAAGCCTGTATGCGGATCGCCTTGGCCATTGACGCCAAATCTGCCATGGCATTCCCGCCACAGGTCGGCGCGCCCGAGGAATCCACTGGCAATATGCTCCAGCAAGTGGTTCTTGAAGCGATCGAAGCGAAGGGCGCACTGCCGGTCGAGATCCACGTGCTCAATCGGGAGTTCAAAATCGTGCTCGATCCACTCGCCGAAGCGCTCGGCTTCCAAATCAAAGTCCGGGATTCTCTACCGGCCCTGAGCTTCGCGAAAAACGAAATGGAAGCCATGTTAGTCCACGGGGGCTAGCAATCTAGCGAACCGAAGCCTCACGAGCGCTGTTTCAGGATACGGCGAATATTCCTCTTCCCGTGCAGAACGGCAATGATTTGAACGGGAACCATATCCGGCCGGTACACGATCGTGTAGCTGGGATACTTTGTGAGGGTCCAGAAGCGAAGTGGCCGGGTTGTGAGGCCCTGGCGGATGTGGCCGCGCAAGGGCGATTCCGCGACAAAATGCACAAGCATCGTAAATCGCCTGTTCCACCCGATCAGCCGCTTCGATGCTGTCGTCGGCAATATAAACTCCAGATATCAAAAAGATCTGCTTTGGCAAGCCGCGTAAGAGCGTAACGGCTCATCGTTTGGACGGACGCCAGTCCTCTTTCATCGCCTGAATTTCGCGTCGAGCCTGTTCGCCGTCTATAAGCTCTCCCCGCTCGGCCTGTAGATAGCCCTGTTCGATATGAGCCGACAATGCTCGCCGTTCCTCGTCTGTTAAGCTTTCCTCGGCGTCCTGCGCTTCGAGAGCACAGCGGAGTACGTCTTCAACGTCGCTGTACGCCCCGCTGGAAAGGCGTTTGTTAATGAGTGTTTCAATATCGGGAGGAAGATTCAACTGCATCGGCGATTCTCCGTTCTTCCTTTCATCGTACTCCTTCCTCCGCAGTCGTACCGGGGGCTCCCGCAGACTGTCCGAGATGGCTCGCGCTCAGTCTGCCGGCCATGAAACTCCGAGCGTGTACGACCAACAATGCATCTGCATCTTCACTTCTGAGCCGCCGCCGTCCGTCCCGTAGTAGCTCCCCAAAGGCAGGAGCCCACCATAACCGGTGACTCGGCGACGCCGACTCTATCAGGCGCGTTTTCAACGGCCAGGCCACCGGCACGGACTACTAAAGCAACTCCCGATGCTAGGGTGAGGCGTGTCTGCATATCGAGACGCTCAACACTCAATAGGCTTCCGACCTTACGCGGGCTTCTTAGCCTCCCGCCCTACCGCGCTCCAGCCTATCGAGGGACCTCGATCAAGACATAGAAGTATGCTGCGACAGCCCTGATGTCGTCCGAAGGCACGATGGCTACGAGATTGTCTGGGCCTGCCGGACCTGCCCTTATAGCGAACGCTTACTGCGGCCGATCGTCGACCTCATAGCGGATCAAGAGGCCTGAACGTCGGCAAACCGGCCAAAATCATCCTGTAGGCCAGCCGAGTCGTCACACACCAGCTCATTGAAACTCCCCACCCCTCGCACACGTCCTTGACCAAAGGTCGCAATAGGCCTAAAATAGTGGACAGACTTGAATTAGGCCTCGGTGGTGAATTGTATGAAAACAAAGCTCTTTGTCCTTTGCGGTTCGATGGCTGTTATTTCGCTGACAGCGCTGGTCTCCATCGCGATCGCTCAATCCGATCAATCCGACAAAAAGCCCGGCTCGGATTCCTCGACAAAAGATACCGTCGCCAAGCCCATGACGGAGAAGCAGCGTAAGAAACAAGAGAAGAAGCTGCAAAAGGAACTCGAGACCCCCTACAAGAAGTGGCTCAACGAAGACGTCGCCTACATCATCTCCGACGAGGAAAAGCAGGCTTGGAAACGCCTGGCCACCGACGATGAGCGCCAGCAGTTCATCGAGCAGTTCTGGCTGAGACGCGACCCCACCCCCGACACCGAGGAGAACGAGTTCAAGGAAGAGCATTACCGCCGCATCGCCTACGCCA
>PMUN01000463.1 GCA_003166875.1 Bryobacterales bacterium | reverse complement strand
GCCAGCCGATGCGCACGTGATTCTTGACAGGGCCGTTCTCGGCGCGCTGATTGGCAATGTCGTAGTGCACATTGATCCAACCCATTTCCATTTCGAACCCAGCCGCATAATCCGCGTTCGGGGCAAACATGTTTCCGATGCTTGGAAAAACGCTGCGCTGCAGCCACGCGGTGGGACGTCCTTTGGCGTCGGTAGTAGCCTTCATGTACATGCCGGCGACGCTGTGGTAGTAGTCGAAGTGGAGATCGTCTTCGCGGCTCCAAGTCACCTTGACGGGTTTGCCGATTTTCTTTGAGAGAAGAGCGGCTTCTGCTACGTAGTCCGGCTTCGATTTTCGCCCGAAGCCTCCGCCCAGAAGCGTGACATGGCAGGTGACATCTTTTTTGTCTATTCCAAGTGTTTTCGATACGATGTCCTGTGCGGCCTGCGGATCTTGAACCGCGGCGTAGGCCAACACTTTGCCGTCCTTGAATTCGGCCACAGCGGCGGGCGGCTCCATGGGCGCATGGGCCAACAATGGCACGTAGTACGAAGCTTCGTGAACCTTGGACGCGCGCGCGAACTCCGCATCCACGTCGCCCGCATTGCGCACTACTTTGCCGGGCTTCCGGGCGGTATCGAGCAGTTGTTTTTTGTAGGCTTCCGATTCGTAGGCTGCGTTGGGGCCGAGGTCCCACTCGATCTTCAGCTTCTTGCGGGCCTCGATCGCGGTCCAGGTATTATCGGCGATCACGGCCACTCCACCGAGCGGCTGAAAACCGTAGGGCGGCTTCAAACCTTCCAGCGTCACGGTCTGCTGGACGCCGCGCATTTTGCGGGCTTCGGCGTCGTCAACGGACACCAGCTTTCCGCCGAACACCGGAGGGCGCTCGATGGAGGCGTAGACCATGCCGGGCATTTTCGCGTCGATACCGAACTTCCCGCGGCCAGTGCATAGGTCTTCCAGATCGATGATCGGCATGTCCTTGCCGATATAGCGATACTCGGAGGGCGACTTGAACTTAAGCTCTTCCTTCTTGGGAGGAAGCTGTTTGATCCCGAGCGCCACCAGTTCTCCGAATCCGGCTTTGCGGCCGGAGGGCGCGTGAACCACTTCGTGAAACTTCACGTGGCATTCGGACGCCGGAACACTCCATTTGAGGGCCGCGGAATTTTCCAGCATCATGCGTGCGGTTGCGCCCGCTTCGCGGAACGCCGTGTGGAAATTGGTAATAGAGCAGGAACCGTCGGTATTTTGATCGCCGTACTTTGGATCGCCGATGGCCTGTTCAACCTTGCAGCGCTTCCAATCCGCATCCAGCTCGTCGGCCGCAATCATCGGAAGGACGCTGCGGATGCCGGTGCCCATTTCGGATCGGTGCGCGATGATGACCACTGTTCCGTCGGGTTCGATGCCCAGATAGACGCTGGGATGAAATGGCGAGTCATCCACTTCCGCGGCGCCCATGGCCTGCTGCAAAACTGGCACGCCGATGACGAGCGCACCGGCCGATACAAAACGCTCCAAGAATCCCCGGCGGCTGACGATATTAATGGTGTTCATGCTTTCACCCCCGCGGCCTGCTTGATGGCCTGTCGGATGCGTTGATACGTACCGCAGCGGCAGATGTTGCCCTGCATAATCTCGTCGATATCGTGATCCGTCGGCTTCGGTTTCTCTTTCAGCAGCGCGACGGCTTGCATAATCTGCCCGCTCTGGCAATAGCCGCACTGCGGGACGTTGTTGCTCTTCCAGGCTTGCTGTACCGGATGATCGCCATGCGCGGCCAATCCTTCGATGGTGGTGATGCTCTTGCCGGCCGCATCCTTCATCGATGTGGAGCAGCTTCGGGCGGCCGCGCCATCCAAATGGACGGTGCAAGCGCCGCAGAGTCCCATGCCGCAACCATATTTCGTGCCGGTCATGTCGAGGATATCGCGCAGGTACCACAACAACGGCATTTCGGGATCGCCGTCGAACTGGCGGGCGGCCCCATTCACTTTGAGTTGAATCATCTTCGATCTCCTGGTGTGGCGCTGGCGGAGCGCCAATTCATAGGCTACAACGAATGGCGGGAGGCTGGGCGATTATTGAAGCAACACGGAATTGCTGCTTCGACGCGCGAGTGACCGGTCGAACGTCACGAGTCTGGCACCGCACTCGCTGGCGAAGGCAGCGAGGTAAGCGTCGGCCCAGAGTTTGGGTGATGCGTGAGCACTTGATGACAATCCCCGAAAGGCCTTTTCCACTGCCGGAGGTTCCGAGATAAATTCCACCCGCTCGTCGCCCGCGAGAACGTCGTAGGCACTCCAGGCCTGCTTCATCGTGAGTGGTTTACCATCCATAACTGCCGATGTCGTAAGCAATCGAAGGAGGCCCATCTGAGTAAGCCTACAAAAACCAATTCTTCCCCGTTCCCGGTGCCACCAATCTAACGCGATCTTTTGGTGGACGTGTTTGATGGTGAGCACCACCCAAACGTTCACGTCAGGGAAAACCAAGCTCATAGATCTCTTCGCTCGTGATGGAGCTCATTTTCCTCGTGCCGTCGTCTAGCAGTGGACGGTCGAGCTTCAACCGGCCTTTCCGCGGTGCGGGAGCAGCGACGGATTGCTCGATGGCCGCGAGGATCAACGAGCGTGCCGAACAGCCTCTTTTCGCGGCTTCTTCACGAAGTTTGCGGTGCAGGTTACGCGGGATGTCGATGCTGGTCCGCACGCTGTTGGGCTTCATCTATCTTCTATTCTGATCGGGGCGACTTAAATAAGTCAAGGTGCCTATCAAGGGAAGCCAAGCTCATAAATTTCCTCGTTAGTTAGAGAAAACGGCTTCCCGGTACGGCGGATCAGTCCATGTTCCGGGTTCAACCGTCCTCTTTTCGGGAGCCTTGGCGGAATAGCCTGCTCAATCGCGCTCACGATCAGGTGCCGCATCGAGCAACCTTTTCGCGTCGCCTCTTCGCGCACTCTTCGGTGCAGATCGCGGGGCAGAACTACGCTAGTCCGGACACTCTTCGATTTCATAGCCTGCTTCCAGCTTAGTCTAAGCGCTTCCGGAAACGCATTGCGCTCAACGACAAGATCACCACGCCAAAAACCGCTAGCGCCAGCATTTGCGGCCACAGCACCGTCACACCGGTGCCTTTCAGGAACAGGCCGCGCACGATTTCGATGAAGTACCGCAGAGGATCGAGCAACGTTAGGTATTGGATGGATTGCGGCATGTTGCGAATCGGAAAAGCAAAGCCGCTCAGCAGGAAGAACGGTTGGAAAAACAAGAATGTCGTCATCATGGCCTGCTGCTGGGTGCGCGAAATGGTGGAGATGAACATGCCCGCGCCCAGGGTGGTCATCAAAAACAGAATGGCGCAAGCGAATAACAGCAGCGGGCTCCCGCGGAACGGCACATGGAAGAAGAACAGCGCGACCATGATCACCAAGAATGTGTCCACCAGGCCGACCAGCGCGAATGGTAATGTTTTTCCGAGCATCAGCTCGATGGGGCGGATGGGCGTCACCATCAACTGCTCCATGGTTCCGATCTCTTTCTCGCGCACGATCGCCATGGCGGTCAGCATCAAAGTGATCTGCATGATGATATTCACTACGATGCCCGGAACGAAATAATTGCGGCTGAGCAAGTCGGGATTGAACCACGCTCGGCTCTGGAGGTTCAACCGGGGGACTCCGGCGTGCACGGGACCCGGCGCCATTCGAGCCGCCAGGCGATTCCGGCCTTGTATGTCCATGGCCTCGCCGGCGAAATTGGCGACAATCGATGAGGCATAACTGGAAACAATGGAAGCCGTGTTGGAGTTGGTTCCATTGATCAGAATCTGAACGGCCGTGGACCGGCCACGCTCAATATCCCGGTGGAATCCCGGCAGGATGCGCACCACCATATCCACCTTGTTCGAATCGAGCAGCGTTTGCACTTCGCGATCGTTCGCGGGCGTGGCCAGAATGTCGAATCGTCCCGAACCTTGGAACGCCGCCAGCAATTCCCGGCTTTCGGGAGTATGGTCCTGATCCATCCAAGCCATGTTGGCGTGCTCGACGTCCAGATTCACCGCGTAGCCGAAGACCAGCAACTGAATGATGGGAGGTAGGAACAGCATGGTCCGCATGCGAGGCTCGCGAAAAGCCTGCCGAAATTCCTTGCGAATGATTTCTATCAGCCGTTCTCTCATGGATTCATGCCACCTTTTGCCGCATCTTTCGCGACGCAGCCAGAAATACGAGCGCGGCATACACGATCAGCATGCTCACCTCGCCCCATAGCACTCGGATTCCGACGCCCTTCAAGAACACGCCGTTCAAAATGGTGACGAAATAGCGGGCGGGCACAATTACGCTGATCGCCTGGATCACTTTCGGCATGTTCTGTATGGACCAAATAAATCCGGAGAGCAAGTAGCCCGGCAGGAATGAGCTGAGCATCCCCAATTGAAAGGCCAGCATTTGCGTGCGCGCCGAGGCAGAGATAAAGATGCCCCAGCTCAGGGCTCCGAACAAAAAAAGGCAACTGCTGAAGAACAAGAACCAGACGCTGCCACGGAAGGGCACCTGGAAAATGAAAACGCCCACGACGATGCAAATCAGCATGTCCGTGATCCCCAGGGCGAAATAAGCGAGGAGCTTGCCCAGCACCAGCTCGGTCGGCCGCACGGGAGTGGACAACAGTTGCTCCATGGTGCCGTTTTCCCACTCGCGCGCGATGGTGAGCGAGCTGAGCATGGACGCGATGATCATCATGGTGACGGCAATCAATCCAGGGACGATAAAGTTTTTGGATTTCAGATCGCTGTTGTACCAGACGCGGATACGCGGATCCACGGGCACGCGCAGCGGCTGGCCGCCCTTGCGGACTTGGGCATCCGAACGCAACTGCGCGGCATAAGCCTGGATCACGGCTTGCGCGTAGCCCAGCGCGATGGAAGCGGTATTCGAATCGCTGCCATCCACCAGCAGTTGGACGTCGGCTTCCTGGCCGGCCAGCAAGTGGCGGGCGTAGTCTCGAGGCACCACCAAGTTGAGCAGGATGGCGCTCTTATCGATGGCCAGGTCGGCGGGCTTGTAGCTGTTCACGGCGCCGCGAATCTGAAAATAAGTGGATCCGCGAAATTGATCGATTAGCTCGCGACTTTCAGGAGAGCGGTCCAGGTCGTAGATGTAGGTGGGGATCCGATCTACGTCCAGAGTGAGAGCGTAGCCAAACAGCAGCAGCATTACCAGCGGCAGAGCCAGCGCGAGTGTCAGGCTGCGGACATCGCGCACGATGTGCAAGAGTTCCTTCCTGGTTACCGTTTTCAACCTTCGAAGGTTCACGCGGCTTTCCTCTCTTCCTGCTCGATCATGGCGACGAAGACGTCTTCCATGGAGGGTTCAATCGGCTCCAGAACCGTTATGGTGATCCCAGCCTGCTGGAGCGCGGCGCGGATTTTCGGAATCGCGAGAGGGACGTCGGCGACTGTGACATGCAACCCTCCGCCAAATACGGCCACGTCGGAGACCCCGTCCAGCTTTTCCAGCGCCTTCATGCTGCTGAGGATGTCGGACACTTCCAGCCGCAGCAGATAATGGCCTTGGAGCGATTGCTTCAGCTCGCCCGGTGTTCCGAGCGCGATTATCCTGCCACCATACATTAGCGCCAGGCGATGGCAGTATTCGGCTTCATCCATATAGTGCGTACTGACAAAGATAGTGTGCCCGGCGGCGGAAAGCTGGTAGATCAGGTCCCAAAATGTGCGGCGCGCGATGGGGTCGACGCCGGACGTTGGTTCGTCGAGAAAGAGGATGGGAGGCTCATGCAGGATGGCGCATCCCAGCGCTAGCCGCTGCTTCCAGCCTCCGGAAAGGAGCCGCGTAAGAGTGGAACGCCGCTCTTCGATGCCTGCCATCTTGAGCACGTAGGCTTTGCGTTCCGGCCGGCGCGCCCGCGGAACGCCGTAGATGCCGCTGAAGAAGTCGATGTTTTCTTCCACCGTCAGGTCGTCGTAAAGAGAAAACTTTTGCGACATGTACCCGATGTGTTGCTTGATGGCTTCCGATTCCCTCATCACATCCAGGCCGCCCACGGTTGCGCTTCCTGAAGTGGGCAGCAGTAGCCCGCACAGCATGCGGATGGTGGTAGATTTGCCCGCGCCGTTGGGTCCGAGGAATCCGAAAATTTCACCGCGGCCGACCTGCAGGGTGACGTGATCCACGGCGATGAAGTCGCCGAAGCGTTTTACCAGATCGTGGGTTTCGACGGCGTTATTCATGTAGCGCACCCATAACCGGTTGTGGGGCGGACCCCCTGGTCNNGACCAGGGGGTCCGCCCCACTGCTGCAGCTGTTGAAGCTGGAGCAGTGGGACCCAATTGACAGGAGGCGATATTAACTTGCATTGGCGGCTTCCGATTTTCTTATCAGGCCGATAAATACGTCTTCCAGCGATGGCACGATCGGCCGAAAATCAGTCGCTGATACTGCATTCTTCAATTGATCGGCCGAGGCGCCGGGCGCGAGGAACAGATGCAACTTGGCGCCCGCGGGTTCCACGCTCAGCACGCCGGGTTGCGATTGCAGAAACTCACGGGCCGCCCTGTTATCCGCGGTTTGGACCTCGTAGCAGATCTCGGCAAGAGCATGTTTCAGATCCCGCGGCGATTCGCAGCGGATCAGCCGCCCCTGGTTCATCAGTCCCACGCGATTGCACCGCTCGGCTTCATCCAGATATGCAGTGGTCACGAAAACCGTCAGGCCATCGCGCACCAGTTGATAAAGAATGGCCCAGAAATCGCGCCGTGAAACGGGGTCGACGCCGTTGGTTGGTTCGTCCAGGAACAGAACCTGAGGATGGTGCAGCAGCGTGCATATCAGAGCCAGCTTCTGTTTCATGCCTCCCGAAAGATTCGCGGCTGGGCGCGAGCGGAACGGCTGCATACGCGTCATTTGCAGCAGGTCGGGCAGCAGGCGAGCGCGCTCCGTTTTCGAGATGCCGAACAGGTCGGCATAGAAGTTCATGTTCTCGTCCACAGTGAGATCGCCGTACAGTCCGAAGCGCTGGGCCATGTATCCGATCTGATCCTTGACGGCTTCCACCTCGCGCGCGACACTGTGGCCTGCTACCCAGGCTTCGCCTTCGGTGGGATCCATCAGCCCGCACAAGAGCCGCAGCGTGGTGGTTTTGCCGGCGCCGTCCGGACCCACCAGCCCAAAAATCTCGCCTTGCGCTACTTCCACATTGAGATGGTCGACGGCTGTAAGATCGCCAAAGCGGCGTGTCAGGCCAGTCGCGCGGATGATGGGTTCGGCGGTCAATTCAGTTCAATCTCCGCGTCTACCGGCATGTTGGATTTCAGCTCGTGCTTGGGGTTGTCCACATCAATTTTGATGCGGTACACCAGTTTCACTCGCTCCTCCTTGGTCTGGATCTGCTTGGGAGTGAATTCCGCTTCAGATGCGATGAAAGAGACGTGGCCCGTATAAGAGCGGCCCGGATAAGAATCGATGGTGAGGTGGGCTAAGGCGCCCAGCTTCACTTTTCCTAGATCCGTTTCGTTCACGTAGGCGCGCAGCCAGGGATGATCCAGATCGCCGATGGTGACCACCGTGGTTCCAGCAGCCAGCACCTCACCCACTTCGGCGGATTTCACCAGCACCACGCCGTCGATGGGTGAATACACCGATGTGTCGTTGATTTGGGTTTGGGTCATCTCCATTTGCGCGCGCGATCGATTGACTTCGGCCACATGGCCCTGCACATCTTCTTCACGGCGTTTGAGCTCCAGCGAATTCGCCTCGCTCACGCGCAGTGCGGCTTGGGCGGTGGCCACTTGCGCGCGCGCCGCCTCAATATCTTCCTTGCGCGGCCCCTCCACCACTAGCGCCAAATGCTCCTCGGCCTGACGCAGCGCGGCGGCGGTGCTATCGTTCCGCATGCGGTATTGATCGTATTGGGCTTTCGAAATATCGTCGTTCTTGAACAGCTCCTGTCCGCGATCCCAATCCAACTTGGCTTGTTCAAACTGCGCACGGGCGTCCGCCACGGCCGAGCGCGCCTGCTGGATTTCTTGGGGGCGCGAACCGGCCAACAATGCGTCCAAACGCGCCTGCGCTTCTCTAACCTGGGCTCTCTTCAGCGCGATGTCGTTTTCGAGCGTGGCGCGCTGCCAGTGAACCAAGGTCTCGGTCTGCTGGAACTGAGACTGCGCGGATTGCAAGCCAGCTTCGTCGCGGCTACGCTGGCGATCCACCTGGTCGCGATCGATGCGGGCGATAAGCATTCCTCTGGTCACCGCCGCGCCTTCATCCACCGTCCGCTCGATCAACTTGCCGGGAACCTTGAACGAAATGTCCACCTGCGTCAGCTCGATATTGCCGGAGACCATCAGACGATTGCCATGGTCGCGATCGAACCACCGCGACCACATCACTCCAGCGGCTACGGCCAGCGCGATCAACAAAACTATCGGAATTATGATTTTTCGTTTCATGTTTACCCTTACGGAAGCATGCTCCGGATCGTGCCCGTGGCCGTGCCCAGGTCGATACGAGCGACGTTGTGGTCGTAGAGCGCGTTGATACGGTTATCGCGCGCGCGTTGCAGACGGGTTTGCGCATCCGTCACTTCCACGCTGTTCGAGACTCCGGTCTTGTAACGCCGTTGCGCCTGCGCCAGCTCGTTTTCGGACAGCTTCAAGCCGTCCTCGGCCGCTTTCACTTCCGCGTCGGCCGAGCGCAGGCTCTGGAGCGCCAGCCGTACATCCAGTTCAATCTGATCGCGCAGATCCTGAGTGCGGATCTGCTCCTGGCGATACTCGGAGGCACTCTCGGCGCGGCGCGCATCGCGTCGTCCACCGTCGAAAATAGGAATTCTGAGCGATGCCCCGTAGGTGCGCGTCGGAACCGAATCGTTGATGGCGGAACCACTGGAGCCGTAATTACCGAAGGCTGCGACGGACGGCAAGCGCTCAAATTTTACGCCGCTGTAGCTCAATTTCGCGCTCTGTTCATGCTGTTGTTGAGCTTTCAACTCGGCACGGTTCTCGCGCGCCGTGGCCAGCGCTTGGCCCGTGTCTTGGCTTTCTAGCGGAACGTAAGCCAGCGCGCCTGTCAGCTCCACTGGACGGTCCAGCTTCAGACCGATCACCTTCAATAACTCCAGATGTGAGCGCTCCACGCCGTTTTCGGCCACGATGAGCAATTGCCGGTCATTCGCCAATTGCACATCGGCGCGCGTAACTTCAATTCCGGTCCCGGTACCTGCGGTTTTCAAAGATTGCGACAGCTTCAGCAATGCCTCCGAAAGTTCGACGTTTGCTTTCGCAGTGTCGAGCGCTGCTTGAGCGCGCAATCCGGTAAGATAAGCGCGCGCCACTTGGTCGGTAACCTGATCGCGCGTTCCCTGGTTATCCGCTTTGACAGCCTCTGCCGCCACCTTGGCGGCCTGGTAACCTCGGATGCTGCTGAAGTCGAAAATGCTTTCGGTAACGCTGGCTCGTGCGTCGAAAACATCGAACGGTCCCACGAAGGTTGGAATAACGAGACCTGGAATCGGAATGTGCAGGAACGAAAAACCGAAGGCCCGTAAGTTGCTTGTTTCGCTCTGCTCGGAGACAGTGCCCTCGACATCCGGTAGCAGAGCCGCACGCGCCTCCGCGGACCGCGCCTCCGCCTGTCGGATCGCTTCCGCAGCCAGCCTTGCCCGGGTGTTGCCATCCGGGGCGAGCGCGAGATCCACCGCTTGCTTGAGACTCAGTTGAAGCACGGGCGCTTGGGCGTAGATTAGCGAGCTTGAACATATGAGCAACGCAATCAGCTTGGTGGGGCGGACCCCCTGGTCCGCGCGGGTCCCCCTGGACCCGCTCCTCATCCAAAACCGATCAAGCCGACGAGGGCGTCGGCTGCGGTCCAGGGGGACCGCCCCACTAAAAATGCGATTTATCCGTTTCGGGAAAACCAGCGCCCATCCTCTAGTGAACTGCATGCTGCACCTCCGCGGGCACGGGAGCTTCGAGTCCCGCCAGCAAAAATGATTCAAGACGCCGGATGGTGCCTTCCACATCCGAGGGATCGCACTCGCCCCCTGAAATCGTCCGTAGCACCTTGGCGCCGCCGAAGGTGTGAGAAACCGCGCCGAACGTGAATAGCAGCCGCCAGAACAGTTCCTTCCGTGGCAAATGAGGAATGGCTCGCTCGAAAGCGGCGAAGAAACGCGCCGAGACATGCGCCAGATGTTTCTGGAAAACCTTTTCCGTGAGATCGCTGGATTCGGTGAAGATCCGGCTCATCATTGGCGCGAACTCCTTCGCTGGCGTGGACAGCATTTCGAGGACTGGCCGAAGCAACGCGTCCAGCACCTGATGGGGCGGCAACGGGCCATTTCCGGCCGCCGCCTCACAAGCATCCAGCATCGCGAGCCTTCTCTGGTTCACAGGGTCTAACCGCCGGGCAATCACCGCGTGCAGAAGCGCTTCCTTGGACTGGAAATGATAATTCACGGCCGCCAGATTCACTCCCGCTTCCCGAGTGATGATGCGGAGCGAGGTGGTCTCGATGCCATGCTGCGCGAAAAGGCGTTCGGCTGTGTCCAACAGGCGAGTCTTCGTAGTCATACGTTCGTTTCAATTATACGTATGAACTAATTATTGTCAAGCCTCTTGCGCAACATGCTATCTTTCAATGATATGAAGCAATGCATCGGATTCCTCATTGTTGCCGCAGCCTTCGCTCAACAACCCGCCGCCAAGAAGGTTTACATCTCGGTGGACCTGGAAGGCATCAGCGGAGTGGCAAGCGAAACGATGGTTTCAGCGGCCGGATCGGAGTATGATCGCGGCCGGAAATTGATGGCCGACGACACCAATGCCGCCATTCGCGGAGCGCTCGCCGGAGGTGCGCGCGAGATTGTGGTCAACGACTCGCACGGGTCCCATGCGAACCTTCGTATCGAGGATCTGGCGCCGGGCGCGCGGCTCATCACCAATGCGTTCAAGCGATACGGGATGATGGAGGGGCTCGATTCCACCTTCGACGCGGTGCTTTTCATCGGCTACCACGCCAAGGCCGGCAGCAACCGCGGATTCTTCGCGCACACCGGCGACTCGAACGTGAAGGATCTCGAGATCGACGGAAGATCGGTGGGCGAGAGCGGCATGAACGCCGTGCTGGCGGCTTGGTTTGGTGTTCCGGTGGTCCTGATCACAGGCGACGACGTAGCGGTGGAGCAATTCAAGGAACAAGCGCCGAACGTCCGGAGCGTGGTCGTGAAACGCGCCATCAACACTCGCTCCGGCGAGCTCTTCCCGCTGGATGAAGTTCACCGCGAGATTGAGCAGGCGGCGCGCGAGGCCGTGGCAGCCGCGCATAAAATGCCTCCCGAGCGTCCGGCATCCATCCGGGTGAAGATCCGTTTTCGCGATATCCTGACGCCCGAGTTGGCCGAAATGCTGCCTACGATGGAACGGCCGGAGCCGGACACGATTGCCTACACGTCAGATTCTGTGCCGCGCGCCTACAGCTTGATACGGCTGTTGTATCGATGGATCAATCCGCCGCCGCCAAGGCCGGGGTATGACTATTAACCCTCCGCGTGTCTAAAAACCAGGCGTGGCTGGTTCCAGGCTGCGCGCGCGCTGCCGCTCTGCTATAGCCGTAGCGGATGCGCACGATGATTGCCGCAATCACCAGTAGACCGCAAAGTTCCACCAGCACTTTTTCCCCATCCAGGAAGTCGGTGGGTTCATTCTTCAGATTCGGATCGATAAGCGTCCCGTGGACGTACACCAATGCCGCCACGCCATAGGCAAGGTAATGCAGCAGTTTCCAGAGCGGACGTCCAATGCGCCGGCGGAGATATGAAGTGATCACCACCACGAGCAGCAGATAAAACGCGCAGGCGCCGAAACAGTTGTACAGCCGTTGTCCCGGTGATCCCAAGGGCCAGAGGATGTCGAACCACCTGAACTTGGCCGTAGCTGAAAACAGCAAAATAGTAGGATGCAATCCAACCAAGCCCAGAGCAATATAGGCAGTCCAGTTATGGATGTCAAAGACCGGAATCTGGCGGTGAGGCCAGCTTCGCACTGGACTGTACCGCACCGAAATGAGTAATCCGACCAGGATGTTTATGGTCAACAGCACCATGGCGGTGAGGCCAGCGTAACTGGAAAGATCGATCGCAGTCATGAATTGGGTCCAAGTGATCGAGTCTACAATACCGTCGCAAGAATCGGATAGTTATCCAAATGCTCACCGCGTAGCATGAGTGTGTAGGGAGGAATCAGAATGGCTACGACGCAGGCGCTTACAATGAACAACATGCTGGACAAGGAACAGGAATTTTGGCAAGCCAACTATTGGGATGCAGTGGCAGCCCATGATAGCCGCATGGACGGAGTTTTTCTGTACGCTGTGCGCACCACCGGGGTCTACTGCAAGCCATCTTGTCCCTCCCGGCGGCCGCTCGCCAAGAATGCTGTCTTCTTTCGAACCAGGGAGGCGGCCCGGCGCGCGGGCTTTCGTGCGTGCAAACGTTGCAAGCCGGATTCGCCCGGTTCGAATCCCAACGTGGATTTGGTAGAAAAAGTTTGCCGCTATATCGACGCGCATCCGGACGGTCCGGCCACTCTCGAAGTGCTGAGCCGGGCCATCGGTCTGAGCCCTTTCCATCTGCACCGGACTTTCAAAGCGCTGACAGGCATTACGCCGCGGGCCTATGCCGATTCACGGCGGTTGCAGGCTCTGAAAGCTGGATTGCGCGATGGCCATTCCGTAACTCGCTCGCTGTACGATGCGGGCTACGGATCGAGCAGCAGGCTTTATGAGGGCGCAGCGTCGAAGCTGGGGATGACGCCCGCGCGTTATGGGAAGCAGGGCTCTGGCGTCGCCATCCATTACGCCATCGCGAAAACTCCGATCGGACGAATGTTGCTGGCTGCCACCAGCCAAGGAGTCTGCTCAGTACAATTCGGCGAATCGGACGGGACGCTCGAAAGCGAACTGCGTCGCGAATATCCGCGTGCGGAAGTTACGCGCTCCGACAAAGGGTTAGCCAAGTGGGTTCGCGCCATTCAGGGACGCATTCGCGGCGAGGACCGGAAGGCGCTGCCGCTCGACATTCAAGCCACCGCTTTCCAACGGTTGGTCTGGGAGCAACTCCGGGACATCCCTTACGGCGATACCCGAAGCTACAGCGAGATTGCCAAGAAGATCGGCCGGCCGAAGGCGGCACGGGCAGTGGCGCGCGCGTGTGCGAGCAATCCTGTCGCTGTTGCAATTCCTTGCCATCGCGTGGTGCGCGAGAATGGCGATCCGGGTGGTTATCGCTGGGGAATGGGTCGCAAGCAGAACCTGCTCGCGCTGGAGAAGGCCGCGCTCACTCGTTCTTAGGCCTGGAACTCCAGAACTCAGGATCAGCGGAAGCGAACTCGTCAGACACGTAGCTGCGGCTAGGATCTATCCGAAACAGAAAAGATTCGTGCCCGATCTCCACTTCAGCGGCTAATTTTTGTTCAGCGGCAACTTCTCTGACCCCGTCCGGAGTCTTCGCCAGGCCGTCGTCGAAAGTGGCGAGTGATACCAGCGGCGTGATAAACAGGAATGTTCCCGACGGCATCCCCGACATAATTTGATAAGCGATCTCCGGCTGATCGAAGTTGATACTCTCGAAGCGCGACGTGCGCATCTTCACCAGGTCGGCGAAGCTTGTCTGCGCGCCCGGACGAATTCGATAAATCGAGACCAGAAAATAGCGTGCTTTGGGAATGATCTTGGCGGCTTCGTCCCATCGGTGACTCAAGTTGGCGCGATATAGCGCGATTAGAGTCCGGGCGGCCGGAAGCACATCGTCTGAATAAGGGACCCCGGTGCTCACCATGGATAGCGCCCTATCCAAGTCTTCCATGCTTGCGAACGAATCCAGCATTTCGAAAGACCACGTCTCGGACGGCCCCGTTACGGAGGTCGCCCCCAGCACGGTAATGGTGTCCTTGGCTTCCTCATAGCCTTGGTTATTGGAGCGCTGGGCGTTTCGGATCACCCGGATGACAGTGGGTGGATCGGCCTGTGCAAGCACACAGAAACCGAGCAGAGCGGCGAGCAGTCTTATTCTGCGCATAGTTATCTACTAATCTATGACGCGCCATGACGCGGGCCGTGCAAATGAGTGTTGAATTGTTTCGGGCACTCATTCCGAGCCGCGACCGGGAGGAAGCGCTACCGGAACGGTCGATGGCTCTCAACTATCCCGCAACGCTCCCTCCCGGTCGCGGCTCAGTTTTGTAGACGATCGACGGCTCTCGCGGGAGCACGCGTCTGCACGGCGGCGGCGTACAATAATAACAGGAGATTGGATGACGATCGACGAGCGGTTGGAGAAGCTGACGGAACGTCACGAAGCCCTGACACAGTCTGTCGAGCTGCTGCGAATCGCGCAGGAAGAAACCGATAAACGCTTTAAGGAAACCGAGCAGCGCTTTCAGGACACGGCGAAGCGCTTTCAGGACACGGACAAAAAATTCAGCCAGACGGCCGAATTATTCTCGCAAACCGATGGGTTCATCAACGAGCTTGCCCGCATCGCAAGGTCGCACGAAAACCGCCTGGATGACCTGGAGCGCAGCAATCCAAAACGGTAGCTCCCCGATCAAGCGCTAATCCGTCGGATTCCGCGGGAACTTGATATACGGCAACCGCACGCCTTCATCGAACACCTGGTCAGCCCGCATCGCTGCAGGCGTTTGAAAATTTGCCGCGCCGGCTGCGGTGGCGAAGTCGTCCTGGTCAACACCGTCGCCGCTCACTCCGAGCCCGCCCACTAGCACACCGTTCTTATACAGCGGAAGAGCTCCAGGAAAAAACACAATTCCGTTTTGATTTTTATTGGCCGCCTGCGATCCCTGGGTGCACGGATGCGATACATCGTATTGGTAGAGATTAAAGAACGGCCCTGGCGTCGAGTAATCGATACCCGGCGGAAAGAACGGCTGGGCGCCGAAGCTGATGGTGCGGTTGGTAACAGCGGTGCCCATCGGGACTCCGGGTAGATCGCCGGGCGTGCGATGCGATCCGCTGAAGAAGATCACGTTGCGCGACTTGGCCACCGCAACATCGATGCTGAAGACAGTAGCGTCCGGCATTCGATGCAACGCCAGCAGCGTCCCGTCCAGGTCCGCCACCGCGATCGCGAAACGGGCGCGCGAGCCGAGCGGCAATCGAATGATCGCGCGAATCTGGTTGCCCGTCGTCACCGTATTATTAACGATGCTTTCGACCTCCTCTTCGGTAAGGCCACCCAACTTGCCCGCTTGCGGCGCAATCAAATCGCCCTCGGGCGCCGGGCCAGGACTGCTCTGGGGCTTCAGGATGTAGCTGCCGTTGGCTGAGCCCGC
>PMUN01000274.1 GCA_003166875.1 Bryobacterales bacterium | reverse complement strand
GCCCGCACCGCCGTTCTTCCCTCAGAGGACCCGGCCGCATACCAGCGCCACTGCCGCCAGTTCATCGACGAATACAAACCCGCCACCGCATCCGAAACCCAATTAGTCCAGCAACTCGCCGACACATCCTGGCGCATAAATCGGATACCGCTCTTGGAAGCCGATGTCCTCGCGCGCGCTCAGTCCCCAGCCCCCAGCCCCGAGCCCCCCGCCTTCGACATCGTCGACGCCCACCGGCTCCTCGCCAGCCTCACTCTGAACAGCACCCGCCTCGCCCGCCAATTCCAGAAGACGCTCGATCAGCTCCGCGATATCCAACTCGANNCACGAGCGCCGCGAGCTCAAAGACGCCGCCGCCATCCTCGAACTTCATAAATACGAGGGAGTGCCGTGGGAGCCCTCCGACCATGGCTTCGTTTTTTCAAAAGACCAAGTCGAACGCTTCGCACAGCGCATGATCCGTCAGAACCAGTCCCGCCACGTCGCATTTGCACGCTTCGAAATGCCCTATCGGCCAATACCTTACGGGGAGCAGCAACACCAAGATTAGGCCATGACGCATCTTTGTCAGCGGCCAATTAGCGGACACCCATTCCCAATAGCGAACAGACCCTGCCTACAATTGCCTGATTCTGCTGCAATCGGCGTGGCAGCCGGGCTGCATTAAGAAAGTGATATGCGCACGTTTCTTCAGGACATACGATACGGTCTGCGAATACTAGCCAAGAGCCCTGGATTCACCGCGGCCGCGTTGCTCACGCTCATGCTGGGCATCGGCGCAACCGCGGCCATCTTCAGCGTGGTGGATGCCGTATTGCTGCGCGCGCTCCCCTTCCGCGATCCTAGCCGTCTGGTTGCGGTGTATGAGGACATCAGCCATTGGGGATTTCCGCGCAATACCCCGGCGGCCGGCAACTACGCCGACTGGAAGGCTCAGACCCGAGTTTTTGAGGACGTCGCCGCCATTGCCTTCCAGGTCTACAACCTGAGCGGCAAGGGTGAGGATCCCGAGAAGCTGGAGGGCGAGAAGGCCACTCAAAATCTGTTCTCGGTTCTCGGCGTTACTCCGGAACTGGGGCGCTTATTCACTGCCGATGAGGACCGTCCGGGATTTCAGCACGTAGCCCTGATCTCCCACGAGCTGTGGACGCGAAGGTTCGGCGCAGACCGCAAAGTGATCGGCCGCGAGATCCTGCTGAACAACGAAAAATATACAGTGATTGGCGTGCTTCCGCCCGGTTTTCATTTCGAGGCGAAGAACGGCGACATCTGGACGCCCATGGCCTTTACGCCCGAGCAGTTGACAAATCGCGGAGCTCACTATTTGAATGTGGTGGCTCGCTTGCAGCCCGGCGTGACGGTGGAAAAAGCGAACGCCGCGCTCCAGGTGCTACTGAAGACGCGGGCGCAACAGCGTTTGGAAGATCTGGACGTTATGGATCGCTTCTTCGCTGAACCCTTGCAGTTGAGCTATACCTTCGAAGTACGGAGAGGGCTGATCGTGCTGATGGCGGCCGTCGGATTTATTCTGCTGATCGCCTGCGCCAACATCGCGAACCTGCTGCTTTCCCGCGCCGCAGGCCGGCGGCGCGAACTGGCCGTGCGCACCGCTCTGGGCGCTAACCGTTCTCGCCTGGTGCGCCAGTTACTGACCGAGAGCGCATTGATGGCCATCGGCGGTGGCGCGCTTGGGGTTCTGCTGGCGGACTGGTGTTTTGTCTTTCTGAAAAACTTGGTCCCTGAAGAACTATCACGCATGGTCGCCCTCTCGATGGACTTTCGCGTGTTGGCTTTCACCGTGACTGTTTCGCTCGCTTGCAGTGTCATGTTCGGGCTGGCGCCGGCCCTTCAAATCTCGGGAATCGACCTCAATGAGGTCCTGAAGCAGGGCGGCCGCGGCAACACCGGACCGCGCCGCAGCCTGTTTCGGAGCCTTCTTGTAATCGGCGAGGTCGCCCTCTCGCTGGTATTGCTGGTCGGTTCCGGACTGATGATCGAAAGCTTCTCCAACATGCGCGGACTCAATCCAGGCTTCCGCGCGGACCACGTTCTGACCTTGCGCCTGGAGGTCCCCGGGACCAAGTACGGCAATTTCGCCAGTCGCACCGAGTTCTTCCAAACTGTGCTCGAGCGAGTTCGAACCATTCCCGGCGTGAAGGCGGCCGGATTCACCAGCGCATTGCCCTTGACATGGAAAGGCGGAACCAGCAGCTTCACTCCGGAACACATTGTACTCCCCAAGGGGCTCCCCAACGATGCCAACGATCGCGTTGTTTCCCCAGGTTATTTCGAAGCCATGCGGATTCCCATCCGCAAAGGGCGCTTCTTCGACGAACACGATGGCTCACAAGCTGCACCCGCTGTCATCATCAACGAAACCATGGCCAGAAAATTCTGGCAGAATCAGGACGCGCTTGGCAGGCGCATGCGATACCACCACGACGGCGCGTGGTTTCAGATCGTTGGCATCGTAGGAGACGTCCGGCAGATGGGTCTCAATGAGCCGCCTCGCCAGGAGATGTACTTCCCGTATTGGCAGGCGGAGAAAAACTGGATGGTGCCGCGCGATTTGGCGATTCGCACCGCTGCCGATCCAATGGCGCTGGTTGCATCCGTGAAGCGAACCATCGCGTCCATCGATCACGATCAGCCCATCTCCGATATCAAAACGATGGACCAGTGGCTGGATGAAGAAGTGGCCAGCCGTCACGTCCAGACCATATTGCTGGGTGGTTTTGCCGCACTTGCATTAGTCCTGGCCTGCATCGGCATTTACGGAGTGCTGGCCTATGTAGTGACGCAAAGAACTTCCGAGATCGGACTGCGAGTAGCGCTGGGCGCGGACGCACGCAGCGTCTTCCTAGCGGTAGCCAGACAGGGAATGAGCCTGGCTGGAATTGGAATCGCCTTGGGCATTACCGCGTCGCTGGCCTTATCGAGCGTGCTTCAGAGCCTGCTGTTCGATGTGAAACCAACTGATCCGCTAACGTACCTGGCAGCTTCGATGGTGTTCGCGCTGGTGGCTCTGCTTGCCTGCTACATCCCCGCCCGCCGCGCAGCCCGAGTGGATCCATTGGTGGCGTTACGCTACGAATAAGTGGGGCAGGCGCTTCCGCCTGCCAACTCGAACATCGCATCGTACCGGCCTTCGCTGAGGAGCTCCGTTGCCGCTCGCCGCGCGGTCGCATAGGCAGTTTCCGCGCCACCGCGCGCTCCGCGGGAACGAAACCGCGCAAATAGACATCCGTTCGGGCATTCACAAAAAGATCGGCAGCGCCCGCCTTAGTGGCCGAAATCTTCTTCGCCAGCAAATCCGGCGAGGCTGCACCGTCTTCGATGTTGATTCCAACCGCGCCGACGTTAGCCTAACGCCGCCACCGGTTCGCTTAGGGATTGTTAGGAAAT
>PMUN01000245.1 GCA_003166875.1 Bryobacterales bacterium | reverse complement strand
CCGGGATTTGATACCAGGGGTGAAAGCCAATCGAGACAGGCATGGGCTGAACGGAATGATTCTCGATCGTGGTCCTCACCTCGAGCACGCCACCTGCCAGCCGATAGGTCATCTCGATGGAGTGCGCAAACGGGAATTGCGCCATCCACTCCGGGTGTTTCCAGAAATCCAGACGGCTGGTCACTTCGGCGCCTTGATCATCAGCCTTTAGAACGGTGACTTGCCAGTCGGACGCAAACAATACCAGGCCGTGAATTGCCAAGCCATTTCCATCGCGCCGCAGAGTGACAACGTCGGGGTTCAGAAGATATTTCTTGCCGTTGGCCCAATAGGAATCGGTATCCAAGCGGTTCGCCCAGGGCGCGAGAAACGGAATGCCGGCCTGACTGGGCTTGGTTTTCCAGTCGCTCAAGGTCCCAGGGGGTGGCAGCAGGATTGCTTTGCCGTTCACCTTCATGTCGTAGGCGATGTTTCCGACGGAAGGCGCGATTGAGACTTCGATGTGATGCTCGGCGTCAGCCAGCCGCACGATCTCCACCGAATCGACGGTCGCTTTCTGAGCGGAGTAATTCGCAGCTTGGGTCATAAACAGAGAGGGGAAAAGGATTAGGATTACGGCTCGTCGGATTCGCGCAGATCGAGATCGGTATATTTCTGGCAACATACACATGTGCCGGGCGTGTAGGTCCGAATATAACAAACGTCGCACCAGTAGGTGATCATCAGCCGCTTGCCGTCTTTGTGTACGAACATAGACCGGGTGTGAATCCGATCGATCTCGAAATGATCGGGAGAGTTGAAGTGGCCGATAACTTCGAAGTCAGTACCCCACAGGCGCTTGTCGTTCAGGACGCCCACAGTGGCCTGATCGCCATCTAGATAGACGAGCTTGTTAGGGCTGACTTCGAGCGCCGGTTTTTGATCGGGAGATCGCGCTAGTCTGCCGCGGATAGAGAGTCCTGGCACGTTGGCTGCCCAGGAAAGGGCTCGCGATAAAAGGCCAGCCATCAATAGAAAAAGCCTGCGGCTCACTACTTCGATTGTAACGAACGTAGGACAAGCCTCTGGCTTGTCCCGCCGCAAGCCGAAGGCTTACGCTACAAATAAATTGAGCCTTCCAGGAACCGCACAGCCTTGCCGCTGATCACCACGCGGTCGCCACGATCCTCGCACCACAGTTCGCCGCCGCGCGCCGACACCTGCTGCGCATGCAGCTTTTTCTTGCCCAGCCGTTTCGACCAGTAAGGGATCAGCGTGCAGTGGGCGGAGCCAGTAACTGGATCTTCGGGAACGCCTTTGGCAGGCGCAAAAAAGCGCGATACGAAATCCACTTGCTTGCCGGGCGCAGTCACGATTACGGCGAACCGGTCCAGTTGCATGAGCATCTCCATGTTGGGTGCGAGCTTGCGCACTTCATCTTCCGATGAATAGACCGCCAGGTAATCGCGCGCCGCCAGGATTGCTTCCGGCTGCACACCCAGCGCGGCTACCAGATCCGGAAACACCTCGCATTCGGCGGGAGGACGCGACGGAAAATCGAGCGAGAGCAGATCGCCGTCGCGCGTAACGATCAAGGCGCCGCTCTTGGTTTCGAATCGCACAGACTTCGCCGCCGGCGCAAGATCATGGAAGATGATGAATGCCGAGGCCAACGTCGCGTGGCCGCACAGATCCACTTCCACTTTGGGCGTGAACCAGCGCAGATCGTAGCCGTCCTGGTTCGGCACAAAGAAGGCCGTCTCGGCCAAATTATTTTCGGCTGCTATGGCCTGCATCTGCTCATCCGGCAGCCATTTTTTCAGCGGACAAACCGCGGCCGGATTGCCGGAGAATACGCGGCTCGCAAACGCATCCACCTGGTAAACGGGAATCCGCAGACCGCTCATGCGGAAACCTCAAGCTCGCGGCCCATCTTGAAACTGGGACGATGACGCCTGGCGATCAGCTCGCCGTGTTCGAGCAGTGCTGAAACCAAAATGGGCATCGCGATGGTGGAATCGGAATGGCAGGTCACCATGGAAGCATCCTTCGCGATCTTGCCCCAGCTCTGGGCCTCTTCGAAGGTGCAGCCGGAGAGGCCGCCCCAATGCGGCGCATCGGTGACGCACTGCACGGCGTATTTGTGCCCGGTGACGCCGGCGTTCATGATGATGGCCGTCACCTCCGTTTGCTGGACGAAATTCTTGGGAGTGCCCCCGCCGAAATAAATGACTCCGGTGGCTTTGGACTCGGCGACGATACGCGCTGTTTCCACCACGTCGCCGATCACGTCGAACGTGAATCGATTACCGCCCTCGTAACGATTGGCCGCGATGCCGATTCCGATGGAGCTGTCGGCGATGGCCGGGCAGTACAGCGGGATGCCGGCTTTGGCTGCCGCGGAAACGATGCCATCTTCCTTGGAGTGTTTCGCTAGCTCTTTGCCGAGCAGGAACAGAAACTCGCGCGTGGTGTAGGGACGCGATTGATCGAGCGACGCGGCGAAGCGGCCGATCCACTGATCGTGCTCGCGAAATTTCTCCTCGTCGGCCAAAACGTCGTACATGCGATCGATCAGATTTTCGGCCAGCAGGACATCGTCAGTGGCGGCCGAACCCTGATAGTGGAAATTGCCCAGTGTCTCGTGCAGATCGTGGAAGAAGTTGGCGCCGGTGGAAACCAGGCAGTCGATAAGACGGTTCTCGATCATGCGCACCACCAGCCTTCGCATTCCGGCCGGAACCATCGCGCCGGACATGCCCATCATGATGGTGCATCGGTCGCCCAGCATCTTTTTCCACACTTCGAACGCCAGACCGAGTTGCTTGCCCTGGAACGCCGTGCCTTGCATTCGGGTCAGGATTTCGGAAGCTGTGGTGGCGCCGACGGGGTCGAAGGGACGCGTTGGATTGGAAAGGATGTGAGCCTTCGAAGAGGCGAGCGCGTCTTCCACCGGGGCCGACGGAGAGTGAGTGTGTTTCATCTTCATTCAGTGTAAAGGGAACGGGAGTATGATTTGGCGGGCTACTACTGAACGCGCGGACGGTTCTTTTCGTTCAGCACCAACTCGTCGAAAATCGCGAGCACCTGTTTGCGGTACTGATAGACACGCTTCAGCGAATTCCGAAAGCCGGTTTCATACCTGCGGGCATTCAGCCATTTCTGTAGAAGCGGCTTGGGGACGTCGATGTCGCGCCGTAAGGTGTCGGCGGAATGTCCCCTTAGGAAGAGCCCGTAGAACATGGCGGCCTCACGTTGTGGGGCAAGTGGGTCGAAATCTTCCCGCGGTGTCATGCCGATCATTTCGCCATGAAAAGAGCCAGTATAATCAGGACCGCTGCTTGAATCAAGTGCCATTCGTACTCTAAACCGACATTTTAACAGACCGCTCCAAGTTTGCCCAACTCCGCTGTGGCAACCCTGCTGTGGCACACTTGTTCAAGGAGCTTATCGGCATGCTGAAACTGATTGTTGGATTAGTTGTAACGTCCGTTCTCGCGTTAGCCGAAACTTGGTCCGGCACCGTGGTCGACGTAATGTGCAAGAAGAATGATCTGGCTAGCCACACCAAGGATTGCGCCATCAGTTGCGCGAAGAGCGGGTATGGCATTGTGCTTGCTGACGGCAAGTTCATCAAGTTCGATGAGCGCGGGAACGTGAAGGCGCTGGCGGCGATCAAGGCCACCAGTAAAGAGAAGGATCTGAAAGCCAAAGTGACCGGCACCATCAAGGAAGAGGTCATCCAGGTGGAGTCAATCCAGATCGAGTAGCCCCGCGCGTCAGCAAGGGGACACGATCCGGTCGTCGGGGACAGCGAATCCGCACGCGAAGTGATACACCACCTGCCGGCCGGAATCGAGCGCAATCCCTAGATACTCGTTAACCGAATCGTCAAAAAACGCGCCGATGCCAGTGGACTGAAAGCCGAGCAATTCGGCCGCCAGATAGAGCCGCTGGCCGATGGCGCCTGCTTCAAAGTGAACATAACGATAGCCCCGATCGCCGTACAAGTGGGCCGCGCGTTCCAGGTCGCCAATCATCGAAAAAGTGACGCAGGAATTTCCGGCCAGATCCTGACCAAGACTGAGTGCCGCCGCCATTACGCGTTGATCGCCGGATTTCACCAGTTCCAGCCGCGTTTCTTCCGGCCAATATTTGTAGACGCCGGGAGCGAGATCGCGGACGCGATGGACGTAGAGGTAGAGCTGGATGTACGACTCGGCGGCGAAGTCAGCATCGAGCGGACGAGTGGCTAAATCGAGCAAGGTTAGTAGCTGGTGGCTGCTAATGGATTCGGCTCCGCCTCGGAAATCGAGAGCGGAGCGGCGTCGTCGGGCGATTTCGCCGAAGCTCACGTTGGCAGACGAAAACGTCTGCCCCACTTTGGTGCGCAACGGTGTTGGTGGGGCAGGCGCTTTCGCCAGCCAAACAGAGTCTATCTTCCTCGTTGCCGCGTGTATTTCTTCAATCAATGGATACCGGATTACTTCCGTTGATAGCTTGTTCGGAATGCCTCCGAACCATTCGCTATTCGGCGCCGCAGGGAAGTCGGGCGCGCCGTGAATTTCAATCAATAGCATTGGCCATTCGTCGTCAGCCAGGCGAAAAGAACGAGCTACACTGTCGTCGTCGAAGTTCCCCACCGCGCTGGCTTCGCAGCCGATGGCCTGAGCCGCTAGCGCCAGCGATTGCCAGGCATGGCCTACATCGTGCAGACAATAACGATAGGCCCTGCTCTGATACTTCCATGCCTCGCGCCAAGCGATAGTGGTCAACAGGAACCGCAAAGCCCCGTAGTCGCCTGCGGCGCGTTGCTCCAGCATGTGCGATGAGACCCGATAGTGATAAAGTCCGTTCGGGCATGCTAGGTGAAACTCGGTGGGATGGAGATTGCCTGAAGACGGATTCACGCGCAGTGCGTAGCGTTGTCCGGAAATCGTCTGCTTGGTGGCGCTGATAGAAGCCGAGTAGAAAAGCAGACCTGAAAGGAAATCGGTCCAATCCCCCGATTGTTTCGGATCGGCCGGCAGATCGATCACCGGCGCGCCGTCGTAGTGCCGGAACGGATCGGGCATGTTGGCCCAATCCAGGAAATGCCTGCTCCGCCGTAACGACTCGGGGGTGTGCTTGGTTGCCTGGTGATAATTACGCCAGATTATGATGTCACCGCGATGCCGATTGTACCAAGCGCCCGCTAGCGGGCTGTCCGCTCTGGATCTTTACTACTGCCGTGCGTC
>PMUN01000373.1 GCA_003166875.1 Bryobacterales bacterium | reverse complement strand
TCGCCGTCCATTCAAGCAAACGCGTCTGCGTGCCCGCGCGGAGCTGGACGTGAGCGGCGTTTACCAGGAGGAATCCTGCACCTTCTGGACCGGCTAATCCGGCCGGTATAAGAGCATTCTCCGAGTGGCGCGTCATCCGGCCAGAACCACACAAAGTTAAGTTGCCCGTTGAGAAACGCTCGATCGGGGAGGTTCCTCCATTAACACGGCAGGCCGGAGTTGTTCTAGCTGGATCGTTTCTCCGTACCTGCGGATACGAACATGTTCAGATCGGCGGTTATAAGCTGCTGTGCTTAACAGTGCCTAGCTCGAGCTTTAACGATTTCCAATCAGTTGTTGATCAGCTACGACGGAAGGTCACCGAACGCCAACCAGGACAGCCGTGCTTCGGCGAAAACCTCCTCGGGGATCGACAATCGTGCCGGCGTACATGACCGAAATGAGTCAAACGCTTCGGCGTACATGCGGTCGGTGAGCCGGCCTTCGGCTTCCCAGTAGTGTGCCTGAAGCCGAGCTTGATCACTCGGTGCGTGCTTGAGCACGTCGGGAAACGAAGATCTCCGAAGCGACAGAGCGGGGAGAGCCATCAACCGGTCCTTTCCGGGACGATGATCGACCAGATTCAGCATGAAGGCCGTCTCCGCACCGGATTGGTCACCCACGCGAAGACACGCGACAGTATGAATCAGGATAATCTGCAGGTCCGGCGCATCGGGTCGTCCGCCAATCCCATTCGTGAGGATGGGTGTGAAGGTTCGAAGCCGGAGCGTCATGCCTAGGTCGAAAACCTTCGCCAGACACGTCGGGTAGTCCCGTTCGCAAAACACCTGAAACAGCTCTTCGACGAGCGCGGTCTGTTGTGAGGTGGGCATGCCGCTGCGCATGGACAAGTCTCCTACAAACCGTTAATCCGAAACGGTGCCCAGTAAAAAGGCTCGCTGAAAGGATGCTCTGGATCCGCTCCGACGGTGGCGACCGGAGCGCCCAGTTCGGCCACCACGTCCTTCGACGTCAGGTCCCGCAACCATTCTTGAGCGCGTGCAAGGGCCGCACCCGGTTCCAACCGACCGCGAAGATGATGAGCGTAGAACGCTTTCATGGTCAGGAATGTCGCTGCATCTGAAACAGTCCAGAGTGCTGACAGAACGCAATTCGCCCCTGCTTTCCTCAACGAGGTCGCCATACCAATGCTTGCGTTCGGCAGGTGCTTGAAATCGATGATTCCCGTTTCACAGGCAGAAAGACAAACGAGGCGGACATTGCTGAGATCCTTCCTGCACAGCTCATCCATCGTCAGGCTGCCGTCGGATAAGGTTACCGCTGACTTTCCGATATCATTCCAATCCGCCGTTCCATGGCAAGCGAAATGTGCATAGGTGAAGTTGGCCACGGTTTCTGCGACTTGACCCCGTGACGCACCATTCCCGCCAAGGTGTAAGTGGTGCGCAAAGTGTTCCCGTACGGCCGCGCATTCCCGTTCCGCAAAGTGCAGCGGAGGATCAGCCGTTGGCCTGACGGTGAGGAGGGAACGCGTTGCCGGGGCATGGCCGAGGCGTGGCGTCGTGATCTCGGATAGCGATGCAGCGTAGACGACGGCGAAGCGCGACGCAAGGTGCGTCGGTGAGGCCGTGCCGTTGACGGGAATCGCGTGCAGCGGCAATACGCCCAGCCCGCGGTGGGGAATGATGCACAAGGTGGATGTGTCCGGCGGGAGTCTGTCGAGAATCGGCTCGATCAGGTCGCCACCGACCTGTGCCAAAACTTCTCTCCAGGTTGCGCAGAGCTGCGAGAGACGCTCCGGGTCCGTTGGCCCTCTCCCGCCATGCCCCCAGTGCGTGCAACCAGCCTGGCGCCGTCGTACCGTCAGGTTTGCTGCTCGATACAAGCACGTTCGCGAGCTTGCGGTCGTCGAAGGTATCGGTGAGCAACACATGCGCGGATTCGATCTGCGACAACCCGTGCGGGACAAGGAAAACAGCGGTGCCATGTTCCGTAACCAGGGGCAGCACGGCTGTGACGCCGACAGGAATTCGTTCGAGGAGGGACGCAAGGGGGACGTCGCCGGCAGCTCGCAAGGAGCTTGAAGCCCGGCTCCGCTCAAGAGCAATCAGCGCCTCATTCAGCCGACCGTCTCGGACCAGGCAATAGGCGCTGAGTCCGCGCAGGAAGCCCTTCGAGGCGCGCAACGCCGACGCGGCACTCATCGCCGGAAGAGTAATAGTCCCTTCCAACGCAGTCAAAGCCGCGTCCATTGTTTGTGCTGCGCATCTCCATTCGCCAGCCGAATATTCTTGAAGCGCAAGGTGTTCAACGGCTCCCCTCTATCGGGTGTCGAACGAGTCGCTCATCCATCGGCTAATGGCAAACCCAAGTTCCGTTCGAGCGATCGACAACGGAAGGCGCAAATACTGACTACAAAAACCAAGCCTCGCTCTGACGAGCGCTGCCAAATGTGCGTCGTACTCTAGAGCTGCGTCGACAGCGCGCCGGAAATGTCGCAAGGACTCCGCCTCGCTGCGTTCGCGATGCGTTTCCGGACATGTCGCGCAATCCCGCTGTGAAGGAGTGCCAGAAAACGGCGAGAATGAATATGTGCTTGCTTCGCATCGTGCAACAGGAAAATCACGCGTCCCCAGATTCGTGCTTGGGTTTTACCGCAGCGAAGCACACGGGAGGGAGGCGCTTCGCGAGGCCCGCAAGAATGGGTTCCGGCGCTCGGCTGTAATCCATCGCGCGTCAGACGGCGGTCTGAAGCATTTCCATGACGGACTCGGACCTCGTGAACGCGCCGTATTCGGAGTAGCCATAGTGCTCGCCGTCGCCGCGCTGGCCGCGACCGCGGGCATTCCTTCCTTGGCGGTGGTCCCATCGGCGTTGTGCGGTTTTCTGATCGCCTGGTTCGGCACGCTCTGGTTGGGACTCGGGATTCGCAACAGAGTTCTTCGCGGTTACCGCGGCTTGGTCCTTCCCGAAGAGAGCCTCGTGGTCGTCGAAGCAACCGAAGATGAAACGGCCGCTGCCATCGCGGTCCTGCGGCGCATTGCACAACCATCCGTCTTCGCGATTCGTCCGGGGCCGGGCTTCACGGCCTCCACGGAAACCGCCGGGCAACAGCGCCCACCGGCCACCGTGGCCAGCTTGCCGGGTTGCGCGGCGGAGTTGGCGGCTTCGCACCAACTCGAGGCATCGACCCGATCGCGGCCGCTGTTGCCCATTTTGCGCGGGTGCGAAGTTTTCATCGAACGCGCGCGGGCCGATCTGGCCGAAGCCGCGCGGCTGGAATATGGCATCACTCATGCAGCCGAGTGGCTCCTGGATAACGCATACCTCATTCGCTCAAACATTGCTGACATCCGGCACAACCTTCCTGACAATCACAACAAAATTCTACCGGTGCTAACGGACCGGAGCTGTCCGGTCCGGCTGCGCGTCTATCATCTCGCCGCTGAGTTGATCGATCGCACTGGCCACCGGCTCGCGGAAGAGACAATCATCAGCTTTCTCGACGCCTATCAGCATCAGTCTCCCTTGACCATCGCCGAGCTGTGGGTGTTCCCGCTGATGTTGCGTTTGGTGCTTCTCGAGCGGCTGCGGCGGCTGTCAGAGTTGGCGAGCCTGCGCCAGCATCAGAAGGAACTAGCCGACTTTTGGGCTGACCGCCTTCTGAACGCCGCCTATCGCACTCCCGAGGAGTTCGAGAAAATGGTCGCTGAACTCGATCGTCGTGGCAACGAGCTAACGCCCCATTTCATTGCGCGCCTCGGCGAGCAACTGCACCACGAAGAGTCCGCGCTTGCTCTGATCCAGAAATGGATTCAGGAGAAGACACAACACCACTTACCCGATATCATCCGAGGCGAGTATGCCGAAGAAGCAAACGATCTGATGTTGATCGCCGGCGCCATTGGGAGTCTGCGCCAGTTGTCCGAACTGCAATACCCGAAGATTGTCGAGACGGTAAGCCGGATGGAGGCGATTCTGCGCCAGGACCCGGCAGGCATCCATGCCCGCAGCGATTTCGCCACGCGCGACAGTTGCCGCCGGGTGGTGGAAGCAGTAGCGCGCCAGTCGAAGTTCTCCGAATGGGACGTGGCCCGGTTGGCGGTGGATCTCGCGCAACCCGCTCCGCGCGGTAGTCGTGAGCAGTGCGTAGCTTACTACCTGCTTGATGAAGGATTGCCGCAACTTGAGAAGCGCCTGCGCCGCCGCATTCCCTGGCGTGAACGGTGCCTGCGTTTTCTGCACCGGCATCCGACGTTGTTGTACCTGGGCAGTCTCGCCGCACTTACCGCCGGACTTTCGGGTGCTTTTCGGTTCGCGTTGCACAGCGCGGGAGTGGCTTCACAAGGGATGCTCCTGTTCCTGGGGATACTCGCGCTCTTCCCGGCCAGCGAACTCGCCACTTACCTGCTGCAGATTTTCCTTATGGGGATTCTTCCCCCGCGTGTGCTGCCGAAGATGTCGTTTGAGGATGGAATACCGGAAGACTGCCGCACTCTTGTCGCTGTGCCGATGATGCTGCTTACGCCGGAGTCGGTCCGCGGCGAGATCGAGAGGCTGGAAGTACGCTACTTCGCGAACCCGGGCGCGAATCTCTGGTTCTCACTCTTGGCGGACTTCACTGACGCTGAAGAGCGCGAGATGCCGGAGGACGACGGTCTGCTTGGATTGGTAATGAAGAGCATAGAGCAGTTGAATTCACGTCATGGCAATGGCCGTTTCCTGCTCTTCCACAGACCGCGGGTGTGGTGCGAGACCGAGGAACGCTGGATCGGCTGGGAACGGAAACGAGGGAAACTCGAGGAACTCAACAGTTTTCTGAATGGCGGGGAAAACGCGGAGTTCTTTTGCGTCGGGTCTCTGCCAAAGATCCGGTACGTGATCACGCTCGATGCCGACACCCAACTCCCTCACGGCAGTGCGCAAAGGCTCGTCGAAACCATCGCGCATCCCTTAAACCGCGTCGAGCTCACGGGAGACGAACGCAACCGCGCCCGCGGTTACACCATCATTCAGCCGCGCGTGAGTATCACGCTCCCATCGGCAACGGCCACACGTTTCACGAGGTTATTTACGGACGCGCGCGGGACAGACCCGTATTCTCAGGCCGTTTCCGACGTCTATCAAGACCTGTTCGGCGAAGCCATCTACCATGGAAAGGCCATTTACGATGTTCGTGCCTTTCACAAAATACTCAACCGGCGCTTCCCGCAGCAGAGGTTGCTCAGTCACGACCTCATCGAAGGAGCATACGTAGGCGTCGGATTGGCCACCGACGTGGACCTCTTCGAACAGTTCCCGTACGACTACACCAGCTACAGCAAACGGCAACACCGATGGAACCGCGGAGACTGGCAGATCGCTTCGTGGATCTTGCCGCGAGTTCCGGCCGCAACTCGGCCGGAGTCCGTTCCGAATCCCCTGACGCTGATCAATCGCTGGAAGATTTTCGACAACTTGCGCCGCAGCTTGTTACCTGCTGCGTCATTGATGCTCCTGATTTGCGCTTGGATCTGGCATGCTGCTCCCGGCGCCGCCAGCACACTAGTGGCGTTGGTCCTCGCCGTTCCTCTCCTCTTTCAATTTCTCGACCGCCTGATCGCGCGATGGCGGGGGGACGCGCAGGCCTGGCGGGAAGCCAACAGTGATTTGAATCGAGCGATCGTCAAGGCTACCTTCCTGCCGCATCAGGCCTATCTTTCCGCAGATGCGATCGTTCGCGTCTTATATCGGCTCGAGATCAGCAAACGCCATCTGCTGGAATGGCAGACTGCGGAAATGTCGCAACGGTTAGCCGTCTCCCATCTTGAGGCTTTCCGGGCGCAATTCTTCTTCATCTCCGTTCTGGCTGGCGTGTTTCTGGTGGCACTGAGTCTCCGCGGAGATCTTTGGGAACCGGCCTGGACCCCATTTCTTTTACTTTGGGTTGCTGCTCCGGCGGTTCAGTACTGGATCGGTTGGCAGCGTCGGGCTGTGAGGAAGCTGGAGCGAATCGAAAGTGAGGATCAACTCTATCTACGACGGATCGCCCGGGAAACCTGGCGCTACTTCGATGACCTGGTAGGCCCGGAGCACCACTGGCTTCCTCCCGACAACTCCCAGGAAGCGCTGTGCATCGAAGTCGCCGAGCGCACCTCGCCCACCGACATTGGAATGTGGCTGATGTCCGCGGTCTCGGCGCGCGATCTCGGGTTTCTGACTCCGGAACAAATGGTCGACTGTTGTACCGCAACGATCGAAACGCTGGCAAAGCTGGAATCTTGCGAGGGCCACCTTCTCAACTGGTACAACACCCGAACTCTGGAACCGCTGCCGCCAAAGTACGTATCGACTGCCGATAGCGGAAATCTCATCGCGAGCCTGTGGGTGCTGAGGCAGGTTTCTCAGGAGCTGGATGTGGAATCGCAATTGGACGCGCGCGCACTGCGCGGCTTGGCTGACACGTTAGCGGTCATTACGGAGCAGTTCCCGCCGGACCACAGCACCCGTGTTCCTCTAGCTGCGTTGCGCGGGCTGTTAGAGGAAGAGTCTTTGGGCATCGAAATTCTGGGGAGACTCCGCCTGGCTGCCGAGCCCGCACGCAAGCTGACCGATTCCCTGCGGTGGAGCAACCCGACCACCGGGGAGCGCGCTTACTGGTTTATGCGGCTGGCGCAGCAAATAGATAGCTGGATTCAACACGCCGACCATTATTTGCACTGGCTGGACGTTTTGGCTGCTCCACCTGACGAGTTCCTGCAGCCTCTCGGAGATGACGCGATTGTGGCGCGCCGCAGGCTGCTGCGCGAGTTACCTTCCTGGGGCACAGTGGCTCGCGGAGAAACCAGCCTGCTTAGCGAGATCTTGCTGGAGGACGCCGGGAACAAAGACGGGCTATCGGCGAAGCTCACCGCCTGGATTGCGGACGTCAGAGCTGAGTACGAGAAGGCTCGTGGAGCGTCGGCGGATTTGCTCGGCCGATCCAGACATCTCGGAGAAATGAGCGATGCCCTCGCTGACGGCATGGATATGCAGTTTGTGTACGACGCTCATCGGCGACTGTTCGCCATCGGATACCAGGTAGGCGGGCCGGTGAACTTCACCGCTCACTACGATTTGCTGGCGAGCGAAGCGCGTCTTGCCAGTTTGGTGGCGATTGCCAAGGGTGACGTTCCCGCGGAGCACTGGCTGGCGCTGGGACGGCCCTACACCTCGGGGAATGGCCAGGTTCTGCTTTCCTGGGGCGGCACGATGTTTGAGTACCTGATGCCCCTCCTGTTCACGCGCAGTTTCCGAAACTCCTTGCTGGAAAACGCTTGCGCCGCGGCGGTAAAATGCCAGATTGAGTACACAAAGGATCGGGGCGCGCCTTGGGGAATCTCGGAATCTGCATACAGCGCTCTCGATTCGCACAAGATTTACCAGTATCGATCTTTCGGCGTGCCATCGCTCGCCCTGAAACGGGAGCTGGAGGACGATCCGGTGGTAGCGCCCTATGCCACCGCGCTCGCCTTGCTGGTGAACCCGGCGGAATCGATCAAGAACCTCAAGCGTTTGGTGAAGGCCGGTATGTACGGCCGCATGGGGTTCTATGAGTCGCTGGACTACACGCGTCAGGAGGAACGGCGAGGCGGGATGGGAGTAATCGTTTACGCCTACATGGCTCACCACCAGGGAATGAGCCTCATGGCCCTGAACAACGTGCTCAACCGCGGCATCATGCAGCAGCGCTTCCATGCCGATCTCCGAATCAAAGCCGTGGAGCCGCTGCTGTTCGAGCGCATACCGCCTATGCCTTCGATGCTGGTTCACCGCCCATCGGATCAGGTGGCAATGCGGCTGCTCTCCGGGCCAGCGGAGCCTGAATACCGGGTGTTCGATGAAGACACGCCGATCCCCCGCGTTCAGCTGCTCGGCAACGGCCGATATGCGCTGATGATCACCAACACGGGCGCGGGCTACAGCCGGTGGGGCGACTTCGACATCACGCGCTGGCGTTCGGACACCACCCGTGACAATTGGGGAACGTTTGTTTATCTTCGCGAAGAAGAAAGCAACACGCTTTGGTCCGTGACGCATCAGCCCTTAAACGTGAAAGACCCCCGCTACACGGCCACCTTCAGCGCCGACCGCGCGGAGTTCCGCCGCCGCATGCTGGGTATCGAGAGTCATCTGGAAGTGACGGTGTCGCCGGAAGATGATGCGGAGATTCGCCGCATCACACTCGTCAATCAGGGTTCGAGAGCGCGGACACTCGAGTTGACCAGCGCTGCTGAATTGAGCCTTGCGCCCCACGGCGCGGACCGTACGCATCCAGCTTTTAACAAGCTGTTTATCCAGACCGAGGCGCGGGCCGACTTGCACGCGCTACTCGCATGGCGCCGGCTACGAGCTCCTGATGAATCGCCGATCTGGGTTGCACAGATGATGATTGAAAATCCCGAGGGCGAGAGCTCGTTTGAGTACGAAACGGACCGCGCGCGGTTCCTTGGGCGGGGGCACACTTGGCGCGACCCAATCATGTCGCTGAACCAGACGGATGGCTACGTGCTTGATCCTGTGTTCGGGATGAGACAGCGCCTTTCGCTTGAACCGAGGCAGCAGGCGCAGATCACGCTGGTCACGGTTGCCGCGGGGTCGCGCGAGGACCTGATGCGTCTGATCGTCAAATACCGCGATGCCGATGTCTGCAGCCGGGCGTTCCAGCTAGCCTGGTCGCACGCGCAGCTCGAATACCGCTATCTCGGTATTGAGAGCGATGCGGCGATGCGTTTTGCCGAACTCGCCAGTCACCTCCTGTATCCGAACATCCGGTTGCGGGCGCCGGCGGAACGCTTGCGCCGGAATGTGCAAACACAGTCGAAGCTGTGGGCTCATGGCATCTCCGGCGACTTGCCGCTTGTGACGGTTTGGGTCGCCGATTCGCAAGGTCTTACGCTGGTGCGCGACCTGCTGGTTGCGCATACCTACTGGCGGCTGCGCGGCTTCAAAGCCGATCTGGTGATTCTCAACCGCGAGCCGGCCAGCTATGAGCAGCCTCTCCATCAGCAACTGCTCCGCCTGGTGGAAGCGCACTCATTGCACACGGGGGTTCAGCAGCCCGGGGGCGTATTCCTGCTGAAGGTGGATCAAATATCCGAGGTGGATCTGAATCTGATTCTCACCGTTGCGCAGGCGACCATGGGCGCGGCGCCCGGAACGCTTTCGAAGCAGCTCAGCAGTCCTCCGGAGGGAATTTCTCTGCCGCCGCCGTTGCAGATCAAACGACGTGAGGAACAACCCTCTAGGTCTTTGCCCTTCCTGGAGCTTCCCTACTTCAACGGTGTTGGGGGATTTACGGCGGACGGGCGCGAGTATGCGATCTACCTCGGCCCGAATGTTTTCACGCCATCGCCATGGATAAATGTGATGGCGAATCCGGTGTTCGGAGCACTCGTGAGCGAAGCTGGTTCAGGATGCTGCTGGTACGGAAATAGCCAGTCGAACCGTTTGACACCTTGGAATAACGATCCGGTTTCGGATCCTTCTACCGAGGCCATCTATATTCGTGATGAAGACAGCGGAGTGTTTTGGACAGCTACACCGCTGCCAGTGCGCGAACTCGATGCGTATCGTGCCCGGCACGGGCAGGGATACACCGAATTCGAACACAACAGTCATGCGCTGGAACAAACGCTGATGACTTTTGTGCCGGTGCATGCCAAGAGAGCCGATCCGGTTCGCATACAGCGTCTGCGGGTCAAGAACAGAGCTTCGCAAAGGCGGCGTCTGTCCGTGACCTCATATTCGGAGTTCGTGCTCGGCACGGATCGTGAGACGACGCAGATGCACATTTCGTCCTCCTGGGATGAGAGTGCGAAAGCGTTGTTTATGCACAATCCTTATCATTTGGATTATGGCGGGCGGGTCGCATTCGCGGCCATGACACCCGAGCCCTCTTCATACAGCGGTGATCGCACCGTATTCCTGGGACGCAATGGCTCGCTGGAAGCCCCAGCGGCTTTGCGGCGGGAGTCGCTCGCCAAGCGCACGGGTCCTGGGCTCGATCCATGTGGGGCACTGCAAACGAAATTCGACCTCGGCCCCGGGGAAGAGAAGACGGTGATTTATGTACTTGGGCAGGCGGATGATGCCGAACACGCCCGGCGTTTGATTGCGCAGTACCGTGATGCGGAAAACGTTGAACGGTCGCTCGAAGAGACGCGGGCGTGGTGGGATAATCTCCTGACTACGATTCAAGTCAAGACGCCGATTCTCTCAGTTGATTTCATGTTGAATCGCTGGCTGCTCTATCAATCGCTGAGCTGCCGCATTTGGGGCCGTTCCGCTTTGTATCAATCGAGCGGCGCCTACGGCTTTCGAGACCAGTTGCAGGATGCGCTGGCCCTTGTCTACTCAGCGCCCGATATCACGCGCGAGATGATTTTGCGCTCTGCTTCGCGGCAGTTTGTTGAAGGAGACGTACAGCATTGGTGGCATCCGCCTTCCGGTAAGGGCATTCGCAGCCGGTGCTCGGATGATCTGCTGTGGCTCCCGTTCGCAGTGTGCCAATACATGAATGTCACCGGCGACGCTGGCATTCTCGACGCCGCTACAACCTTTCTCGAGGGACCGCAGCTAAGAGAGGAGGAGCGCGAAGTCTATTTTCAACCGTCGGTCTCGATCGACCAAGCGACCATATTCGAGCACTGCCGCCGGGCTATTGAGAAGGGCACGACCTCTGGACCGCATGGGTTGCCCCTGATTGGCACGGGCGACTGGAACGATGGCATGAGCAGCGTCGGCGAGGAGGGGAAAGGCGAGAGCGTCTGGCTGGCCTGGTTTCTCGTGGACGTCTTGAAGAAGTTCGCGGAGGTATGCGCAGGCCGCGGCGAGCAGGAGTTAGCCTCCCGGTACCGCGACCGCGCGGAACGATTGAGCGTTACGGTGGAACGCACCGGTTGGGATGGTGAATGGTATCTGCGGGCCTTCTTCGACGACGGGACGCCGCTGGGCTCGCGACAGAACGAGGAAGCTCGCATCGATTCGCTCTCGCAGTCGTGGTCGGTAATTAGTGGCGCCGGCAACCCGGATCGGGCGGTAGTCGCGATGCGCTCGGTCGAAGAACAGCTCATTCGTGAGAAAGAGAAGCTTGTGCTCCTTTACACGCCGCCCTTCGACAAATCCAGCCCGCACCCCGGCTACATCATGGGGTATCCGCCAGGTGTCCGCGAGAATGGCGGCCAATACACACACGCCGCTTTATGGGTTGCCATGGCGTATGCGCGCATGAGAGACGGCGATCGTGCCGTCAAAGTTCTGCAGATGCTGAATCCGATTGAACGTTCACGCACACCGGAGGATTATGCGGCCTATCGAACGGAGCCTTACGTCGTGGCCGCCGATGTTTACTCATTGCAGAGTCAGACCGGGCGCGGAGGTTGGACGTGGTACACCGGCTCGGCGGGCTGGATGTATCGGGTGTGGCTGGAGGAAATCCTGGGGTTCAAGCTGCGAGCCGGACGTTTGTCAATCGAGCCCGTGCTTCCTGAGAACTGGCCGGGCTACGTCCTGACCTTCCGCTATGGACGAACTGAATATCGGATAACGGTGGAAAACGGCGGTGAAAGGTCCAAACAGGAGATCCAGTTGGTCGACGACGGTGAGAGCCATGCGATTCATATTTACGCCGGCGCGCCGGCTTCGCGGACTCTGGTGGAGGCCGCCGACCGGCCAACGACTGCCGTGTAGTGTATTTTTTCGTTGCGTAGATACTCCCGAGCGTCGTGGTCCTCGGAATATTCCCACGTTGCTGACGTAACTTCCTGATCCCGAAATGGCTTCAGTCAGGGGTAGCATTCAGGTCAGGCTGCCGCGAGGCGTTAATACGATCGGGGAGCCGGAGATCTCAGAAACCCGCTGCTACTCGCGAGCACTTTAGCACATGGTTCATCGTGGACGGGAGAGCTGGCTGCCGCAGCTTCCATTATCTTGTTGTTGGTTTTTCCCAGATCGTCTCACCTGCTCTGCGTAATAAGCTGCAATTAGCCGTAGATCGCGAGGGCTTCCGGCCCGTAATTGGCTTTTGTTACTAACGTTAGAGCCCAAAAAAGTCGCGCCTGCCGAGCCCAGCTTGGTGTATCGGCCCAAATCGCACTGTCCGCAATTAAGGCATCTCATAAACCTTGTAAGCGTTGGCCTCATCCGTTGCAGCTTTCGTCCACCGGCGACCCGAGACCTCCGGACGTAGCGCCCGGATGCACCCCCAGTTGAACACGCGTGCACTACACACTCTGGCATCCTCCTCATTTAGCTCCAGCATGTGTTCCGGGTTGTATGCCGGACCATGCACGTAAAGTAGAAGCTTCTCTGCCCAGTTGATTTCGTTGCGCCAGTCGTCTGATGATGGCGTCGTCGCACCACCCTTCAGGCGACCCACATAGACTTCGATGTGCGCGCGGTCCTCTTGCGAGCCCCCGCCGAAGTTGTGTTCCTCGATCCGCTCCCCAAACGTCAGTCCGTACGTCTGGCCGATATAAAGGAGCACGTTGGAGCCGTAGACCGGGTGATGCCCATATATCTGATAAAGCCCACGGTCCTTGCACAAGTCCTTAAGGGTGTCAAGCTGGTTGAGTGAATAGGGTCCTTGCCACTCGATATGAATGATCCTTTCCATCATCGCAATCATGAAGTTTGTACCTCCTATGCTGGCCGCGTTATTAGTTTAGTTCTTTCCTGTTGGACCCTGGTCCGCAGCTCTTGAAGCCCGTCGATAAGCGAGTTGTGATTGATCATCATTCCCGCTTCATCACCGCAGAAATGATTTCTGTGGCTTCGGCGATTTTTTATTACCGAGCGAGCGCCGCGACATAGGAGGCCTTGACCAGCCAGTGTGCCCGTAAAGGGCATCGTATCCGCGGCGGTAAGAGAAAATAGCTACACAGCAGAAAGCAGCAGTGCGCATTGTGGACCTCCTTTCAAGGCCGGTTCAGCGTCTCTGACGCCGGGGACGCAACTAGTCTGGGGAACGTTCGACGGCGCAACGTCCCACATATTTTCCACTTACTGCCACAGGCGTCACTCAATCATACTCCTGGGATTAGGGTGGAGCTCCGGGAGCAGACGCAATTGCACCGGCGCCGCTGCCCTGACTGTGCTCCGGGAAGCAAAAGGCCGCTCTGGGCGAATGGTCGGCCACCCTTCCAGAGATCCGCTCCGGTCCGATTAGCGCGTAATCCGACCGGAGCGGGCGCCAGAAGCTCAAATCAACGAGATGCCGACACGTCCAAGTGGAACAGTAATTTCCTTGAACCGGTCCCAGTACGTCTGCGCTTTTACTTTGCTGGGATGTGCCGTCCAGTCTCGACCTTCTCGATGCAAGTCGCGCGCTAGTTCAGGCAGCCCCTGGGTCTGACGAGGGATAAACAACTTCGGCAAGTTGACTTCGCCACGACGGCCTGCTCTGGTCTTAGTACGATTTATATCGTTGACATACGATCTTGATCGTATTACACTGTGAACCATGGCTCTCCGCTCTCGCCGTAAACATCCGCCTCGCACGCCGCTGCCTTCGGACGCTGAGCTCGATATACTGGCGGCACTCTGGCGTCTGGGGCCCAGCACCGTGCGTGAAATTCACGAAGCGCTTCGAAAGGACAGCGGTTACACGACGACGCTCAAACAGATGCAGTTGATGACGGAAAAAGGCCTGCTCGTTCGCAGTGAGCGCTTTCGCTCGCATGTCTACGAGGCCGGCGTCGCCAAAGAACAGACCCAGAGGGAGATCGCCGCGGATTTGCTGAAGCGTGCGTTTGAAGGCTCGTCCAAAAACCTCGTCTTAGGGGCGCTGGCCGCTCAACCAGCCTCCGCCGAAGAGTTGGGTGAGATCCGGCGAATCCTGGACAAGCTTGAGAAGAGAAGGGAATCCCGATGAAAAGTCTACAGTTTTTGCTCGCACAGCCTCTGGCCGCAGACCTTGGCTGGACACTGCTTCACTTCGTGTGGCAGGGTGCATTGATTTCGGCACTGTTCGCGGCGGTGCGCGGGCTGGGTGCCGGGTCGATCAGCGCTCGTGCCCGCTACGCGCTCGCCTGTTTGACCCTCGCCAGCATGGCGTCTGCTCCGATCCTGACGTATGGTTTCCTGGCAGGCTCGAACACTTGGCAATCGGCATCTGCGCAAGTCCCTGCAATTCCGCTGATGCTTGCAGCCTCGGGTGGGAGCTTGGCGGCGCCTTGGTACTTGTCCTGGTTAGGTGGATTGCAGCGGGCCCTGCCGTGGCTCGTGATGGCTTGGTTCGCGGGTGCAGTTGTATTGTTGATTCGCTTGGCGGGTGGTTCGTTTGTCGCTGCTCGCCTGCGGTCCAATGCAAATCGCCCTACGCCTCATCATCTGCAAGATGCGCTCAATAGAATCGCGGTACAACTCGGTGTGTCCTACCCCGTCCGCCTGCTCGTGTCGTCACTGGTGGAAGTGCCGGCCGTCGTCGGCTGGTTTCGGCCGGTGGTACTGATGCCGGTCGGAGCGCTCACCGGGTTGGCACCTGAGCATATCGAGGCGCTGCTGGCTCACGAGGTTGCCCACATCTGCAGACATGACTATCTGGTGAACGTGCTGCAGAGTGTCGTCGAGGCAGTCCTGTTCTACCACCCCGCGATCTGGTGGGTCTCAAAACAGATCCGTAAGGAACGCGAGTTGTGCTGTGACGATTTGGCGGTGGCTGCTAGTGGCGACGCCCTAACGTATGTACGCGCCCTCGCCGACTTGGAATTGTGCCGTCCCACCCATGTTCGTGCCGCGATCGCAGCCAACGGCGGCTCTCTTTTGGATCGTATTCGCAGGCTGGCTGATCCATTGCAACCGGTCTCCCACACCGTCATCGGGCCTGTGGCAGCTTTTGTAGTCACTCTGATGGTGCTGTCCGGCGCCGGCGTGGTCGTGCTCAGGGGTGCTCAAACCCCAACCGCGCCCGGTGGTGTAGTCGACCGCAACACCATTTGGGTGGATACGGTGAAGCGAGGCGACATGTCGGTCGCGGTGCGCGGGCTCGGTAAGCTCACCACCAGCACCACGGCCGATCTGCTACTTCCCACGTCGCTGATGAAGGAGGTGCAGCCGGGTCAGATTGTCTCCATACAGTTCCTTAAGCAGGTCGAGGTCGCCACCGGCAAAGTGGCGCGAGTCACTCCTGGTGTGCAGCAGGGCAGTGTTACTGTGCAGATCGAGAGTGGGCTGCCGCGCGGGGTTCAGCAGGGTGTTGAGGTGGACGGCACAATCGAACTCGGCCACTTGAGCGACGTCGTCCAGGTCGGCCGGCCAGTAGAGGGTTGGCCCAACAGTGAAGGTGCTTTGTTCAAACTGGAACCGAATGGAGACCATGCAGTGCGAGTAAAGGTCAAGTTTGGGCGCGCGTCGGTCAACACGATCCAAATCCTAAGCGGAATCGAAGCCGGCGACAAGGTAATCCTAAGCGACACCTCGGCGTTCAAGGGATACGACCGCATCACCCTGAAATGACCTTCTGGGATGTCCGGATATTGGCTGCCACGACTTGCTGGTAAGGAAGCCGTTCTGGACTAAGGCCGGGCTGATGTGCCATAGGGGTTGACAGAGTCGGGTTCGGAGTCACGGCGTTGTGGAGGTTGAGCGGGCACTTGGCCGGATAACGCATGACTCACCGATCTGGCGTCGCCAGCTTCGAGCGACTCGTCGGCGAACTGGATAAAGGTAGCAACGGCGTTTCCGGCGAAAGCGTATTCTACGAGTCGCGCGTGAAGCGGCCGAGCTGTAGTGCCGCCACCGGAATCCTTCAAAATTTGAAATATCTTCGGCCAGGCCTTCTAAATTGATTTACAACGTTGCCTTTCCGCAACAAGCAATACATCGCGGTTGATTCCAGTATGGTCATGAAATAAGGAATCACCAACGCGGCAAAACGTGCGCCAGCTAGTTGTTCCGCATTTGAATATTGGAGCGGACCAGGAGCAGGCTGTGGATGCAACCCATTTCGCACGATCGTAAAGGCTGTCCAGACTAGGCAGAGCAGCCAGAACGCCACTGCTGCATACCGCGCCCAATTGCGTCGTTGGTGGAGCGCCAACACTACGTAGATGAAACCGATCACCAAACTGAGAAGTACAGCGCAAGGGATCAAGAGCAATGGCGATCGTGATGCCACCGCTAGGTGTAGATCATAGAGGCTCGTAATCAGCAAAATGAGGCCGAAGATGCCCAGGCCCACGTACGTCACCGCAATAGTCTTGCTGAATGCCCTGACTGCAATCGTGGTTATCGAGGCGACGCTTGATGACGCAGTCGGACCATGGCTTCCCATAACGCTCCCTTCGGATCGATTTTACGCCTCTGAAACGAGCTTGCGTCCGTCTTTGAACCTCCGGTCGAGTCGTCGGCCACTCGGAGAATGCCCGGAAGGGCCTTCTTGGACATCACTCCTGGTAAGTCTTAGATCTGTATCAGAA
>PMUN01000478.1 GCA_003166875.1 Bryobacterales bacterium | reverse complement strand
CAGGCGGCAGGCGGCAGAAAGCGGGGCTTACGAACTGCCTATTAGGACGCCGGTGATGAAAACCAGTGCGCCGCCTAAGCCTACTTGCATGGCGGCCGACAGAGCTGGGGTTTCCATGTAGCGGTGCCTGATCCACGATATTACTCCTAGCTCCACCAGCACCACCAGGACGGCGGCCACCATGGCCGCGTGGAACTCCGGAATGAGGAACGGGAGCGTGTGGCCGATGCCGCCTAGCGTTGTCATCAATCCGCAAATGAATCCTCGGGCCCAGGGATGTCCCCTGCCGGTTAGGCTTCCGTCGTCTGAGAGCGCTTCGGCGAATCCCATGCTGATGCCGGCGCCGANNAGCACGAACAGGCGCCGGTTCGCTTCGTCTTCTTCGCGCTTGACGTCGGGGCGGAGCTTGTCCTTTTCGAGTTGCTCGGCGCGATTCTCGTGCGATCTCTCTTCCTGCGCCAGATCGTCCAGCAGTTGCCGCACGCCCGGATTCTGGGCTCGCGCGGCGGCCTTCTCATAGAACCGGCGGCTTTCCACCTCCATGGTGGCGGCCTGATTGCGGACGGTATCCAGGCCGAGCGGACGCACCATCCAAACCGGTTTGCGATGCACGAAACCTCTGATGTCCTGCCGTCGAATGAGTGGAATGTGAGCGCCGAAATTGGTTTGAAAAAGCTCGATCAAGCGTCGCCGATGGCCCGATTCTTCCTGCTGCATGCCTTCGAAAACCGCGGCCGAAGCCGGGAAGGTCTCTTTCAGACCTTCGGCGTATTCGGCGTAGACGCGCTCGTCTTCCTCTTCGAGAGAAATGGCGAGCGCTAGAATCTCACGTTCGGAAAGGCTGTCAAAGCTGCGCATGGACTTTCGAAACAGCCTCCTTTGATGCAGGCCGGCATAGAGGTCGATTGTAGCGCATGCACGAACCATTCTGACTCCGCTAGCATCTAACTAATATGCCGGCTACCGTAGAAGCAAACCCGATCGAGGGCCTGGCCCCGGCGCGGTTACCGCAAGGGGACTCTTGTCTGTTAATCATTTTCGGCGCCTCGGGAGATCTCGCGCGGCGGAAATTAATTCCCAGCCTTTACAATCTCGCCTGCGCAGGATGCATGAATCCGGATTTCGTGATACTCGGCACCGGAAGAACTCCGATGTCCGACGAACAGTTCCGCGCAAAGATGCGGGAAGCAGCTTCCAAGGCGAGCGACACGCGAGAGTTTTCCGAAAGTGTATGGCAGGAATTCGCAAAGCGTCTGCATTATTTCGCGGGTGACATCACCGATCCGCAGTTCTTCAGCAAACTGCGGGACCAATTGAACCAAATGCGGCAGTCCGGCTCCAGTCCGAATCACCTGTTCTACCTGTCTGTGCCGGCTTCCCAGGCGCCCACCATCATCCAAGGATTGGGGGCGGCTGGTTTGAACCACAGTGACGGCGGCTGGGCGCGCGTCATTATTGAGAAGCCGTTCGGGCGCGATCTTGCTTCCGCGCGCCAGCTCAACGAGATAGTTCTGAAGGTTTTCGATGAGCAGAATGTTTATCGCATCGATCATTACCTGGGCAAGGAGACGGTGCAGAATATTCTGGTCTTCCGCTTCGGAAACTCGCTTTATGAGCCGGTGTGGAACCGCAACTACATTGATCACGTGGAGATCACCGGCTTCGAGACGGTGGGTCTGGAAGGCCGCGCGAGTTTTTACGAGGAGACCGGTGCGTTGCGTGACATGGTTGCGAATCACCTGCTTCAGTTGCTGGCGCTGACGGCCATGGAGCCGCCGGTCGCGTTCGATGCGGATTCCATTCGCCAGCAAAAAGTGCAGGTTCTGCGCTCCATTCGGGCCATGACCGTGGACGAGGTGGCGAAGCGCACGCTGCGCGGACAGTATGGTCCCGGCGAAGTTAACGGAAAGCCGGTGCCGGGATACCGCCAGGAGCCGGGTGTGAAACCCGATTCAACCACTGAGACCTTTGTAGCGCTAAAACTGTTCATCGATAATTGGCGATGGGCGGGCGTGCCGTTCCACATCCGGACGGGCAAGCGGCTGTCGCATCCGGGCACCGAAATTCGTGTTCATCTGAAACCCACGCCGCAAGCGCTGTTTGCCACCACGCCCGAGGATCAGCGCGAGCGCAATGTGATCACGCTGCGGATACAACCCAATGAGGGAATTACCATCGCCTTCGGAGCAAAGAGGCCGGGCGACCAGATGCGTACTGTAACGGTGCAGGCAGACTTCTCCTACCGCGCGATGTTTGGCTCCAATGCGCCGGTTGCTTACGAGACGTTGTTACTGGATGCGATGCTAGGCGATCCGACACTTTTCACCAGCCGCGACGAAGTGGAGGCGGAATGGCGGATCATCACGCCCATCGAGGAGGCCTGGACCGAGCACCCGCCTCCAGACTTTCCGAATTACGCCGCCGGAAGCGACGGTCCACCGATTCCGGCTACGCTTTTCTGACCAGGTCATCCTTTTCTGACGAGCTCTAGGTCGATAGAAATATTGACTTCATCGCCAATCATGACGCCGCCAGTTTCAAGCAACTTGTTGAAGGCGACTCCAAATTGCTCGCGGCTGATTTTTGTGGTGGCCGCAGCTCCCCGGCGGAAGAAACCCCAGGGATCTTTGATCTCCGGTGTAACGCTGTCCACTTCCAAAACCACTGGCCGGGTCACGCCGCGGATGGTCAGATCGCCTGTCACGTGATACTCGTCTTTCCCTTCCTGCGCGATTGCGGTGGATTGGAACTTTATGGTGGGAAAGTTGGCCGCGTCCAGGAAATCGGGGCTTAGCAGGTGTTTGTTGCGATCGGGTTCCCGTGTATTGATCGAGTTGACATCGATCTCGGCCGTTACGCTCGATGCGGCCGGATTGGCTTCATTGAAAGTTATTGTCCCGCTAACTTTTGTGAACTCGCCCCGAACCCATGCGATCATCAGGTGTCGTACCTTGAAGTGCGCGTTGGAATGGGTAGGGTCAATATTATAGGTGGTAGTGGCGGATTGGGCCGCCGTTTGGCTGGTGCTCATCGAATTCCTCTCTTAGAGGTTGATGCTGGAGACGGCCCGGACGCTTCACCTGTTTTCTAAGGCTCCCCAGTCGTGACCTCCGAAAAAGCTGCTGGCCTCATCCGGAGATCCTATCCATTTTAGCAACTCGTTCATGTCTACTTTAACCTGAATCACGGTGGCTTGATCGCGCTGGAAGGTTGCGATCAGCATGCGGGTGTATCGTGCTTCGTCATCGCTCGCGTAGATGTAGATGGATTCGCCATCACGCTGGGAGTGTACCCGCACCAGAGGACGCAGGCGGCTGGAAGAAAACTCGTGCATGAATTGATCGAGTTCCCGTTCATCGGTGTCGCCAATGGATTTCAGGTCCTCAAATACAGCCAGCTTGAACTCGCTCGCCCCGGCGGGATGCGCCACCTTTACGACCAGATTAGCCACGCCCAAGAACGGAATGTGGGTACGCTTGGTGTGGTAATGAACTTCGATGGCTTTCACTACATGATCGAATTCCGAATCGGCGATCAGGACGACGCCGGACGCCGCCAGAAAAACAGCCAGGAATCGGGCGGTCATTTGTCCTCCTTGCTTCGTGACGAGAATGAAGCGCGCAGCCGGGGGATATGGAACTGGCCGCCCAGTTCGGCAACCTCGTCGGGGTCAATGGTACCCACTACATTCACGAACGTCAGTTGCCGTGGCTCCGCCACAATGATGACCGCGCCTCCCAGTGTGCCGTTGCCGGGGAGCTTCAGGAAAACATCTACATCGCTGCCCTCGCGTTTGGATCTCACTCCGACGATGCGTCCCCAGGCGGGCGCCTGGAGCTGAGATCGAAGCGACTCCACATCGGCGCGGCTGTATTCGCCTTCGGAGGCGAACTGGTAGCTTCGGACGTAAACGCCTTCCAGTTTCAGGAGCAGCCTTTTGACTTTGGCTATGTCCTGGTCGTCCTTGTCAGACAGAAATCGGGCGGCCATCTTCAGCATGGAGCCATCCAGCGTGATGTCGACCGATTCCTCGGCCTTCGCCGACAGCTTGTCCAGATTCGCGGGCAGTTTGATCTCCTGCGCCCATAAGGGCGCCAGGGCAGCCGCCAACAGTATACTTGCGATTCGCATCATCTCACCTCACTAATAGACACGCATCAGGGCAGGCAGCGAATGCAAATAATTAGCCACGGATAGACACGGATGGACACGGATGGACACGGATAACGCGATACTAAGCATATGGGCGCCGCCTTGGAAGTCCACAATCTACGAAAGGCCTATAAGGATGTCGTCGCGGTGGATGGGCTGGAATTACAGGTGCGGCTGGGGGAATGCTTTGGGCTGTTGGGGCCTAACGGGGCGGGCAAAACGACGACGATCGAAATCTGTGAGGGGTTGATCGCCGCTGACTCAGGCGAAGTGGAGATGCTCGGCATGCGCTGGGATTCGGATGCGAGCCAACTCCGGCAGCGCCTGGGGATTCAGCTTCAGGACACCCAACTTGCCGAGAAGCTCACGGTGTTCGAAACCGTCCGGCTGTTTCGCAGTTTCTACCACGCGGGCCCTTCGCCCATGGAAGCCATCGGACTGGTGCAACTGGAGGAAAAACAAAAATCGCGCGTGGGCACTCTTTCGGGCGGGCAGAAGCAGCGCCTTGCAATGGCCTGCGCGCTGGTGGGTGATCCAGATTTCCTGTTTCTGGACGAACCCACTACGGGATTAGACCCGCAGGCACGCCGGCAGCTCTGGGAATTGATCGAGGAATTCAAGCTGGCGGGCCGAACCATTCTTCTGACTACGCACTATATGGACGAAGCGGAGCGCCTGTGCGACCGGGTGGCCATCATGGACCACGGCAAAATCATCGCGCTGGGCACGCCGCGCGAACTGATTGCGTCCATTGGAGTGGAGCACGTGGTGGAGTTCTCGGCCGGCGGCGCGTCGAAGCCGCTCGTTGTTTCCGCGTTGCGTGAGATAGAAGGCGTGCGTGAAGTAAAATCCGAGAACGGCAGCGTCCAGTTGCAGGTCACCGAGCTGCATCGCGCCGTACCCGCACTGCTAGCCGAGCTCGACCGGCAAGGTTTGCCGCTCACTGAGCTGCGCACCCATTCCGCGTCTCTGGAGGACGTCTTCGTAACATTAACGGGAAGGCGTTTACGCGATGAGTGACGTTACCGCAGTTCCCGATTTGAGGGCCCGCGAGGCAGCACGAAAAGCTCCACGCCCGTCGGCGTGGACGGATCATCCACTGGCGCAATTGACGCTGGTGCGGTTTCTTGAATTCATTCGCGAGCCCGAGGCCTTGTTCTGGGTGTTCATCTTCCCCATACTGCTCGCGGCGGGGCTGGGCATCGCATTCCGCAATCGTCCCGCGGATGTGCTCAAGATCGCTGCGGTCACGCCGCAATTGGCGCAATCGCTTCGCAATGAAAAACTTCTGGATGTGGCGCAATTGTCTACTGGGGCGGCAGAGGAAGCGCTACGTACGGGCAAGGTAGCGCTACTGGCGGTTCCTGGACCCAGCGGCAGCGTGGTCTACCAATATGACGACACGAATCCCGAAGGACGCACGGCGCGGATGCTTGCCGATCGCGCGGTTCAGCGCGCAGCCGGCCGCGTTGATCCGGTGGCATCCACGGATCAGTTATTGCGCGAACCAGGCTCCCGTTATATCGATTTCCTGATCCCCGGACTGCTGGGAATGAATCTGATGGGCAGCGCCATTTGGGGCATGGGATTTGCGATCGTAGATGCGCGGCGCAAGAAGCTGATGAAGCGCCTGGTAGCGACGCCCATGCCAAGGCATTATTTCTTGCTGTCGTTTCTGCTTTCGCGGCTCTTGATGCTGGTGGTGGAAGTGGGCGTCGTACTGGGATTCGGCGCGGTGGTGTTTGGCGTTCCCGTGCGCGGTTCGATTGCCGATCTGGTGTTGCTTTGTGTGCTGGCTTCGATGTCCTTCAGCGCCCTGGGATTGCTGATCGCTTCCCGCGCGCGCACCATCGAAGCCGCGTCCGGTCTGATGAACTGTGTAATGATGCCGATGTGGATTGTCTCTGGCGTGTTTTTCTCCTCGCAAAGATTCCCCGATTTTGTGCAGCCCATCATTCACGCGTTGCCACTCACAGCGGCCATCGACGCGCTACGGATGAACATGCTGCAAGGAGCCGGCATAGCGCAAATAGGTCCGCAGATGGGAGTGTTGGGAGTTTGGCTGATCGTCTGCTTCGCGCTGGCGTTGAAGTTGTTCCGCTGGAGATAAGAAATGCACCGACTCCCTTACGGTCGCGGTTCGGTAACGCTACTTCGCTACCGCCAACCAGGGTGAGTTTATTACGTGAAGCAATACAACCACCGCGCAGGCCCACAGGGCGCGGCCTCCGAAGGTTCCGATGCGGCGCGCGCGCACTACGTAATACGTGCAACCGGCGCCGATGAAGGCCAGCTCCACCCACCACCAGCCCACTGGGAGGCGCTGCCACAGGCCCAATCCGATATGGATGCTGGAGTGCGGCCATAACGCCAGATCGTGCGGATGCATCGGCCAGTCCAACAGAAAGTGCGAGAAGACGGCGAACCCGACGGCCAGAGCGACCGCTCGACCGCGCCTCCAGAAGAAACTGGAGAAGAGTACAGCCCACACGATGGACATTGCGAGCGAGTGCGACCAATCGATGAAGTCGAGAGAGAAACCAGGACTGATGCCAGGTGTCACGGTGACTTTTTCAATGCCCAGCATCACGAAAATGCCGAACAGGACATCGAGAAATCCCACGCCCAGCAGTAACGCCCAGGTGGGCGCCTGCGGCTGATTGGCTTTTATGGCGAGCCCTGCCGCATAATGCCCCGCGTACACTAGCTCTTTCTCCGAACGCGATCGAGCCACGCCAGTATAGGTACGGGTACCGTAAAGCTGATCAGGCACAAAAGGCCGAAAGCGAAACTGGTCATTTGGAACCTCTCAGATTCTCAGGAACACTTTGCGCCGGTACATCCAAAAGAGGATGAGCCAATAGCCCAGCAGCACGGCCATCCCCAACATGAACGGCTCCAAGCCGTCGCCGAAGATCTTGAAGGCGTTCAGCCCGAGATTGATGCGGAAGGAGCTGACAAAGAAGTCGTGAAACAGGTGCGCAATCAGGTACGCCGCGATGGAATTCGTGCCGATCACCACCAACGGAAACGACCACTTCCTGTATCCCTTGACTTCGATGATCCAACTGAACGCGGCCAGCAGCAGGAAACAAGCGCCGCCGCTGAACAACACCCAGCCCGGCGTCCAAATGCGCTTTACGATCGGGGCGATGCCCGCATAGTGCAGCGCCAGGCCGGAGGCGAGTCCAATGACGCCCGCGATCAAGAGACGCTTCATCGGAATGCGCGGGGCGGTCTCGCGCAGCCAGCGGCCAGCCACTAATCCCAGAATCATGGTGCCGAGGGTGGGGATAAAGCTGAGCGTGAGATATCCGCCATCGTTGAAGATCCAACGCCGGGGGCGCGGAAGCAGATTGAGGAACCACTGATCGAACGCGACTCCCAGGTTGGAGTTTTTGTTCCAGTGCGACGCAAAACCTGAGAAGTTGTGCGGCCAGTTGGCGGGCACTCCCATGGCCTGATAATCGAATCCCGGACCCGGCGCTGGATACAGCGCCCAGGCCAGCCAGTAGCCGGTGACTATTGCCGCGAACGCGGTCCACTGCCAGCGTGGCCGCCAGAATCCCAGCAGGAACAGAATAGGATAGCCCAAGCCGATCTGCGACAGGGTGTCTTCAAATGTGTAATTTGTTTGCGGGCTGTGCATGGAGCGCAGGAAGACTCCGAGCGCGACCAACAATATTGAGCGCCAGATGGCGTGCGCCCACATCTTGCCGAAAGTTCCGCCCTTCGCGAGCCGGCTCGCAATGGAATAAGGCAGAGCCACGCCTACCAGAAACGAAAACGACGGCTGAATCAGATCGTGCAGCGAACATCCGAACCACTCGACGTGGGTCTGATTAAACCCGAGGAACGCCCAGAACCAGTTGCCGGGGTACGCTGCCGACACACGGGCGAGTTCCAGCACTTCGGCCATCATGAGCAGCATCACAAAGCCGCGATACGCGTCTACGGCGATGTTGCGGGCGACGGCCTTGGTTGGAATGGCCTGCTGCGCGATGCCTGGGGAGGTCAGAGTGGCTTGCATGAAATTAGTGCCAGTATACTCAATCACCGATGTTTGTACCAGGGGGGGCTTGACTCGATAGTCGGAATCCGATATAACGGATACCGAGCTATGAAGGACGATCCGGCTGGTTATTTACCTCTATCGCCCGCTACTCTGCACATCCTGCTGGCGTTGGCCGGCGAAGACCTGCACGGCTACGGCATTATGCAGGAGGTGCTGCGCCAATCGGAAGGGCGCTACAAACTGGGACCCGGAACGCTGTACGACAACATCCAAAGGCTCACCGCGCAGGACCTGGTGCAAGAAGTAGCGCGTCGAACAGACAGCGCCCGAAACGACGATCCACGGCGCCGCTATTACCGGCTGACATCCTCCGGCCGCGGGGTGCTTTCGGCCGAAATCTCGCGCCTTGAGACCGTTGTTCGCGACGGCAAGCTTCGCGTGCAATCCGCCAAGCCAAGGAGGGCATGATGCTTCGCTTTTTCTACGCTGGTCTTCTTCGTCTGCATCCATCGCGCTTCCGCCAGCGTTACGGCGAAGAGATGCTATGGATTTTCGATCAGGCCGCGACTCAGGGCCGGACCGCTTCGCTCTTCGCCGATGCCGTTTTGTCGCTGTGGCGCCAGTGGACGCTACGCCCGGAATTCTGGCGTCAGCCGGAAGCCGTCAATCGGGCGGCTCTCGACGGCGTGCCCGCGTTCTATATCGGTGCAGGCGATACCCCGCGCACCAGCGCGTTGATCCACGGAGGAGTGCTGTCGTTGATTGTTTTCGGCGCGGTTTGTTACACGCTGAGTCATAGCAACAGTCACGTCTTCCCGCTAGTTGGATCGCACAATCACAGCTTTTCGCACTTTCTTGAAACGCACAGCGTGAGCGCGGCGCCTACGGAACTCAGCACTAAGCTCAAGGTGAAACCTGAACCCGGAGCGTATAAGCCGTCCCCTTATTTCCGGATGATGCCGGTGCTGATGGCTCTGGACACTGATCAAGACGGAATCATTTCCGCGTCGGAAATCGCGCATGGCGCGACAGCTCTTCTCACACTCGATAAGAACGGCGACAATAAGCTCAGTGCTGAGGAGTGCGGTTTGGGAATTCCACATCCCGCCGGAGCGGGGGTTGTTTTCATGCGTCTTCATCCGGTACTGGCTGTGCTGGATGCCGATCACGACGGCGAAATCTCGGCGAGTGAGATCCTGAATGCTCGCGCGGCGTTGCTGACGCTGGATAAGAATCGAGATGGGCAATTGACGGAAGGGGAACTCCTGCCTGATCCGGCCTACTTTCGCTCCCTAACACGGCCCAGCCGGACCAAAGGGGCTCTTCACAATACTCAACAGCCGACTCCCTGAACTTAGACTGAGCCTGAGAACTTGGGAAAAATCAAGACCCGTCCAAATTATTGATCTCACGTTACCAGCTTGTGGCGTGCGCACTCGTTCGAGCCGTGTTCGCTCTCTTGCGAACACCTTTCTTCGGAAAACATCCGGGCGTTCACATGAGTGTGAATGCGGCACGCAGGAGTGCGTGCGCTACGGGCGGCTTCATCACCTTTGGTGGGCCAGTCCCTCAGGTCGCGGCTCGGTAATGCTGCGGTTGGGGACGCTACAATAGAAGTAAGAATCCCACACTGACATGAAGTTTAGACTCCTCCTTCTATCGCTTTGCTCATTGTTGCTTAGCGCCCAGTCGCTCAAAGATTTCGAGAAGCGCATCACCGAATTCACGCTCGCGAACGGAATGCACTTCATTGTTTTCGAGCGGCATGAGGCGCCTGTGGTCTCGTTTCACTCCTACGTTAATGCCGGGTCGGTGGACGATCCGAGCGGTGAAACCGGGATCGCTCACATGTTCGAGCACATGGCCTTCAAGGGGACCGAAACCATCGGGACCAAGAACTGGCCGGCTGAAAAGCTAGCGCTGGATCAAGTGGAGCGCGTGTACGATCGCTACGACGCCGAGCGCAACAAGGGCGAGAAAGCCGATGCCGGCAAGCTCGCGACACTCAAGAAGGAGCGCGACGCCGCCATTGAGAAAGCCAACAGTTACGTTGTTCCGAATGCCTACACACAGATCATCGAAGAAAACGGCGGCGTGGGCTTGAACGCCGGGACGGGCGAAGACTCCACCGACTACTTTTACAACTTTCCCCGCAATCGTTTGGAACTGTGGTTCCTGCTGGAATCGCAGCGCTTTTATGATCCGGTCTTCCGTGAGTTTTATAAGGAACGCGACGTGGTGAGGGAGGAGCGCCGGATGCGAGTTGAATCCAGTCCGCAGGGAATGCTGGTGGAGAGCCTGCTGGCCGGGTCGTTTGAAGCACATCCCTACCACAACATGCCGGGCGGATGGGCGAGCGACATTGAAAATTTCCGCGAGACGGAAGCTGTCGCGTTCTACAAGAAATACTATGTGCCCGCCAACATCACGATCGGTATTGCCGGCGATGTGGATCCCAAGGAATGCCGGTGGATGGCCGAGAAGTATTTTTCGATACTCCCAGCCGGTCCGCTGCCGAGCGGTCCGCGAACGGTGGAACCTCCGCAGAAGGGCGAGCGGCGCCTGGCAGTGGAATCGCCCGCGCAGCCGTTCATGGCTATTTCCTACAAGCGGCCGGATCAGATTAGCAAAGACGATCCGGTGTTCGATGTCCTGAACGAAATTTTGTCCGGCGAACGCACCGGACTGCTGTATAAGGAATTGGTTCGCGATCAGAAGATCGCGCTAGCGGCGGGCACCCAGGCATCCTTTCCGGGCGGCAAATATCCCAACCTGTTCCTGTTCTTTCTGGTCCCGAACATGGGACACACGGTGGAAGAAAACGAAAAAGCCTGTTACAAAATCATTGAGCATGTGAAGAGCGAGAAAGTGGATGAAGGCACGCTGAATCGGATCAAGACCAAGGTGCGGGCGGACCTCATTCACAGATTGGACAGCAATTCCGGAATGGCCGGGGCTCTCACTTCCTACTACGTCGCGTATGGTGATTGGCGCAAGATGTTCACTGGCATTGACGAGATCGCCAAGGTCACTGCCGACGATGTGCAGCGGGTGGCGAAACAATATCTGATTCCGGATGCCCGGACTGTTACGTGGATCGTTGCGCCCGCTACGGCGAAGGAGGGCAAATGAAATCTCTTATCGTCCTGCCGCTTCTGTTTTCCTCGCTCGCGATGGCTCAAACCGAAGTCCACCGCGGCCCGGTCAATCTGCCTTCTTATAAAGAGCTGAAATACGCGCCGCTGCCGCCGCTTCAAGTACCCAAACCGGTGGAGTTTACGCTCTCGAACGGCATCAAGGTTTTCCTGCTGGAAGATCATGAGCTGCCGCTCGTATCTGGCGGCGTGCTCATCCGCACGGGCAATCTTTTCGATCCAGCCGATAAACACGGCGTGGCGCAACTCACCGGCGAAATTCTACGCTCGGGCGGCACCAAAGCCAAGACGGGCGATCAGATCGACGAGGAGCTGGAGAACATGGCTGCGTCGGTGGAAAGTCAGATCGGGGAGGGTAGTGGATCGGTTTCCTTCAATTGTCTGAAGGAGAATACGGACCACGTGCTGCAGGTTTTCAAGGATCTCCTCACCGCCCCCGAATTCCGGGAAGACAAAGTAGATCTGTCCAAAACTCAATTACGCAGCGAGATTTCGCGCCGCAACGACGACGCCGGCGGTATCGCGGAGCGCGAGTTCGCCAACATACTCTACGGGCGCAACACGCCCTATGGCTGGCAGATCGAATACGCCGACGTAGACGCCATTCATCGGCAGGATCTGGTGGATTTCTATCATCGCTACTACTTCCCGGCCAACATCATTCTCGAAGTTTACGGCGATTTCTCCGCCAACGACATGAAGGCCAAGCTGGAGCAGCTTCTGGGTGATTGGAAGTACACGCAGCCGCCTGTTCCTGCATTTCCGAAGGTGGAGGCCAAGCCGGCGCCCGGTGTATTTCTGGCCGCAAAGACCGACGTCACGCAAACTTTCTTCAATATTGGAGAGCTGGGAGGCGAGTATCGCGATAAGGACTATCCGGCGTTGGAAGTGGCCGCGCAGATTCTGGGCGGCGGATTCTCGAGCCGTCTGCTCCGCCGCATTCGCACCGAACTTGGCTGGGCGTATAACATAGGATCTTCCTGGGATGCCAACTATGATCATCCCGGCGTCTTCCGGATTTCCGGCAGCACGCAATCCGTGCACACCGTCGATACTTTAAAGACCATCCGCGAAGAGCTGGAAAAGTTCCGCTCTACGGAAGTCACCGATGAAGAGTTGAAGACCGCCAAGGATACGGTACTGAACGGCTTTGTGTTTCACTTCGACCGGCCCAGCAAGACCTTGAACCGGCTGGTGCTGTATGAATACTTCGGGTATCCGCGCGACTTCCTCTTTCAATATCAGAAAGCCATCGAGGCGGTTACCAAGGCGGACATCCTGCGAGTAGCGCAGAAGTATTTCAAGTTGTCCGATCTGACTTACGTGGCGGCGGGAAATCCCAAGGATTTTGGAACGCCGCTCACGGCGCTGGGAATGCCGATTCATAATATTGATCTCACCATTCCTGAACCAAAGCAAGAAGCCGCAAAGGCGGATCCCGCCAGCCTCCAGAAAGGCAAGGAGCTGCTGCAGCGCGTGCAGCAGGCGCTCGGTGGCGCGGACAAACTCGCCGCGGTGAAGGATCTGATATACCATGGCGAGGCGGGCATCGAGACTCCCGGCGCGACGATGAAGGTGAAGCAAACCAACTCGTACCTGGCGCCCTCCTCGCTGCGGCAGGATATCGAGCTGCCGTTCGCGAAGCAGTCTGTTTACTCGGACGGTACAACCGGGTGGCTGTCGACGCCGCAAGGGATGATGGGAATGACGCCGGCGGTTCAGAAGCAAGTGCACGGCGAAGTGTTTCGTCAAATCCCGCCTTTGGTTATGAGCGATCGCGATCCCGATCGCACGGTCAACTATGTGGGCGAAGGAACGATTGAGATTACTTCGAAAGATGGCGAGAGCGTTCGTATGGAGGTGGATGAGAAAACCGGGTTCCCGTCGAAGATCATCTATCAGGGTAGCCAGCAGGCTCCAGCGGAACAGAGTTATTCTGATTGGCGCGAGGTGAATGGCATCCGATTGCCTTTCCAGTGGATTATTATGCAAGGCGGTAAGAAATTCGCCAGCGTGACGGTTGCGGATTACAAGGTCAATTCGGGGCTGACGAAGGAAGAGATCAGCAAGAAGCCATGAAGGTTCNNCGGCACGCGTGGGCGCGTGCGCCACGCTATTTTGTCTACTCCTAAATGCGGAAACCATGCTGGAGCGGGGTAAACGGGTTGTCAATGAGTGTTTGGATGCACTGGGGGGCGATCGTTACTTGAGTATGCAGAACCGCGTAGTGGCGGGCCGGGCTTATTCCTTTTACCGCGAGAAGCTCAGCGGGTTAAGCATCGCCAAGATCTACACGCGTTTTGACACAGGCGTTAGCGATACTGCGCATGAGTTGGCTGTGCGAGAGCGTCAGAATTTCGGCAAGAAGGAAGATTATGGCACGCTCTTCCAGGAAAAAGCGGCTTATAATATTTCATTTCGCGGAGCGCAGCCGCTGCCGGATGACCGCTTCGAGCGCTATAAAGATACAACGCGCAGCGATATTTTCTACATCCTACGGGTCCGGATGCACGAGCCGCTGATTTTTGAATCTCGCGGCGCCGACGTTCTGCTGAACGCGCCGGTGGAGATTGTGGACATTACGGATGCCGACAATCACACCACCACGGTCTATTTTCACCAGATCACCAAGCTGCCGGTGCGCGAGGTTTTCTACAGGCGCAATGCTGTGACCAAGGACAAGGACGAAGAGATCACGCTTTTTTCCAAGTATCGCGAGGTGGATGGCATTCAGTGGCCATGGGCCATCGAGCGCCAGAGGAATGGCGAAAAAGTTTTCGAGATTTTCGCGGACTCCGTCAAGTTCAACGATGCCAAGATGCAGAGCGACCTGTTCGAACTGCCGTCCGACATCAAGCTGCTGAAACCGGAGTAGCCGTTTTCTGTTCCACCTTGCGCGATTCAGGCGCAAGCGGCAGCTCGATGGCGACCAGCAATCCCGGATTGGCGTTCCGCGCCGTGAGTTTGCCCTTGTGCAACTCCACCGACCGGCGGGCGATGGCGAGTCCCAACCCCACGCCGCCGCTTCCTCGATTGCGGTCCGAATCCACGCGATAAAACGGGTCGAAGATTCGCGGCAGGGCCTCCGCGGGCACTCCAGGCCCGTAGTCGCGAACACAAATCTCAGCCATCTCGCCCGACTTCTTCAGCTCGATATCGATGGGCGTGCCGTTGGGCGCATAGCGGATGGCATTGCGGATCACGTTTTCGACGGCGCGGCGGATTAGTTCCTCATCGCCCGACAACCTGACTGCAACGGGGGCTTTCAGCAGCAAGGTGCAGTCCTTGGCCTTGGCTTCGAGCAGCGAGTCGTAGACGATGTCGGCCAGCAACTCATCTAGCGGAACTATCTCGCCCCTCTGCATCGAGGGATCGCCCTCAACGCGCGTCACCTGTATTAGTTCGGCCACCAATTCGTTCAGCCGGTCGGCTTCCTTCTGAATGCGGTCGAGCATATGGTCGCGATCTTCGCCCGATCGCGCCAACTCCACTGCCACTCCCAGACGCGCCAGAGGGCTTCGCAATTCGTGCGAAATATCGAGCAGCAGGCGGCGTTCGGCGGCCAGCAGTGTCTGGATGCGGTCCGCCATCTGGTTGAAGCTGGTGGCGAGCTGGCCCAACTCGTCCTTGCGGTTGATTGCGGCGCGCGCGGAAAGATCGCCCTGCCCGAAGCGTTCCAGCACGGAGCGCAGCCGGCGGACTGGCGACGTCAGGTGATATGCGAAGGCGTAACAGAGCAGCGTCACAAGGCCGATAATCCACAGGTGCTGAGGCTGGAGGAAGAAGAAGGTCAGTGGGCGCCGCTGGTCAATCAGAAACAGCCAGTACTGTTTGCTAGTATCCTGGCGCGCGATGATGGGCCGGCGCGTGGTGAACGGGAAGGGCAGACGCCAGCGGCTTCGAGTGGGCCTGCGGAGCAGTTCTGGCCGCGGCTGGCCGGTCAGCAAGTCAGTGCCTTGCGAATCGGTGAAGACCACCTGCACTTGCGCAATTCGTTGGATCTTTGCAATCACAGCGCTCAATCCAGCGCGTCCGTTGGTCTGATACGCCTGCCGGGCTTCCTCCACCTGCAGGTTCAGCAGCGTCCCAAATGGCCCGCGCGGCTCGGAAGCGCTGAACGTCAAAGCGGTGGTGATGATGACGCCGGTCATGGCGATTGCGGTTGTCGCCAGAAACCACAGCAGCGTTTTTGCGAAGAGCGATCTCATCCGGCCACCGCGTCCTCAGGGCTTTGACAGAACTGATAACCCACACCTCGAATGGTCTTGATCACTGGACGGCTGCTTTCCAGCTTCCTGCGCAGATGGCTGACATGCATATCGATAGAGCGATCGAAAGGAGTGGACTTCCGGTTGTAGAGGCTCTCCATTAGTCCATCGCGCGAGACCACGCGGCCGGCGTTGCGCATGAGCTGTTCCAGGATATCGAATTCGAGCGTGGTGACTTCGACCGCTTTGCCGTCGCAAATCACTTCCCGCGTACCGGGATCCAGGAGCACGCCGTTCACCTCGACGCGGCCGCGGTTCGATTTGGTTTCGGTCCTGCGCAGGATGGCCTTGACGCGGGCGCTTAGCTCGCGCGGGTTGAAGGGCTTGGGCAAATAATCGTCGGCTCCGAGCTCCAGTCCCACGATCCGGTCGACGTCCTGGCCGCGAGCGGTCAACATAAGTACTGGAACACGGCTGGAGAGCCGGAGTCGCTTGAGGATTTCGAATCCGTCCAGGCCGGGCAGCATGACATCCAGGATAATCAGGTCGTAGCCGCCTTGCTGCGCCAGATCGAGCGCGGCGTGGCCTTCATGGACGCACTGGACGCTGTAGTCCTCGCGCTCGAGAAACTCCTTGAGGAGCGAGCATAGTTCCACGTCGTCGTCGACGATCAGCAGGCGCATTCATTATCTATAGTAACGAATCCAAGAATTCAAGAAGCCAAGGAAGTCGAGGAAGAAGGATTCCGCTTCGCGGCGTCTTTATTTTTGAAACCGACTCCCTTACGGTCGCGGCTCAGCTCCGCTACCGAGCCGCGACCGTAAGGGAGCCGGTGCTTCAGTGGATTCGGGTTTCTACCATTTCACTGGCGCGCCGATTTCTAGGGGCCATACTTTTGTTTGCGGAAAGTCCTTCAACAATTTCGCCAGTTCTTCGGGACGGCCGGTTAGGGCGGGGAAGGTTCCGAAGTGCATGGGGATTACTTTTTTGGCCTTGAGGAGGCGGCAGGCTAGCGCGGCTTCGCGGGGGCCCATGGTGTAGAAATCGCCGATCGGCAGGAACGCCAGCTCCGGTTGATACAGCTTCTCGATCAACTGCATGTCGGAAAACACGTTGGTGTCTCCGGAGAAGTAGATCTTGCGGCCGTCCTGGAGATGCAAAACGTAGCCTGCGGCCTCGCCGCCATAGATGATTTGATCGCCATCCTGGATGCCGCAGCTATGCACGGCGTGCGTCATGGTGACCTTGAGCGGGCCCACTTCCTGCGTGCCGCCTTTATTCATCCCGCTGCAGTTCTCAACGCCCTTCGAAGTGAGCCACACGCAGGTTTCGAATATGGCGACGACCTTGGGTTTGAATTTTTTGGCCAACGGAACCGCATCGTGGATGTGATCGAAATGGCCGTGCGTGACGAGAATCGCATCAATGCGGTCGAACTTGTGTGACTTGGGGTACATCGGATTCCCGTCCACCCACGGATCCATTACGATTACTTCGCCGTAATCCAGGCGGAACTGGAAACATCCATGACCGAGCCAGGTGATCTCAACCATTTCACAATCCTTTCTGCGGCGGGTGGGTTGCGGGAAGCTGTATGCCGTCTCCGAACTTGGCGACGCCGGGGATGGACACCGGCAAACGGCCGGTGATTGCAATTTCGCCGAACAGCGCTTTTGCAAGCGCCGTTTCGGAGGTGGGAGTGGGGCTATAGGTTGTGACGTAGGCGCTGGCATTAGGGAAGGTGCGCGCCAGATATGGATTGCCGAGAGCCGCCAACGTTACCGGGATCTTGCCGGCGATGAGGCTGTTGAGGAAGTCAGGATAAAGGCCGGCCAGTGCGACATTGCCGCGATAGGCGCTGACGCTGACAAAAGCAGCCACGATAATCTGATCGCAGCCCGAGGTTTTTTGCGTCACCTGATCGAGGTCCGCTTGGCTCATGCCCGGATCGAGCGAGGTGGTAGTCATGCCGGGCGCCCGCTTCTTGACTTCTTCGATCAATCGTTGACCTTGCTGGCCATGGCGGTTCTCGCTGAGAGTAATCAGGCAGGCGTTGTCGGCATGGCGAAGGGGGAGCTGATCCTTTTGATCGGTCACCAGCGTGACGGCATGATCGGCCACCTGTTGAGCGCGCTCTTCGTCTTCGGGTGAGTCCACCTGATCGGCGATTACATCCAGATCTACGGTACGTTTGCGGCTCAATCCGAGTTGCACTTTGGCCGCCAGCACCTTGGCCACGCTTTGATCGAGGCGCTGCCGGGTGATTCTGCCGCTCTGGACGGCAGCCACTATACCGTTGATGGCATCCTCGGCGCGCTTCGGCATCAGCAACACGTCGTTACCCGCTTCCAAGGCGCGAACGGAGGCTTCGCCAGTGCTGAACATGGCAGCCAGACCCTGCATGTCCATGGCGTCTGTGACCACGATTCCATGAAAGCCCAACTCCTCCCGGAGGACACCCGTGATGATTTTGGAGGAAACGGTGGCGGGCTCGTCTTCAGACTCCAAGGACGGAACCGCGATGTGCGCCGTCATGATCGCGTCCACGCCCGCGGCAATGGCGGCGCGAAACGGTTCCAGCTCGACGGCGTCGATCCGTTGCCGGTCGGCATCGATACGGGCCAGGCCGAGATGGCTGTCCTGGGCGGTGTCGCCGTGGCCCGGAAAATGTTTGGCCGTGACCAGAACAGGGCTGAGTTTTTCCGAATGAGCGCCCAGCACATACGCCCGCACGAACTTGGAAACCTGGGCCGGATTCTCGCCGTAGGAACGGATATTGATGATGGGGTTGTCGGGGTTGTTGTTTACATCGGCCACCGGCGCGAAGATCCAGTTGACGCCCAAGGCTCGCGCATCCCGGGCAGTTGCTGCGGCTTCCGCGAAGACACCGTCCAGATCCTGAGCAGCAGCGAACGCCATGTTCGCGGGCCAGGGCGTGGTGGCATTGACGCGCATGGACGCGCCGCGTTCGAAATCGGCACCCACCAGGAGGGGAAGCTTGGATATCTTCTGCATGCGGTTCAGCAGAGCGGCCATGGCGTAGGGCTCCGCGTTCTTGATGCCGCTATTCATGGAATGGCCAGTGACGATGAGGCCGCCGACATGAAGATCCCGCACGAAATGTTCATACTTCTTCGAAATGGCGGAACGGCGATGAGCAGGCTCGCCGTAAATCGGCATGATCAGGAGTTGGGCGACCTTGTCGCGCAGGGTCATGGTACGCAACCAGGTGCGGACGGTGAAGTTCGTGGGGCTGGTTTTTTTACTGGCACCCTTGGGAGCGGTGGCGGCATTCGCGAGCAAGGCGCATAGGGTGAGGGCGCAGGCTGCGCGGAAAGGAAGGTGCATTCATCTTCTACTGTAACTGGTTGGTGGTAGCAAAGGTGTTCGCAGGAGTGCGAACACGGCACGCGTGGGCGCGTGCGCTACGACCGACGGCGCGCTATCTTTTCGACCTTGGGGAGTTGGGAGGCTGGAGGCTTTCTGGCGGGTTGTTGGCGCTTCCGGAGCAGGCGATTTACGGAACGGACGAGATGGCTGACTTCGTGCGAACTTTTCTGGATCACCACGTCGGCGCCGGTGTTGGCTTCGTTGAGCCCCAGAGTGTCGGTGAAGCCCGAGATCAGAATCACGCTGACGGTTGGATTCTGCTTCCGCAAGCGCGTGATGAATTCCACGCCATTCATCTTCGGCATCTTATAATCGGTGACCACGATATCGAACCGTTGTTTGCCACACAGTTCGAGAGCGTCCTGCGGAGCGCCAGATGTCATGACCTTGTGACCCAGCTCCTCAAGAACACTGCGGCGCGCTGATAATCCGAGGCTGTTGTCGTCGAGCAGAAGAATGCGTCCGCTGAGGCTGGAGGAAGAAGATGAGTTCGGCATCGAGAAGAACAAAGTGAAAATATCATTCTGTAACACGACTGTCAATCGATTTCTACCAGCTTGGAAAAAAGCAAGATCGAGAGCTTGACTACTAGGGCTGAGGTGTGCGCCCAACTCGCTATTCAACTTCGCGTGGCGCGGTGTAACCACCCTTGGCGATCACCGAGTACTTGATCGGCTTGTGCTTCTCGTCAACGATCCTTAGCTCCTCACCGTTCTCCGGGTTCACAAGTTCCACCTTGATCTTGCGGAATTTCCCGTCCTTGGCCTGGTTGGAGGGATGGTAAGCGAGGGAATACTGATTGCGGAGCGCCTGCGAGATGTTTTGGAAGATGCCAGGATATTCACCAGGGAAACGGGGGAAGAAGGACTTGCCGCCGGTTTCCCGCGCGAAAGTGTTCATTTCGTTATCGGCCTGCAGGAAGTCCATGCGCTGATTGGCACCCATGTACTGGTCGGCCATGATGCGAAACGCCTGCAGAATGCTGATAGCATAGATGGGAACTCCGCCTTCCTGAATGGCCTTGCGGGCCTTGTCGAATGTAAGTTTGCTGAAAGTGTCGCGGCCGGTTGCAATCAGCAGGATGGCTTTGCGTCCCTCAATGTTGCCCATGCGTTGCACGGTGTCCACCACGGCATCGAACATGTTGGATTCCGAGAATCCTGGAATGCGCATGCGCTGCAGGGCCTCTTGAGTCTTCATGCGATCGGTAGTGAAATCGGAAAGAATCTCGGGACGCATGTCGAACGCGACGATGGCTAGGTAGTCCTCCGGCTTCAGAGTTTGGACGAATCCGTAGGACGCCATCAGGGTTTCCTGCCAACCTCGGCTCCAGTAGCGCTGAAACAGATTGTTAAACTCGATCACCATGGCGATGGTCATGGGAGCATCGGCGTTGGTGCTGAACGTGCTGATTTGCTGCGGCACATTGTCTTCCAGAACGCGGAACTTTTCTTTGGGGATGTTGGGGATGAAGTTCCCCTTGTTGTCCAGCACCGACACTTCCACCTGCACCGCGGTGACGTCGCTGTGGAAGGTGGGAAGGTTGGTGGGCACTTCCTTGTCCTTCTTGTACTGAGACGGGATGGGAGGCTGGTCAGTGTCCGTGGTGGTCTCCGCGGGCACAGTCTTTTTCGGTTTGGCCACGGTCTCGGACGGTTGGGACTGGGGACCCTGCTGGGCCGTGGCAACCGGTAGGCGAATCCCGGTCAGCAGCAACACCAGCGTTAGCATCGCGGCGGCTTTCAAGTATTTCATAAGACCCTTGAGGGAACTATATCAACAATACGGACGCTTTGGCGGCTGCGGGAGTTTTCCGAGCGCCTATGCACTATTTTAACCCCGGTGAAGGACGGGGGTTGCAAGCGGAGCGCGACATAAAAATGGAAAGCATGTAGGAACGTACGAAAAACCGAGCCGCGACCGGCAGGAAGCGCTATCCGAACGCAGAGCTAGCGGCACTCGTGGTATCGCTCCCTGCCGGTCGCGGCTCGGCTACACCCTCGAAAGGTTCCACATTTATGTCGCACACCCCAGCGCAAGCCTCCGGCTTGCTCCACGTTAATGGATGGTAGGACCGCTGCCCGGGCCCTGCTTGCGCAAGTACACCTGGAATTTTTTCCGCGCGCGCCGCAGCTTGTAATCGCGATACTGGCGCCGGATGGGGCCGGCCAGGTCGAACTGGAGGTTGGGTGTTTTGAGGAAGAAGTAACCGAACAGCAGGCCGCCGAGATGCGCGAACGCACTTACGCCGCTGTTCGCCTGAAAAGAACTGAGAAACGCGATGGCGCCGATGATCAGCACGAACCACTTCATCTGCATTGGAAAGATAAAGCCAAAGAGGATGGGCCGGTCAGGGAACAGCATAGCGCAAGCCATCAGGATGCCAAAAATGGCGCCCGAGCTGCCAATGGTGCGCACGGCGGGATTGCCCCAGGGCAGCAGGTAGTTCAACACAACTACGCAGATGCCGGCGCCGATTCCACAGAAGAAATAGAACTGTAGAAAACGGCGGGTGCCCCAGGTCTGCTCAAGATCCGCGCCGAACATCCAAAGCGCCAGCATGTTCCAGATGATATGCCCGAAGCCCGCGTGCAGGAACAAGTAGGTGGCCAGCTGCCACACGAAGAAATACTTGACAACAAACGCCGGCGTGAGCGCCAGAAATTGCAGCGGCCCGTCCAATTGAACCAACTGAGCGAAAAATCCGATGAGAAAGACCGCGACGTTGGAGATCAATAGCCATTTGACGCCCTTGGGGAAACCAGGAACGTAAAAGACGCCAGTCGATCTGGTTCTACTGCGGAAAGACATGAAGAGACCGCCCGCCTAGATCCAGAATATCAAAATGCTCTTGTCTTATCGAAGGACTTTTCATGTTGAGGCTGGGCAAGCCAGAGGCTTGCCCTACGGGCGATCCGTTTTTGCGGGTGATTCCGCTGGCAGAAGTTTGGCCGCCAGTGCCGAAGCACCGAACTTGAGCCCGATAGCGAGCGCAATCCAGACTAGCCAATGCGAGAAGAATCCGGTGGAAATGGGAAATGTCTCCGTCCATCCCAAATCTGCGGTGAGACGCCATAAACCCATCACGAACGCGACGAGCGCGGAGGGAGTTACCAGTGCGACCAAAACGTCCGCTGCTTGGGCGGAGGTCGCAACGGTTCGCCTCACTACAGCTTGCAACCGGTTATCCGGAAATGCGGACACGGGTCTGACTGCTGCGGGTTCGAACACCTCTTCCATTCTTGTCACCGGCATTTCCTCACCACCTATGAAACTAGATGCACGGAGGCGGCCAAAGTTTCTGAAATGCGCGCATACCGGTACTGCCAACGTTGCTTGAACTTAACGGACTCTTAGCGTCAGGGGCTGGAAAACGATGAGGTCGCGGAGGGCACAGGGTGTGGCGAGACGCCACATCATTGTTTCGTGATTCAGAATCGCGAATCGAAAAACACACTCGCGGATTCTTTGTCTACCGAATCCTGGATGACTGGTTGTGGATTTCCATAGCGGTTCAGTACTACGGCGCACAGTTGCAGTATCGCGGCGCCGCTGACCCAAACCTGCCAGTGGGAAAACAAGCCGTCTGTGATAGGGAATTGGTTTGTAACCTTGACATCGGCCGCCAGGCGCCAGAAGGCCAAAACGCACGCCATTACTGATGCGGGAGTGAGTAGCGAGGCCAGCGCCAAGGCGACCGGTTTGTCCTTGCGCCGCTTTTGGCGGACCTTAGTTCCTCGACTGAGTCGTATCCGAACGCGCATTCCGGTAGAATCTCTAGTTTACCAGTTCCACACACTTCAACTATCGACACAAAGGATCAAACTCGTTATGAAAAAGATAAAGACCGCCCTGATCGGCACTGGTTTCATGGGCAAAGTCCACGCCGAGAACGTTCGACGGCTGGGCAACGTTGAAATTGTAGCGGTTGCCGATTTCGCCGATGAGCCGGCGCGGAAGTTCGGCGAAGCGATTGGCGTCGAGCGTACTACCGGCGACTATCACACCTTGCTGAAGGATCCGGAGATCGACGCTGTCCATGTATTGACACCCAACGCGCTGCATTATCCGATGTGCAAAGCGGCTCTCAACGCCGGCAAGCATGTGCTGTGCGAGAAGCCATTCACTGTCACATCGGAGGAAGCGCGCGAGCTGGTGGAGCTGGCCGCTCGCACAAAACTTGCGAACGCCATCAACCACAATTTGCGTTATTACCCGGTGGTACAGCAGATTCGCCGCATGATCGAGGCCGGCGATTTGGGCGAAATCCTGATCGTGCAGGGAACCTACTCGCAGGACTGGCTGCTCTATGACACCGATTGGAACTGGCGCGTGGATTCCAAAGCTAACGGCGCGCTGCGTGCCATGGGCGACATCGGCTCGCACTGGATGGACATGATCCAACACTTGACCGGGCTGAAGATCACCGCGCTGTGCGCCGACCTCGCAACGTTTCATAAGACGCGCAAGAAGCCGAAAGGCCCGATTGAAACTTTCGCCGGCAAGAAGCTGCAGCCGGAAGATTACCAATCGGTGGCGATCGACACCGAAGATTTCGGCGCGGTTCTGGTGCATCTCGGCGATCGCGCGCGGGGCGCCTTCACCGTGAGTCAAATGTCGGCCGGACGAAAGAACATGTTCACGTTCGACATCTACGGAACCAAAGCCGGCGTTTCGTGGAACCAGGAACGTCCGGACGAGTTGTGGATCGGCCAGCGCAACACTCCGAATGGGCTGATCATCAAGGATCCGTCTCTGCTTTATCCGAAAGCGGCTGCTTATGCGGATCTTCCCGGCGGCCACAGCGAAGGCTACGACGACGTCCACAAGCAAGTGTACAAGCACTTCTACGCACGGGTGGCCGACCCGTCCGCTCCCTTGGACTATCCGACGTTCGAAGATGGGCTGCTCGGCATGCAGTTGCTGGAGAAAGTGTTGGAGAGCTCGAAGAAGAACGGCTGGGTTACGGTTTAGTCGTACAATTAAGTTGTGGAGAAGGTGGTCCGGAAATTCGCGACCTTTCAAGAGGCGGACGAGGCTGACGCGCGCTTTGACGCCAGCCTGACTCCCGAGGAGCGCCTTCGCATCTTGATTGAATTCAGGGATCGCCGCCATCCGGATGCCGCTGAGCAAGGAGTTGAGCGAGTTTGTCGCGTTGTTAAACTCGAACGAAGTTGAGTATCTTGTCTTCGGCCCGTTTACTGTCGCCTACCACGGGTATCCACGATATACGGGTGATCTCGATCTACTGGTTCGAGCGAGCGAGCAAAACGCGGAACGGCTGCTAAGGGCACTCAGCGAATTTGGGTTCGGCGCCCTCGGAATCACAAAAGGAGATCTCCTCTCCCCCGATAATGTAATTCAACTGGGCGTACAGCCCAACTGGATTGATATTGTGTCCTCTATATCCGGGGTCGGTTTTGACGATGCCTGGGCCACTCGCCAGGAAGGCAATCTGGACGGGCTGCTTGTTAAGTTCATCGGACGTGATGCGTTGATTCAAAACAAGCGTGCCACCGGCCGCGCAAGAGACCAGGGTGACGCGGAAGAATTGAGCAAACGGCGTGATCCTGGACCGTAGATTGCTGCGTGTCGCGCTACGTCAGCGCGAGCCTACTGAAAGCCTCCACATCCGACGATAAGCTAATGTGGAGCACGCTCTAAGGACCAGGCTGTATCTCCTGTTCTGCCTTTCCGGTTTTGTCGGTGTTTTGGCCGAGCAGGTATTCGAAAAACTCTTGAGCGTGGTGGTGGGCGCCAGCACTCCCGCTGCCGCCATTGTTTTGGCAGTCTACTTCCTGGGGCTCAGCATCGGAGGGTACTTGGCCACGCTGCTGATGAAGCGCGCGGTACCCGCATTGCTGGGTTACGCCATTGCTGAACTTGGCGTAGCGTTGTGTTGCACTTCGTTATTGCTGTTCTTCGATCCGGGGTCAAGCTGGTATTCGGGCCTGCTGGCGTGGGGCGGTCAGGCTGCCTGGAAGCTGGCCGGCGCACGCGCGATTGTGGCCGGCACCATGATCCTGCCCACCGCCATTTGTCTGGGACTTTCGTTCCCTTTCTTGAGTTCGGTAGCCGCTCGGGTGGAAGAAAACGCGGCCTACTATTTGGCCAAGCTTTACTTCTCGAATCTTCTAGGAGCAGCGGCATGCGCACTGGCAGCGCCATTCCTGATTTTTCCATTCATCGGATTGTCGGGCGCTCTGGTGATCTGTTTCGCGATTGACTTGGCGGTGGCCTTCTATGCTTGGCGGCTGGCGGGATCCATCGTGAGCGATTCGCCCGAGCCAGGGAGTGAAAAGATTCAGTTCCGTTGGGAAGGCCGCGACGCGATGATCCTTGGGATTGCATTCGTGTCGGGTGTACTGTTCTTCGCGCTCGAAGTCATTTGGACACATCTGGTGGGGGTAGTGATTGGCACCAGCGTGTACGCATTTTCCTTGATGCTGTTCGTGGTGTTACTGGGCCTGGGGATCGGCTGTATACGGATCGCACGCAAAACCCACCTGGGTGCGCCGCCGGTACGATTGCACGGATTGTTCTTCCTGTGCGCCAGCGTGATGTTCGCGCAGATCGCGCTGTGGCGCTACGGTCCGGAGGGCATTCTGAGGCTGGGACGCTTCGCCTACAGCTTCTACGCCGGCGAGCTGGTTCGCCTGGCGGTCCTGCTGGTGCTGTTGTTGCCGGCCACCTGCGCGTTCGGCATGATTTACCCGTCCCTGTTTCAGGAGAAACGCTTCGAGCGCAAGGGCGCCGGCGTCCTGATCGGCTATATGACCGGCGCAAACGCCTTGGGATGCGTTTTGGGTGCTGCGCTGGCAACCTTTATACTGATTCCGCGGGTTGGCTCGGAGTGGTCGCTGCGGTGGTTTACGGTGACGCTCACTGTGTGCGGCATCGCTGTGCTGTGGGTGGAGCGGGACTGGAAGAATCTTCGTCAGGCTTTCGTCGCGGCGCCCATGCTCGCGCTCATGGCTCTCGGGATTCCGGCCTGGGACTGGCAGGCGCTCACCTGCGGCGCGAATGTCAACTTCGGACATGTGATTCGGTTTGCCAATGCCGCCGGCATGCCGGCAGTCGCGGCCGCCAGTCTCGCCGATTTCACAACCAAGCTCATCTTTTTTCACGAGCATTCCTACGGTGGGGTTACCACGATCATAGAGAATCACGATGCCGGCCAGCCGCCGCGGCACGTTCTGCTTACCAACGGCAAATTCCAGGGAGACGATTCGGATCAGCAGGATGCCCAGATTGCATTTGCGTTGATTCCCGCGATGCATCTTAAGAGGCGGGGCAATGCCCTGGTGATCGGCTGCGGGACCGGCCAGTCCGCCTCCGTTCTCAACGCGCTGGATTTCCGCACCGTCGATCTCGCCGAAATTTCCCCGGGCATTCTACTGGCGGCGGGTGGCCAGTTCCGTCGACTGAACGAAGATGTCCTGCGATCGCCCAAAGTCACGGTGCACCTCGAGGATGGACGCAACGTGTTGCTTTCGCGGCCCACTCAATACGATCAAATCACCATCGAGCTCACCAGTGTCTGGTTCGCCGGCGCCACTAATCTCTACAGCCGCGAGTTTTATGAATTGGCCAAGCGCCGACTGAAGCCGGGCGGCGTCTTTCAACAGTGGTACCAGTTGCATCACATCTCGCCTAAGGAAGTGGAGTCCATCATGGCGACCGCGCGCGCATCGTTTCCCTACGTAAGTGCGTGGCTCTTCGGGGGGCAGGGTGTGTTGCTCGGAACCATGGAACCTCAACAAATTCAGCCTGACGCAGTTTCGCTTGCGCTGGGCTACCTCCGCCGTCACAGTCCAGATGAGGAAACCGCGCAGCGGAAGTTGAGCGAGGTGCTCGCATCGCAATTGCTCGACAGCGCGGCGATCACGCGCCTGGCGACCACCCGGTCGCCCATCATCAACACGGATTGGAATCGGTGGATCGAGTTTTCAACACCCCGCTACAACCTCACTGAGACCGATTGGATGAGCATCAATCGGCGTAACCTCGAGTCGTTCGCTCTTCTGGCCGGCAAGCGCTAGTCTGTGGCGCTGCCGATTCGCAACTCTATCGGGGTCCCAAGCACCCACTATTGTTAGCGAGTGGATATAGTAGGTAGCATGCGAAAACCGAGGAGCACACCGTGAATCGCCGCCAGCTTCTGCGTACCTCGCTCTTTGGGGCCGTCGGCGTAACCGCCGCTGCTGCCCGCGAGTTTCCGGCCAACTATGACGAGTCCAAGGAACTGGCGCGTGCTGATTGGAAGCCGGCGTTCTTTAGCGATCATCAGAACCAGACTGTGATCGTTTTGAGCGACCTCATCATTCCTGAAACCGATACTCCGGGGGCGAAGATGGCGCTGGTGAATCGATTTCTGGATTTGCTGCTCGCAGCCGAGACTCACGACACGCAGCAGGGGTTCCTCAATAGCTTGGCGTATCTGGATGGCGAGGCTCGCAGCCGCTATGGCAACGCGTTGATTTATCTTCCGAAGGAAACGCAGGTGGAGCTATTGGAATTTTTCGCTTATCCGAATTCGCTCGACACCTGGGGTGAAGGGCAGACTGGCGACCAGGCGGGGCACAATCACTTTCAGAACATCAAGGATTGGATCACGCGCATCTTCTATAGCTCGGAAGCCGGAATGAAAGCGCTGGGATGGAACGGAGAGCCGCCGCACGGCGCGTTAACCGGCTGCGAACCAAAGCGAGCATAAATCATGGCGGATACGAATCTGTCTCAGACTTTCGATGCGATTGTAGTGGGATCGGGCGCCACTGGAGGCTGGGCTGCCAAGCGACTTTCGGAAGCCGGTTTGACGGTGGCGCTGCTCGAAGCGGGGCGCAATATATCGCCGTCCGAATTCACCGAGCACATGCCGGCCTACAAGCTGCACTTCCGCGATATGTCGCCGGAGATCGTGAAGACGCGGCCGATCCAAAAGCAATGCTACGCGTGCATGGAGTACAACTACGATTGGTTTGTCAACGATCTGGAAAATCCCTACAGCACGCCCAAGGACAAGCCTTTCACCTGGCAACGGCTGCGCATCGTGGGCGGACGGACCATGGTGTGGGGCCGGCAAAGCTATCGTCTGAGCGATCTCGATTTCAGAGCCTACAGTCACGACGGATACGGTCAGGACTGGCCGATTTCTTACGCCGATCTCGCGCCTTACTACGACATCGCGGAGGACTACGTCGGCATCAGCGGAGCGAAGGAGAATAACCCGGCGCTTCCCGATGGACATTTTCTGCCGCCCATGGCGCTAACCTGCGGCGAAGAATACATGCGTGATCAAGTGAAGAAGACGCTCGGTCACACCATCACCATCGGACGTGTCGCGATGCTCACCGAGAATCACAATGGGCGGGCGGCGTGTCACTATTGCGGTCCCTGCGAGCGCGGCTGCATCACGAATTCGTATTTCAGCAGTCCGTTCACAACGGTCAAAGATGCGGTGAAGACGGGCAAATGCACGCTGGCGACGAACGCCGTGGTGGCGCACATTAATCGGGAGAAAGGCGAGAATCGCGCGGCCGGTGTGACCTATGTCGATCGGATCACGCACCAGACCAAAGAAGTGAAAGCTAAGACCGTGATCTTGTGCGCGCAGGCGCTGGAGTCTACGCGCATTTTGTTGAATTCCACTACGCGGGAAGGCACCGCGGGGTTGGGCAATTCGAGTGGGCTGCTGGGGCGCGGCTTGATGGATCACTCCACCGGCGGCGGGGCAACCGGCGAGCTGCCTGGGTTCGACGAAAGACCGTCGATGAATGGGCCGCATCGCTCGAATGGCATCTACGTGATTCGTTTTCGCAATTTGTTGACTGGGCCGCAGCAAAAACGTTTCATCCGTGGTTATGGATACCAGGGCGGTGCGGGGCCGCAGTTCGACTTCAGCGCCGGCGGATTCGGCGCAGGGTACAAACAAGCGGTGGTGCGTGGAAGCTACGGAATCTCGGTGGGCGCCTTTGGCGAATCGTTGGCTTATCCTGACAATTTTGTCGCGATCGATCCGGATTTGAAGGATGCCTGGGGCATTCCGGCGCTGCACATCAGCATGACGCATCGTGAGAATGAGAAAGCCATGCAGGAAGACGCGGCGGTGGCAGGGGCTGAGATGTTGGAAGCTTGCGGTGCGAAGAATATTCAAATTAGTTCGCGGGTGGCCGAGCCGGGGATGGCGATCCATGAGCTGGGGATCGCGCGGATGGGCAACGACCCGAAGACGTCGGTCACCGATGCGTGGTGCCAGTTGCACGATGTGCCGAACGTGTTCGCGATGGATGGCGCGTGCTTCGTTTCCTCAGGTTGCCAGAACCCTACGCTGACGATGATGGCCATCACGGTTCGCGCGTGCGACCATTTGATCGACCGCTTCAAGCGCAACGAAGTATAACCGTCGAATTTCACCGACTCCCTTACGGTCGCGGTTCGGTAACACTCTCTAAGGGAGTGTTACGAGTCTCTTAGCGCTGAGACTGGTTCGATGTTCGTCGCGCGGCGGGCTGGCACGAATCCCGCTACTATCAAAACCGCTGCTAGCAGAATTGCCGCGCCCACGAATGTTGGTGCGTCCCAAGCCGGCACGTCGAACAGAAGCGACGAAAAATACCGGGTGGCGTACAATGCCAAAGGCAACCCGGCCGCCATGCCGATCAATCCCAACAGTGCTACTTCGCGCATAACGAGCCCTAGAGTTTCGTTCTTTCCGGCGCCCAGGGCCATCCGGATACCAAGCTCCCGAGTGCGCTGGGTGACTCCGTAGGAAACCACGCCGTACAATCCCACGGCCGTCAGGATGAGTCCTAGCAGGCCGAGGGTCCCAACCAACTCCGCGGTCACCTGATAGGTCTGAGCGGAGAAGCGGATCAGTTCATTTTCGGTAGTGATGGTGAATGGATCCAAGCGAGCGTCCACCGATTTCAAGACACGGCGCGCCGTTTGAGCCAGAGCCGCTGCGTCGCCCTGGGTTTCGATCAGGAATGTTACTTCTTCCTCGAAGTTCGGCCAGTATGCCAGATACAGATATGGTCCAGGTGTTTCCTCGAAATGGTTAATGGGCGCGTTTTTCACTATGCCGATCACAGTGTGAAGCCGGGGAGTTCGTGAACCAACGCTGATGGTCTTGCCAACTGGATCCTCACCGGGCCAGAAACGCTGGGCCATTGTCTCGTTGATGAGCACTGAAGTTGCGCCCTGTATTTCGTCGCGCTGCTCGAACCCCCGGCCCCGCAGCACGGGCGTGCCCATGGTGTTGAGAAAATTCCTGGTCACCGAGTTGTATTTGATTTCGAAGGGCGGGCTGTTGGCGAATTCGGGCCTGCCGGGGAAGGTAATGTACTTAAACATGCCACCGCTCGACAAGCTGAGAGGAGCGCGCACAGCCGCGGCTACGCTGCGGACTCCTGGCATGGCTTCCAAATGCGAAATCACATCTTGATACAAAGATGGCTTCGCGTCGTCGGCTTCCAGCCACACCAGCAGCAGTTGTTTGCGCGCAAACCCTAAATCGCTCGATCGTGTGTTCGCGAAGCTGCGCACCAAGACGCCGGCGCATACCAGCAGCGTCATCGCGATCCCAACCTCACAAACTACCAGCCAATTGCGCAGAGGCCAACGACGCCGCGTGGAAACGCCAAACGCGGCATCTCCTTTCAAGGCGGGCAACAGATCCGGCCGAGCTGATTTCCAGGCGGGAGCGAGACCGAAAAGAACGATCGTGAGCAACGAGACCGCCAGGCTGAACAGCAGCACCCGCGAGTCGAATTGAACGTCGAGGGTGTCATGGAAGCCGGGTGGCTGCACCATCA
>PMUN01000048.1 GCA_003166875.1 Bryobacterales bacterium | reverse complement strand
ACAGATCTAAGACTTCCCGTTCTCTATTCGGCCCTCGAATGTTCGCTCCGTCCGAGTTGCCGAACATCCGGAAGTTGGAAGTCACCCCGGATGCGACCAAGACTAGCGTCCAAGTAAGGAAGGATGTTACTTACCCTTTAGTCCGTCCCGCCAGGCGATTACTTCGAGTTCGACCCGGGCTGCGTCCATGACCGGCGCCTCGCTGGTTCGAACGCCCGCAAAATTCCACCTTCGGAGTACGAGAATGCCCAGAAGCGAATCCTTTAGGTGCTTCGATCGCAAAATGTCACCGATCACAACCGCTTAAGTCTACTCCCTGAGCGATGGGTGTTGGGCAACAAGCGTTTGGCTGAGAACCTTTGCCCAGCGATAAGAAGCTGAAGAATTGGATTAGTCCTGAGCTTCAAAGTGATGGCTTAAGCAGAAAATCTGGAGTAGTAAGAGAATTTTGTGCCTATCTAGGCACCAGACTTGGGCCTTCCTCGATTGAGAAGACCTATTTGGAAAGAGCCGCGAGGCCGATGAAAGCCGGTACAACTTACTGTGGTCCGGAGGAGCGCAAGACAGATGCAGACGAAACGAAGTAGTCTTGGGCTTTTCTTATGCGCGACAGCGCTGCTGGTCCCTTCCGCGCTCGAGGCCCAGTCAATTAAGATCAGTCCCAGTTACACCGCAGTCGGCGTCAACGGCACCGTGCAATACACGGCGCAGGTTACCGGGCTCGCCAACACGGCCGTGACGTGGTCGGTGAACGGCGTCAAAGGCGGCAATGCGAGTTACGGAACCATTACAACCGGCGGTCTCTACACTGCACCCGCCAAGATTCCGGCCAACGGGATCACGGTCACTGCGCTCGGTTCCGATAACAAGACCTCGGCCACCGTGTACGTCGCGGTCGAGCCGGTCGGCCCGTCGATCTCGTCGATTTCCCCCCAACCGATTCCGACCGGTTCCTATACGGTCACCCTGACCGGCACCGGCTTCCAGAAAGGCGCCATCGCCAGGACCCGGGGAGTAAACCTCCCGACCACCTTTGTCAACTCGACCACCATTACCACCTCCGGCTATCAGGCCTCGGCAGGGACCGTCGCGTTTCAGGTGGAGAATCCCGGAACCTTGTGGGGGCCGGCCTTCAATGCGACGTTTGTGGCGAGCGGGCCGCCTCCTCAACCGCCTTCTGCCCAGACCATTTCGCCAATGACGGCGACCGTCAAACTGGGCGCCACGCAACAATTCACTTCTTCGGGAGCCACGAGTTGGACCACGACCGCGGGAACCATCAGCACCAGCGGCCTGTTCACCGCTCCCGCAGTCATGCCGTCGTCGAGCGCGGTGACCGTGACGGCGACGGGGCCCGGCGGATCGGCTTCGGCCGCGGTCACGCTGCAAGCTCCACAAGCTCCGAATCCGCAAACGATTTCGCCGACGACCGTATCGTTGAACCTCGGCGCCACGCAGCAGTTCACCTCAGCCGGCGCGACGGCCTGGGCGGCGACCTACGGAACCGTCACGACTGCCGGTCTGTACACCGCTCCATCGGCGATGTCTTCCACGGGAACCGACACGGTTATGGCGACCGGACCGGATGGAAGCGCCACTGCGACCGTCACGCTGATTCCGCCTCCCTCTCCGACGCCGACCATCACGGGAGTGGGCGCGAACGGACAATTGCCGCTTGGCATCTTCACCACTACGATTACCGGCACGGGCTTTACTTCGTCATCGGTTGCGGCGTTGAACGGGACACCGCTGGGGACCACGTTGTCCAACGGTGCTTTGACGGCCACGGGTTTCGCGAGTCTGTCGGGAGCAGGCCACATGACGGCGAGCAACGGCTCGGTGACCTCTCAGCCCTTTACCGTGCAGATCGGCGTGCCCAATGCGCTGGTCTCATCCGCGGCCGCGCGCCGATTCCTCGAGCAGGCTGCATTCGGGCCCACGCCGAACGAGGCGGCCAATGTGCAATCGCTCGATTTCCAGGGCTGGCTGACGCAGCAATTCAACATGCCGCAGGTATCCAACTACAACCCCATTACATCCAGTCAGGGCGGGATGCCGGCGCATTTCCTGACCAACGCCGTAACGAATCCCGATCAATTGCGGCAGCGTGTCGCGTTCGCCCTCAGCCAGATCTTCGTAACGTCGCTCCAGAAGCTGATCTGGAACTCGAATATGGTTCTGTTTCAGAACATGCTGCTGGCCGATGCGTTCACCAATTACCGCCAGATCATGGCCGACGTGACGCTGAGTCCCGCCATGGGACAGTATCTCGACATGGCCAACAACGCCATGGGAAATGCCGCGGCAGGCACGCTGGCCAATGAGAATTACGCGCGCGAACTGATGCAGTTGTTCACCATCGGGACGCTGATGTGGAACCAGGATGGTTCCGTCCAATACGACAACAACAATCTGCCCATCCCTACCTATTTGCAGCCCACGATCGCAGAATTCGCGCGGGTGTACACAGGCTGGACCTACGCCCCGGCCTCCGGCCAGCCAGTCCAGTGGGACGCGTACATTAACAGCAACGGGCCGATGGTCCCCTACCCGCCGGAGCACGACTCCGGTTCCAAACAGTTGCTGAACGGCTATGTTTCGCCCGCCGGCGTCACACCGCAACAAGATCTGAACAACGCACTCGACAATGTGTTCAATCATCCCAACGTCGGTCCCTTCGTCGGCAAGATGTTGATCCAGCACCTGGTGAAGAGCAATCCCAGTCCCGCCTACATCTCGCGTGTGGCGGCGGCTTTCAACAGCAACGGCCAGGGCGTGCGCGGCGATATGGTGGCCACCATTTCGGCGGTGCTGCTCGATCCTGAAGCCAGGGCCAACGACAACGGCGGCAACGACCAGATTTCCGACGGCCATTTGCAGGAGCCCGCCCTGTTCATTGCAGGGACGGTACGCGCCTTCGGCGGCCAGATGACCGACCAGAATTACTTCCCTTGGGACCTGGTAAACCTGGGACAGGACATCTTCGATGCGCCGAGCGTGTTCAACTATTATTCGCCAACCTACGGTGTTCCCGGTACCACGCTGCTGGGTCCCGAGTTTGAGATTCACACTCCCAACAACGCCATCTGGAGGGCGAACGTGGTGCGGACCCTGTTCAGCCAATGGTCCAATCCGGTGCAGAACTACGGGCCCGGCACAACTGTGGATTTAACTGCATTCGTTCCGCTGGCTGCAACGCCGTCCACCCTGGTCAGCGCGCTCGATCTCACGCTGACGCACGGAACGATGCCCACCGGAATGAAGGCCGAGATCGTTAACGCCGTGACGGCCGACACGTCGCCCCCTTTGCAAAAGGTGGAAGACGCCTGTTATCTGATTCTGACGTCCAGCTATTACAACGTCTGGCACTGAGCATGTTCCGATTAGCAGGAAACCAATAAAACAAGGAGATATCTGTCATGTTTATTCGTTCCAGACGGGAATTTCTGAAGGACACGCTTCGCTCAGTGACCGCTTTAGGCGCGGTGGGCGGCATGGCCAAATTCGGCGAGATGAACGCGCTGGCCGCAACGGGCTCGAACTATCAGGCGCTGGTGTGCATCTTCCTGCTCGGCGGCAACGACGGTCACAACACTGTGATCCCTATCACCACGGCGCAGCAGAACTACAACCAGTATCAGCAGACGCGCGGCGGCCTGGCGATCCCGACGGCCTCTCTACTGCCGATTGCCAACGGGAGCGACACCTACGGCCTGCATCCCAGCCTAGTGGAGATCCAGGGTCTCTACAACCAGGGCAAGGCCGCCGTGCTGGCCAACGTCGGCATGCTCGTTCAGCCGATCACTCGCGCAATCTATCTGACCAACAACAGCGCAATTATCCCGTCCGCGCTATTCTCGCACTCCGATCAAAGCAGCCAGTGGCAGACTGGCATTCCAGCCGGCAACGGCAGCTCCGGCTGGGGCGGCCGCATCACGGACCTCTTGCAATCGCAGAATTCAGCAGCGATCTTCCCGCCGGTGACGGCGACCAACAGTTGTCAGTTGTTCTGCACGGGCGTGCAGACCTTTCCGGCCACGGTTCCGCCCACGGGCATGGCCACGCTGAACGGGCTCACCAGCGCATCCGCCAACGCGGGAGTGCAGCAATTGCTGACTTTCGACAACGGCGTGCAGTTGGTCCAGGCCGCCAACGGCATCATGACGCGCGGCAACAACTACGCCAATACGCTGCCCGGCCTGCTGGCCAGCGCTCCCCCGCTGCAGACGCAGTTCCCCGCTGGCAATCCTCTGGCGGCGCAGCTACAGACCGTGGCCAAAGTCATGGCGGTGCGCAATCAGCTCGGGCTGACGCGGCAGATTTTCTTCTGCCTGCTGGACGGATTCGATACCCACTCATTGCAATTCGAAACCCAGACACCGCTGCTGCAGCAATTGAGCCAGGCCGTGCTGGCCTTCTATCAGGCCACGCAGGAGCTCGGGATCGACGGAAACGTCACCACCTTCACGGCTTCCGAGTTTGGACGCACTCTTACGCCGAGCGGCAATGATGGTAGCGATCACGCCTGGGGCAACCACCACTTCATCATCGGGTCCGGTGTGAAGGGAGGCCGCTTCTATGGGAACTTCCCGCTATTGGTGCCAGGCGGCCCCAACGATGCCGGTACAAGGGGCGTGCTACTTCCGACCACAGCCGTGGATCAGTATGGAGCCACCATGGCACAGTGGTTCGGGGTGCCTCAAAATAGCTTGCCTACCGTCTTTCCGAATATCGCGAACTTCGGCACGAATCCGCTTGGGTTCCTGGGCTGATCCCGGCGGGCAGATTCGAAGACCGCGCTATGCGCGGAAGTGCGTTCGCCGGAACCACCACCGATAACGGCTCACAATAGGTGGAGGAACCCCAAGCGCCGATAGGTGCCTTCCCGATTCAATCCTTTGACCTGGTTCGGTCCGACGTCATGATTCGTACAGCGACAACGCAGGTCTTCCCAAACCATGGCTCAGATGAGGCGTAAGGTCACTATGGCTGGTAAGCATGATCCTCGATTCGGCCGTTTAGCACATCAAGCTTTGCATGGAGTTCCCTCAGATCAACCACTACCTTCTTGTCGTGCCGGCGTATGTAGCTTATGGTGAAGATTCCCGCTGCGAGTAGACTCAGTCCTACCACCAAACCGTACCCGGATCTCACAACGACAAAGCCGATTAGCAGAACTGAAACTCCCATGAGATATCCCCGCTTGTTCCGCTCGATCTTCTCCTTCAGCATTGCGTCATATCGCTTTGACAGGTTCTCGGCCTCTTCCTTCAGCCGCATCAAGGCGAGTTCCGACGACGTCTTGTCTGCGCTGGTCGCCGTGTTTTTGATGGCCTCAGTCATCGACTTCAGAACAATGGTCCCACCCCGGCGCTGAACTGCTATCTCCGTGCCGCAGGAGCCACACGCGAATCGCTCCATGTCATCATAGACGTCCAATTCGCCGCCGCAATTCCCGCAATTGAGTTTGATGAAGTGATCTGTCATCTCTGCCCGCAGTGCTCCGGGTGTTGTTCGCCAAGTACTAGATCGACATGGCGCCTTGCAGACTTTAACAGCCGGCGGATGGCAGGCACGCACATTCCATGAAAAGACTGGTCGTGTCAAGCGGAAAGCAAGTCTTCACTGCCGTCACAGCGGGAGGCGCGCCCGAGTGTGCCGATATTGGTAGATAACGCACCGGCCCGAGTCACCAATGAGGGAAACCAGGACGTCAATGTGCCATATTCCGGGAAGGCCGTTTTTCATTTCCAATCCACTCTCAGGGCATCTCGCTAGCGTACAATCGTTAGAAACTATATGTCTCTGGCTCCCGAAACTCGATTGGAACCCTATGAGAAGCTCGCTCGCATTGGCGCTGCGGCTTTGGAGGATCTGTGGAATTTATTGCTGCATCCCGAGTCTCAATACTTGTATTAGCGACTTGCTGCGCGGCTCTGGCGCAGGACGGGAGTGCAGTGTATCAGAAGCATTGCGCGCAATGTCACGATAAAGGCGTCGGTCGCGCGCCACAACTCCTTACGCTAAGCCTGTCGAATCCGGAGCACGTGTTGGCCGCCCTGACCAATGGCAAGATGGCCGAACAAGGCAAGGCGCTCAGTGCGGCGGAATCTCGATCCGTGGCCATGTTCGTCACCGGCAAATCGTTCGGCTCGGAGGACGCGGCCAAGCAGGGCGCATGCGCCGAACCCGCGCCGGCTTTCGACGAGCCCTTCTCCGGCCCTTACTGGAACGGCTGGGGCGTGGACGCGTCCAATCGCCGCATGCAACCGGCGACCATGACTGGGTTGCGCACGGACCAGATTCCACAATTGAAGCTGAAGTGGGCATTCGGTTTTCCGGGTGGCGGCCGGGCCTTCGCACAGCCCACCGTGGTGGGAGGGCGGATCTTCGCGGGCAGCGACTCGGCCAAAGTTTATTCGCTGGATGCCGCCACAGGCTGCACCTACTGGATGTTCAAAGCCGATGCGCCGGTACGCAGCGCCATCAGCATCGGGCCGATTGGCTCGAAGTGGGCGGCGTACTTCGGCGATCAGCGCGCGCAAGCCTATGCCGTGGACGCGGCCACGGGCGCGCTGTTGTGGAAGGTGCGCGTGGAAGATCATCCGGCCGCCATGATCACCGGCGCGCCGGCGCTATACCAAGGCCGGCTGTATGTACCGGTCTCTTCCTACGAGGAGGTGACCGGCGCTTCACCCAGATATGAATGCTGTAAGTTTCGCGGCTCGGTGACCGCGCTGGATGCCGCCACGGGCAAGCAGATTTGGAAAAGCTACACCATTGCGGAAGCTCCGCATCCAGTGCGCAAGAACAAGCAGGGCACGCAACTTTGGGGGCCGTCGGGTGCAGGCGTGTGGTCGTCGCCCACTATCGACCCGAAACTGCACGCAGTTTATGTGGTCAGCGGCGACGCTTACTCGGATCCAGCCGCGCACACCAGCGATTCATTCCTGGCTTTCGATATGGATATAGGGAAGCTGCTTTGGTCGCGCCAGTTGACCGAGGGCGATGCCTACGTTGTCGGCTGCCCTGCCGGAGACAATTGCCCTGAAGCCAAGGGTCCCGACTTCGATTTCGGCTGTTCTCCGAACCTGGTGGATCTGCCGAACGGCAAGCGCGCGCTGGTGGCCGGGCAGAAGTCCGGCATGGTGCATGCGCTCGACCCGGATCAGCAGGGCGAAGTGTTGTGGCAGACACGCGTCGGCAAGGGCGGCCCGCTCGGAGGAGTGCAGTGGGGTAACGCATCGGATGCCCAGAATGTCTACGTGGCTGTTTCGGACCACTACGCTACAAAGGACCCCAGCGAGGCCGGCGGGATGTTTGCGCTGAGGTTGACGACTGGAGAGCGCGTGTGGTCCACACCAGCGCCTCCGTGCGCCGAAAAGGCTAGCGGGAAGTCCGGATGCAGCCCGGCACAGTCGGCGGCGGTGACCGTGATTCCGGGCGCTGTCTTCTCGGGTGCATTGGACGGCCACCTGCGCGCTTACGCGACCGCCGATGGCCGCATAATCTGGGATGTGGACACTGCAGTGGAGTATCAGACCGTGAACGCCGTGAAGGCCAAGGGCGGGTCACTGGACGGTCCTGGGCCAGTGGTGGTGGGCGGGATGTTGTACGTTAACTCCGGTTATGGGATGTTCGGCGAAATGCCGGGGAATGTGCTGCTGGCGTTTTCGGTGGATGGGAAGTGATCGCCGCGCGCCGGTCGGGATTGACACGAACTCGCATGCACCAGTTTCACTTGAGATGAGTAGGCGGGATTCCTCCTGATTAGTCGGCTTCTCATCTTGTGGCCATGAAGCGCTTCGGTCGTGGCAGTGCCACGTGGTGTGTGTACCGGCAGCATCGGAACCAGCGCGAGGTAGTTGACTGATCAGATTCCTTGTCGGTACTCACTCATTTTGATTTCGTTGTCGCTCATGGTTCACCGCCTCCATCATCCAAACGGCTAAGTAGCCCGATGCCGACCACGTTGGAATACTCCAACAGCATTCCAGAATCGTTCCCACGCGTTCCTCTGCGATTGCGCCACCTTCGTGTTGTGCTATCAGTAATCAGATGGCATCAGACGAAGATTTGAAAGCGGAAATTGAGCGCCTTCGTGCCGAGAACGAAGCGCTGAAGAAACCTACTAGAGGGCGAATGTCGCTAAAAGTTAGCGAGAAGGGTGGTCTGTCAGTATACGGACTTGGCCGCTTTCCTGTCACGCTTTATCGAGAACAGTGGGAAAAGCTCTTGGGGATGGCCGACGAGATCCGCAACTTCATCCGTGAGAACGAAGGTGCCCTGAAGAAGAAGGAGTAGATCGTCACTGGTTCTTAGAACGGCTCCTGTTGCCACTGAAGCGGGCTGTGCATGTTGCGACGCAATCGTTACGATGGAGGCTTTATGAATTTTGAGATGTCGGATGATGACCGCGAACTCGTGATCAGGGCTCTGGAGCACTACTACGCCTACACGGTCGCCAGCAAAAGCGAAGACCTGCGGTACAAAGAGCTTGCGGACCGCCTAAAGCGGAAACCGACCGAGCGGGTTGGGGCCGAGCCCCGCGAGGAGCGAGGCAGGAAGCGCCGTGCCTGACAAACGTATCGCAGTGAACCGCGGCCGCTCGCACTCCGCGGTCAACCGGATAGAACGTCATCAAAGAGCCTATGAAGGAACTCCTCACCAAGAAATTCTGGCGGGACGTCAAGAAAATATTCGACGAAGCGCGTAACGAGTCACCCGATAGCGGGTCGGAGGCCGCTTCTCTCTCAGAGGCGAATCCGACAGGGAGTCCGGTGAAGGATCCGCCTCCACGGGAAGCAACCCACCCGTCAGATTGAACGATGGGCCTCCGTTTTCAGCGCCGCGTAAAACTGTTGCCGGGTGTTCATCTCAATTTTTCGCTGTCCGGCTTAGGTGTGTCCGTGGGCGGTCGCGGTGCCCACATCGGTGTCACCGCCCGCGGTCAGCGTTACACCAGCATCGGACTGCCCGGCACGGGCCTTTCTTTGCGGGAGTACCACAAGCCGGCTGCGCGCCAGGCGCGGTGTGATCTTTGTGCGCCCGGCCACGTTCACTTTCCCGCATGGCTAGCATTAGTCATCGTACTAGCCATCGTGATCGCAGTGGTCGCGGCCACAACGGGCAGGTAGCTGTGCCCGTACCGGAACGAACGCTGTCGTTCAATAGACTCCGATACTGCTGCTCATCGGGCTGTCTTCTTCAACCCCGTTTCTGCTCGTGCCACAGTTCGTGGGGCAATTCGAGTTTGTCGAATGGACGTCCGACGGACACCTTCGCCACAGCAAGTTTGTCGGGCTGCGTGAGGATAAGAAAGCGGAAGATGCAAGTCCCTTGCGCAATCCCCGGGCCAATTCTGTAAAATCTACCGCCTGCGTCCCATCAACCGCAGCAGGCTGAGGAACAGGTTGATGAAGTCAAGATACAGCCTGAGGGCACCGAAGATCGCTGTCTTGCGTCCAGCATCGGTCCCCTCGTTTCCGGGAGCGTTCATCCCCTTGATCTTCTGAGTATCATAGGCGGTAAGTCCCGCGAACACGATGATGCCGACGACGGAGAACACGAAGCTGGCGCCCGCACTCATCAGCCTTGGAAAGATCATGGATAACAAACCAAAACCAATCAATCCGAATAAGCCCATCATGCAGAAGGAGCCGACTGGACCGAGGTCCCGCTTCGTCACGAAACCGAAGCCGCTGAGGCCTGCAAAGCCAAAAGCCGTGACGCCGAAAACTGCCGCGATGCTGGAGCCCGTGTAGATAAGAAAGATGCTGGACAGCGTGAGTCCGGTTAACGCCGCGTATAGAAAATAGATGAGCGTCGCGGTCGCGGCACTGATCCGGCTAATAAGCCACGAAAGCGCGATGACGGCCCCGAGTTGGGCGATGATCAAACCCCACAGTAACGCCGGATTGCCGAAAATCGTTTGCACCAGTTGCGGATTACCTGATACGTTCCAAGCAACGACACCGGTGAGACAAAGTCCACCCGTCATCCAGCCGTACACACGGCTCATGAACCGGGCGTTCTCTGCTGCGATAAAAGCCGGCCCGAAGACCTGATTGCCGAATGACTGGTTGCCGACAGGTGACTGTTCCACGCCCCAACTTTAATCTGTTACTAAGTGAGTGTCAAATCGCGAATGCAATCAGCCATTTTCCGCAGATCGGGCCTTCACGTCAAGTTGACCGAGCTCGATTGCCGGATTGCGCGTTGCGCCGGAACGCCCGGCGAGCGTTTGGAAAAGCCCTGGCGCTGTGCTAAGGGCTGACGCAACAATA
>PMUN01000439.1 GCA_003166875.1 Bryobacterales bacterium | reverse complement strand
CAAGCCGGAGGCTTACGCTACATATTCATGAAGTTGATATACGAGTAATCTAAACTGTCTGAATGCGGTTCTGGCAAGCGGTCACAGTTGCGCTGCTGGTGACTGGCTATGCCGGCTACTATTTATGCCGCTCCGACCTTTCCGTTGCGCTGCCCCTTCTGATCCAGGAGATGGCGGCGCACGGCATCCCCCGGGACGAAGCCACAACGCGGCTCGGGACCATCGCTTCGTTCGGCGTGCTGGCTTACGCGATTGGAAAATTCCCGAGCGGCGGCTTGGCCGACTTTCTGGGCGGACGCCGGAATCACCTTTTCGGAATGGCCGGATCGGTTCTGTTGACTTTTCTTTTTGCCGTCTCTGGCGGAATCCCGCTGTTCACACTGGCGTGGATTGGAAACCGTGGCGTTCAATCGCTCGGATGGGCGGGCGTAGTGAAAATCACGTCCAAATGGTTTTCGTTTTCAACCTACGGCACTGTCATGGGCATCATCAGCTTGAGCTTTCTCTTCGGCGACGCACTCTCCCGCCAATTCATGAGCGCGCTGATCGCTTATGGCCTGGGCTGGCGCGGGGTCTTCTACTCCGCAGGCGGAGTATTGGCCGCACTGCTCCTGATCAACCTGTTGCTGGTGAAGGAATCTCCGCGCGATCTGGGCCTTGGGGAACCCGCCGTCAACCCCGACAACCTGTTTCGCGATGCCGGCGAGAAACACACGCCTGCGAGCGTGCCATCGTTACTTCGGACGTTCGGCCGCAGCCGGGTGTTCTGGCTGGTCTGTGTATTATCTTTGGGAATGACGCTGGTGCGCGAAACGTTCAATCTGTGGACTCCCACATATTTCACTCAGGCTGTGGGATTGACCAATGCCGACGCAGCGCAAAAGAGCGCGCTCTTTCCATTGTTCGGCGGGATATCGGTTCTGCTCTCGGGATTCCTGAGCGATCGGCTGGGCCGTGCCGGCCGGGCCGGAATTATCCTGTGCGGTATGCTTCTGGCCGGCGCCACGCTTCTGATTCTGGGCATGGCTAATTTCAAGGACGTGCCGGGTTGGCCGGTGGCTCTAGTCGCCTTGGTTGGGTTCTTGATTATCGGGCCGTACGCTTATCTTGCGGGCGCGATCGCGCTCGACTTCCGTGGTAAGCAAGGCAGTGGGACCGCTTCGGGCCTGATTGACGGCGTCGGATATCTCGGCGGCGTGCTGGCCGGCAATAGCATGGCGAACATCGCGGTAACCTGGGGCTGGAAGGGCGCATTCGCGGTGCTGGCCGCTGTGACATGGCTCGGAAGCATCGCTGCCGCCCTCTACTTTGTGCACCAGCGGCAACCTGAACAATGAATCAACATGAACGTCACAAATCAGATATTTGAGTTATTCCAGACCCGCGGACACGATGCATATTTCGGCGAAGGTGTTTCGCAACGCGAGCACGCGCTGGAGGCGGCTTGGCTCGCCGAGAACTCCAACGCGCCGCCAGCCCTGGTGGTAGCCGCGTTGCTGCATGATATCGGCCATTTGATCCACGGGTTACCGGAAAACATCGCCGACCAGGGCGTGGACGGCTATCACGAAGCCGCCGGAGCGAAGTGGTTGAGCGCGCATTTCGGCCCCGAGGTGACCGAGCCCATCCGTTTGCACGTGGATGCCAAGCGTTATTTGTGTTCCACCGATCCCGCCTACCAGGCGATGCTTTCGCCATCATCACTGCAGAGTTTGGCCTTGCAAGGCGGTCCACTGAACCCGCAGGAAGCGCGGGCTCTGGAGGCGAATCCGTTCTTCGCAGGGGCTGTCTTGCTACGGCGTTGGGATGACGCAGCCAAGGTCGGGGACCTTACAGTGCCGGATTTTGAACATTACCATAACTTAATTGACTCCTTGGCTTGTTACAAAAACGTTAGTAAACGTGTCAAAAGGTACGCCAGCTAAGCAACTTTTACCTCTTCGCTCTTAGTGGACTTGCAGTAAGTACATTGTGTAACATAGGCTTATCCTTTGGAAGGATGGTTGCACTACCAGTCGAGAGGAGAATTAATCTCATGACACTTCGCAATACACCTGCGTTCTTGGGTGCGGTAATTGTCCTGTCATTGACGGGCGTGGGCTGCGCGACGAAGAAGAACGTCCGCGAAGCGATTGCCCCGGTACAGGATCAAGCTAACAAGACAGATACTCATGTTGGCACTTTGCAGAAACAAACCGATGAGAACAAGCAGTCCATTGGTGACTTGGATCGGCAGGTAGCAACCGCCGATGAGAAGGCGACCGATGCCGGCAAGAAGGCAGCCGAAGCGGCTGATTCCGCTGCGAAGGCGAACGCCGCTGCCGCGGAAGCTGCTGCGCGCGCCGAGGCCGCCAATACTGCTGTTCAGCAGACACAAGCAAAGCTGGACACATCCCTTCAGAATCTCGACAACTACAAGCTGGTCACAACCCAGCCTGTCTACTTCGGGCTGAACCGGACCATTCTAGCCAAGGATGAGCAACAGAAACTGGATGATGCAGTTCAGAAGCTCACCAGCATGAAGATGTACATCGTGGAAGTGGAAGGCTTCGCCGACCATACCGGGCCTAGCGCTTACAACCGCGAGCTCAGCCGCAAACGGGCGGATGCCGTGGTGCATTACCTGGCGGTGGAAAAGAACATCCCGCTGCGATCGATTCGCGAATTGGGCGTGGGAGCGGACTTCCCGAACGCCGACAATAAAACGCGGGCGGCTCGTAAAGAGAACCGCCGAGTGGACGTGAAGGTCTATTCGTTGGATGTCACCGGCCAATCGCCGGCTGAATCCTCGATGAACACTGCCAAGCCGCCGGCCCAGCCGTAATTTCACGGCTTGCTCGTGGGGCGGTTACCGTCTACACACGGGAGCTGCCCCCGCCGTCCCCGCGCATCAGCAAGGGGACGGGTACCATAGTGTATTGGTCACATCACCCAAATTTCATCCCGTCCTCGATCCCGAATTCATCCCCGCAGTTCTATGGAACCGCGCGTACCGCACCAAGGTCCTAGAGAGCGGACGCGCTCAAAACCTCGCAATCGCTCTCGAGCGTGGCGATGGCTCGGTCTCCGTCTATCGCAGCGCGACGCTGCCACACCAAGGCGCCAACATTGCTCTCAACCAGCGCTACACGGAGCGATTGCTGAAGTTCCTGCTTTGGCAGAAGGGCGGATATTTAGTAACCATCGCCGGCGATCCAGGCATTGCTGAATACCTCCGCCGCACTTACGCGCCCCAAGGAGAGCGCGCCTTCGATTGGAAGTTCATCGGCCAGAGCGTGCACGGCAGGCCTCTCACCATCCAAACCGCGAGCTTCGAGAGCACTCCCGCGGAAAGAGAAACGGCCACGCCGCTCGGCCGCCATCTGGATGGTTGCCGCATCGGTTTCGACCTTGGCGCGAGCGATCGCAAATGCGCGGCCGTGCTGGACGGCGAGGTGATCTTCAGCGAAGAAATAGCCTGGGATCCGAGCGTGCAATCGGATCCGCAATATCACTTCGACGGCATTCACGATTCTTTGAAACGGGCGGCTTCGAGATTGCCGCGCGTGGATGCCATCGGTGGCAGTTCGGCGGGCGTATATGTCAACAACGAAATCCGCGTGGCGTCGCTATTCCGCGCCGTGCCGCAGCACCTGTTCGACACCCGCGTCCGGCGCTTGTTCTTCGAGCTCAAAGACGCCTGGGGCGGAATTCCGTTTCAAGTGGTGAACGATGGCGAAGTAACTGCGCTGGCCGGATCGATGGCGCTGAACGACAATGCCGTGCTGGGCATCGCCATGGGATCGAGCCTGGCGGCCGGCTACGTCACACCGCAAGGAAACATCACCACCTGGCTCAACGAGCTCGCGTTTACGCCCGTGGATTATCGCGAGAACGCGCCGGTGGACGAGTGGTCCGGCGACCCGGGTGTCGGTGCGCAATATTTTTCGCAACAAGCCGTGGGCCGCCTGCTCGCGCCCGCCGGCATCGATCTTGGGAGCGACATGCCGCTGCCCCGCAAATTGATTGAGGTCCAAAACCTCATCGCGGCCGGCGATCCGCGCGCGCGCAAAATCTACGAAACCATCGGAGTCTACCTCGGCTACAACATCGCTCATTACGCCGATTTTTACGAGATCCGCAATCTTCTGGTGCTTGGCCGTGTAATGAGCGGACCAGGCGGCGACCTAATTTTGGCGACTGCCGGCCAAGTTCTGAACGAAGAATTCCCGGAACTCGCCGAGCAGATTCGTTTTCACATCCCCGGCGAAAAAGAAAAGCGTCACGGACAGGCCGTCGCCGCGGCTAGCCTGCCATCCATTCAAAAACAAGAGACCAGACATGCAATTTCATAATTCCAATACGGATCTTTTTATTCCCGACGGCGCGCCGCTCGAGACCGCGCTCGCGCGCACTACGCACCTGTGTATTTCCGCGCATCAGGACGACATCGAGATCATGGCCTATCACGGCATCGCTGAATGTTTCGGCCAGAAAGACAAGTGGTTCGCGGGCGTTGTGGCGACAAACGGCGCCGGCAGTCCCCGCAGCGGGATCTATGGCGGCTACACCGATGAGGAAATGCAGAAGGTGCGTCTGATCGAACAACGCAAGGCAGCGTATGTGGGCGGCTACGCCAGCCAGATCCAGCTCGGATACACGAGTGCGCAGGTGAAGAACGCGAGCGAAACGGCCCTGGTGGAGGATCTGAAGCAGATCCTGCGCGCGATGCAGCCTGAGGTTGTGTACCTTCACAATCCGGCTGACAAGCACGATACGCACATCGGCGTGCTGCTGCGCTCCATCGCTGCGCTACGCGCCGTGCGCGACACAGTGCGTCCGAAAAAGGTCTACGGCTGCGAAGTGTGGCGCAATCTGGACTGGATGCCGGATGAGGCGAAACAGGTCCTGCCCAGTTCCGCCAAGCCAAATATCGCCGCTGCGTTGGTAGGCGTTTTCGATTCTCAGATCAGCGGCGGCAAGCGTTACGATCTCGCGACAGCCGGCCGGCGCCTGGCCAACGCCACGTATTTTGCTTCCCACGGGACGGACCAAGAGACCGCGCTTTCGTTTGCAATGGATTTGACCCCGCTTGTCGAGGATGTCAATCGGCCGATCGGAGATTACGTCCTGACCTTCATCGACAGTTTCAAACAGGACGTCGAGCGACGGCTCGTTTCGCTCGGCTAACGCTCAAAGGTTCTTCGGTTATTCAGTTCTTCAGTTCTTCGGTTCTTCGGTTCGCCCTGTTGGCGAATCAATGTAGCCCCGCGTGTCAGAGTCAGGGTCTGTGAAAAAATCACAACAACCGGTCGCTTACGCTCGCGGCTCAGAAAGAAGAGCGTTACCGAACCGCGACCGTGAGGGAGTCGGTGCCTGCTCCGATTCTTTCACGTCCCCGTAAGAAGGGGAAGTGGTGCTCTGAATTCGTATCTTCCGAGGAACATCCTTCGTATCGAAGTGGCATCGGACAGCATCCGTTAACACGCCGGATTCCTTATAGCAATCGGATCATCATAGTCAAAGTCGCCGAATATAGCTCTTCCAGGGCGGCCTCAGTTCTTCGGTTCCAAAACAGAGACCTTCACTCACTCATAGCGGATCGGCGCTGTTACCAAACCGATGAACCGATGAACGGTCTATTCTTTGATCGGCGCCCTGGGCGGCTTGGGCGCATCCGGCTGGCTCGGTATGTTCGGGAATGTCACTTCATCCGCACTCGCCTTGCGCACCGTCACTGCGCCACGGCCGGTCTCCAGGCGCAGTTGCGGACCGCCTGAACCTCCCACAATGGTGGCCCCGTGGGTGCTTTCGTCCACGCGCAACGGCGCGCCGAAATCGTTGTGAACCTCGCCGTGATCGGTGGATGCCTTCAGATCGAACTTCGATCCTTCCGCGAGCGCCAGTTCCAGGTCGCCCGATCGCGTGTGAACCTCGATTTTCGGAAGGGTCTTGCCGGGCCGTAGATCGACATTGCCGCGATCCAGCGTCAGCTCCAGCGCTTGCGCGAAGTTAGAAAGCTGGATGTCCCGCGAGCGTGCGTTCAAACGGATCGGTCCGATCAAATTATCGGCGGTGAACTCGCCCAGGCCCATATGAATCTGCCCGGGGAGTTTTTCGCAGCTCACGCTGATCTGCGTATCTTCCCAGCGCAGCGGCTTGACCAAATTGCTGAGCTGGATCTGGCCCGTGTACGTTCCAGCCACGGTCACCTGGCCGTCGATATTCTGCAACTCCACGTCCTGGCCGCGGCCCTTCAAGTCCACGCTGCCCTTCACGCCGATGGCCCGAATGATATCGCTCTTGCGCAGGTCGATGCGCACGTCGCCACCGATGCTCTCCAGGCGCACGCCGGCGTTATCACTGCTGATGTCCACCGCGCCATTCACGGTCTGAATATCGAAATCGCCGGTGCGGCCATGCCCCTCAATGGACGACCCAATCGGAACCGTGATCTCGAGCTCCGCGGTGGCGGGCGTCCGGTCGCTCACGCGATCCTGGTTGGTGCGAACGATAATTTCATCGCCCTGCTGGATCAGCTCGAGCGGCGTCTCCTTGTTGGCCTTGTCCGCTTCGCTCTGTTGGAACGAACGCACTGTTTCATGCCCGCCCGCGCTTACCGTGGCCGCGTCTTTGGTTCCCGTGATCTTCGCATTGCCTCGAAAGTTCTCGATCAAAACCTTGCAGTTTTTCGCGCAAGGTTTTTCAACCGAAGTAAGAGTGTAGTCGTAGCTGTCGCCCAGATCCATCATCACGCCATGCCAGGCCCGGCCGGTGGGAAACCAGGCCGTATAGTGACGCGCGGTATACATCGACCCGCCGACGATGCAAATCAGAAAAACCAGCATCCACTCGCCGCCTGAAATCCCGTTGCGCGGGATGGGCTTGGACATGATGGCCCACATCAGAATCTCGATCAATCGCAGCCCGCCCCACGCGATCAGCACAAACGGCCAGTACTTGGCGATGATATCCACAAGAGGAATCTCGGGCCACAGATTCCGCAACAGAAAAAGTCCGCCAATCCCAATGAGAATCAGCGGTCCGATTACCGACCCCCGTCTCATATTGCGCTCCCTCCCGCGGGACCCGAATCTTGCACCACGGGTCTCGCCACCACTTTTTCGAGCAGTTTCAAAAGCCCGAACAGGATGATCAGAACCGGCCACGTCCGTCCGAATCCGTAGACGCCAAAATAATCCATTGCCACCAACGTCCCCAACGCCATTAGCATGATGGGGCCGCGTATTGCCTGGATCAAGCTATAGCTAACGTCGTTCATGGGACGCCTCCCGTACTCCGGTTGGCCCTGAGCCGTCGCGTGGACCCGACGCCGAGACGCGCTCGTACAGCATGTACACTCCCAGACCGATCAAAGCGATGGGCCAATACCGGATGAATTGACTGAAACGGATAATCTCCATATTGTTGAGCAGGAATAACAGTCCCACCGCGATCAGAACCGCGGGCGCCACTGGAAAACGCGACCCGTGGCCATGCAACGAGACCAGGCTCGAGAATTCGTCCACCGGTTGCCCCGCCAGGCGTTTCCTGGCCGTGTGATACGCTTCGAACGCCATATAAAACACCCACACGCCGATCATCATTCCGAATAGCGGTTCCAATCCGCCCCCTGCATCGCCGCTGTTCACGATGCTGATCAGTATGCCGAGAATGATCACATGTACCAGACCCTTGACGTATTGGCCGTTGTAGATGGCGCCCACTCCTGGGATGAGTCCCAGCAGAAACGCGATTCCTGGCGACGCACCGACGTCCGGCATCAGCGGCGGCGTTGGCGCCGTGTAGGGCGAGTAGCCTGTTCCCGGAGGCGGGCTCGCAGGGGCCGAAGCTGGAGCTGGCACGTGTTCCTCACAGTAGATGGTTCCGTCAAACATTCGCCGGCAACCCTCGCACAACGCCTTGCCACAGGCTCTGCAATACGCAATGGCCGGTGCTTCTGGATGATTCAAGCAATTCATGATAGTTACCTCTTCTTCTCACTCGTTCCAGCTTCCGGCTTCTGCCCGCTACCGTCTGTCTTCTGCGTGCTGCTTTCTGCCTTCTGCTTACTGCCTTCGTCCCCTTGCTTACGCGCGGGGCTTGTACTCTGTGCCTGTTCCTGATCGGTCCATTCCTTCAATCGTGACTGGATCTCGATCACCAGGCGGAGATTATCGTAATATTTCACCGTTCGGTCCCACATGCGATGCGTGCGATCGTCGATCGAGGCCCAGATCTTCACCGGATCCAGGTCCGACGGGCGCAATTGCCGCGGCGAGATATGAGCGAAATTCGCGATCATCGAAAACGACAGCACCGTCATCGCCATCCCCATTACGTAGCGCGGCTGCAATATCCCGTGCACCCAGCCGCCAAACAACTTCCGCCACCATGATCGTTTTTCATCCGCCGGCCGCCCGATGGGCAGCTCATGCAGGATGCGCGTCAGCAGCTCGGCCGGAGGTTCCGCCGGGGCCACGGTCTCGATGAAGGCCGTTACGCCCGCCACATCCTTGGCCAGCTCGGCGCAGGTGCTGCATCCAGCCAGATGACTTTCGAGGGCAGTCTTCTCCTCACCGCGGAGAGTTCCATCCACGTAGTCGCACAGCAGGATTTCCAGCTCAGCGCACGTCATATACGAACCTTATGCCGGCGAAGCACCCGTGCTAGCTCGGCACGCCCCCGGTTCAACCGCGACTTCACCGTTCCTTCCGGAACATTGAGTACTTGCGCGATCTCCCGATATTCTAATTCTTCTAGATCCCGAAGAATCACGGTCTCCCGCAACTCCGGCGACAGCCTTTGCAGGCCCGCCTGCAGAACTTCACTCGCTTCGCGGCCGGCCAGCATTCCGTCTGTTCGTGCCAGCACGGCGGTGGTTTCCTCTAAAACCTTCACTTGATCTTCGATCGATTCCGTGGCCCGGTCCATCCGCGTCCGGCGGTAATGATCGATCAGCAGATTACGCGTCAAACGCGTCAACCATACCACGAACAATCCTTCGCCGGACCGGAAGCTTTTCAGATTTTTGAACACCCGCAGGAAAACGTCCTGCGTCAGGTCCTGCGCTTCCGCGTCGCTGTTCGTGAAGCGGTAGCAAATGGAGTACACACGCCGGGTGTGCAGCTTCACCAGATCTTCCCAAGCTGCATCCTGCCCGGCCAGGCACCGCTCTACGAGTTGGGCATCCGCATCCAAATTGTTGGCCGTCCGACCCTGTGGGTAAGGTGGCACCCAGTTCCATTTTGCTGCCGGAATCGCCACCGTGGCCATGACTTCTTTAATCTCCGCTTCCAGTTATGAAAACGAAGATCTATGATAAGAAGTTCACTTGAATCCAAGATTTACATTCTTGAAGGGCCACGTCCAGCGTACCAATTGCCGAGGCGGGATGCTTTCCGAACGCCCCAGCACCGGGCCAGTTAGGATGTGGGGCAGGATGCCATCCCCATGTCACTTAGTTTTCCCACAGCCGGGGATCCAGATGCAGTCGTGGNNTGGACCCGCTGCTCGTCAGTGAAATCAGCTTCCTACAAACCAGGCAAGCCGACGAGGGCGTCGGCTGCGGACCAGGGGGGCCGCCCCACCACCACTTCAGATCGCTCAGCCCCGGCAAAACTAAGTGACATTGGGATGCCATCCTGCGCGCGGGTTGGTAACCCGCGTAGTTTGCGCCGATTGCCAATCGGCGCGCAGGTTAACAACCTGCCCCACACGGAGGGAGCGTGAATCAGCCCAAATGGACTCGAAAGCTACTCTTCATCGCCCTCGGGGCAGTCATCCTGATAGCCCTCCTGCTCTATCGCGTGCGTGGCACGCCATTTCAATGGCAACTCTTTCTTACCACCTTTTACCGTGTCAACTGGATCTGGTTGGGCGCCTCCATCTTCTTGATGTTGCTCACCTATGTGGGGCGCGCCTTGCGATGGGAGGTCATGCTCAGGCCCTTGGGCCACAGGTTAAGCCTTCGGAAGCTCGTCTATGACACCGCCATTGGGTTTACTGCGGTTGTGCTGCTGGGCCGGCCTGGCGAAGTGGTCAGGCCCTATTTGATCTCCGTCAGCGCCGGGGTATCTTTTTCGTCGCAAATGGCCGCCTGGCTGCTTGAACGGATGCTGGACCTGCTAGTGGTGCTGCTTCTTTTTGGCTTTGGACTAACCCACATCCCCGCCCACACCCAGGCGCTCGGCCCCGGCCTCCGCTGGATACTGGGAGCAGGCGGCTACCTGGTGGCTTTTATCGGTGCAGCTTGTATCGTATTCCTGATCCTGTTTCGCAATTTCTCCGAGCCGATCCGCCGGCGACTCCTCAGCGGCCTCACCTTCCTGCCCACGAAACATTATGAACGGGCCGATCAGATGCTTGCCGCGTTCTCTCAGGGCATGGAGTCCACTCGCGATCCCTTATTCCTGGCGCTGCTCCTGGCTTACACGGCCATCGAGTGGGTGATCATCGTGGGTAGCTACTACACCTTGTTTCGTTCCTTTCCCGTGACCGCCAAATTTGAAATTACAGATGTAGTAATATTCTTCGGCTTCGTCGCCTTCGGTAGTATAGTTCAAATACCAGGAATCGGCGGAGGAATTCAAGTCGCTTCGATTGTTGTACTTACTGAGATTTACGGGCTGCCTTTGGAGGCCGCCACTGGGCTCGCCATTTTCATTTGGATTATTACATTTGTAGTTGTAGTACCTTTCGGCCTCCTTTGCGCCTTTCACGAAGGCCTCAACTGGAGTAAACTCAGGCATCTGCCTCAAGACGTGCCCTTATGACCTGTCCTTTCTGCGGCTTCAAGCAAGATCGCGTGATCGACTCGAGAGAGAGTAAGGAGGGCGAAGTTATTCGCCGCCGCCGCCAATGCCTGGGCTGCGAGCGCCGTTTCACGACGTATGAACGGAGCGATGAAATCCCGTATATGGTCGTCAAGAAGGACGGTCGTAGGGAAAAGTTCGACCGCCAAAAAGTACTCAGCGGGCTGCTCAAAGCATGTGAGAAGCGACCGGTCCCAATGGCTAAACTGGCCGAAGTAGTAGATGCGGTCGAGGCTAAGCTCGCGGACAGCGCTGATAGAGAGATATCTACTACAGAGATAGGGGAACTGATCATGGAGCGGCTCCGCAACCTGGACAAGATCGCCTACGTGCGGTTCGCATCGGTCTATCGCGACTTCCAGGATGTCGAGGCTTTTCTTAATGAATTGAAGCACTTGGTGCTTCACAAGCGACCCTGACACCGGGTGCGCGAAACAGCAACTTCCGGAGCTTGAGGTTTGGGTGTAACCAATTCGAAAAACGAACATCTTTTAGTTAGTACTTAACTTCGAACAGGTTTCAGGTTATAATTGACTGCTGCATTCGTCGATAGGGTGGCTAGAATCCCCATCCGTGCGGAAGTGTGCAGGAGTTTCGTGTTTCCCAAAGGTGTGCTACAGTTGCGCCCAATTGATGTTGGGAAGCGTCTAAATAAGTGAGTGACCCAAGTGGATCATTTTGAAGATCAGTTTTTGACCGATAGTCACGAGCCCCTCGGGATCCCGTTTGACGAAGAGTCGAATTTTTTCCATCCCGAAGAGGTTCAGGACGAGGAATTCCCTGCCGCGCAGCAGGTGGAAGAGTCAATTTACACAGACGATCCGGTACGGGTCTATCTCCGTGAAATGGGCGCTGTTCCGCTGCTAACCCGCGAAGGTGAAGTAAACCTGGCGCGGCGCATGGAGCGCGGGAAACTGCGCATGCAGAAATCCATCAGCCGCTCTGCTTTGGTTCAGTTGCGCGTGGTGGAGATCGCTGAGCTTTTGAAGCATGGCGACGAAGAGCTGGACAATTTCGTAGACCTCGGAGACGTGGAAGAAGGCAGTCCCGCCGACACCAAGAAGCAGTCCGAAGTGCGCAGCGAATTCGTCGAGATGATCGCGCTGCACAAGCGCCATGAGCAGTTGATCGAGAAACTGGATGCCATTCCGCTCAGCAACAAGAAAATGAGACGCCGGTGGCGGGGCAAACTCAACCGGGCCAAGGTTGAGATGTCGCGCGCCATCCGGCACATTGCCTGGCTGCCGTCTCGCTGGAAGCAGTTCGCCAAGGAAATTGAACACGCGGTGGAGCAACTGGTCCATCTCGAGGCGGAGCTTCGCAAAATCGAATCCCGCACCGGGATCAGCGCGCAGGCCCGTTCGCGTGAGTTGCGGCGTGAGATCCGCAAGCTGGAATCGGCTGCCGCGGCGTCGCTCAACGATCTGAAGCACAGCATGTCCGTCATCCGCCACGGAGAAATTGAAGCGGAGCGCGCCAAGAAGGATCTGGTTGAAGCCAACCTGCGACTGGTGGTTTCAGTAGCGAAGAAATATGTGAACCGCGGCCTTCACCTGCTGGATCTGATTCAGGAAGGCAATATCGGCCTGATGCGCGCCGCCGACAAGTTTGAATACCGGCGCGGCTACAAGTTTTCGACTTACGCCACTTGGTGGATTCGCCAGGCCATTACGCGCGCCATCGCCGACCAATCCCGCACCATCCGCATTCCGGTGCACATGAACGAGAGCATGAACAAGTTCCTGCGCGCCACGCGCGAGCTTGAAAAGGAACTGGGCCGCGTACCGACCAACGACGAAATCGGCCGCCGCATGGACATTCCGGTCGAGAAGGTCCAGAAGCTCAAAACCATCTCGCGCGACCCGGTGTCGCTTGAAACACCGGTGGGCCGCGACGGTGAATCCGCACTTGGAGATTTGATTGAAGACCGCTGGGTTGGTTCGCCCGTGGACGCAGTGATCGATTCCAACGTGCGCGATGAGACCGCAAACATTTTGAAGACCCTGTCTCCGAAGGAAGAAAAAGTGATCCGGCTGCGCTTCGGCATCGGCTGCGAGCGCGAGCATACTCTGGAAGAGATCGGTCAGGAATTCGACGTCACCCGTGAGCGCATCCGGCAAATCGAAGCCAAGGCGTTGCGCCAGCTTCGCTCTCCGGAACGTGCGCGGCATCTGAGGGCTTTACTGGCTGCCCGGTAAAGCCGCTTCTCCTCCGTGTGAAAGGCCGGGCAGGTGGCCCGGCCTTTTTTGTTGGCATGAGATCTTGTGGGATTCGCTAACCCAACCAATTTGCAAAGACAATGCCATGCTAAAATGTTTTTTCCAAATGGTGTTTTCAACATGGCGTTCAGGGGCCTTGCACAGAATCTCCACAGGAAGGGGGCCGGAAGTCATTGAGCCATAAGGAGCAAAGAAAAATCGCTCAAACGTACTCGGCTTCCTGAGGATAAATCAGAATCACCTAGAAGTGTCAGCCTACTAGCCGATAACATCTACTCAGTCCCTCAGCACCAAAATGACGGTGACCAGCAAGACTATTGGGAAATTGCAACTGGACGATCTCGTGGAGGGCGTCAACGGGATCTACAGTTCTAAAGACGAAAGACGTTCCATTTGGGATGTCTGGATGCACGCAAACCACCACGCAGCGGGAATAGCAGAAGAGGTACGAAAACGAGACACGCGGGAACTCTACGTACAGATTTCTGATTTCTCGATGTGGCTGTTTACTATGATCAGAAAGCTGCAGGGACAAATCGGCATTCCAAAACCTCCCGACGAGTCACCCAAGGAAAGGGTCATCCGCATCGGCCGCCCCTTCTCGGATATGCTTTGGCAGAGGTTTCCCGGGATGTGTCCGTTTTGCTATTTGCGCCGAACTGCCGGCGAAAAGCAACGAGAAGGCCAGCTAGGATTCAGCGATCCGTGTGATTGCCTTCCGAACGACGCAACAAGGCGAAGTAAGAATGAAAAGGGGCCCCATGCCCTTGCATTGAGGGCCTTCAGCCAAACAATTGAAGCTCGTAAGCCAACAGGCGTTGACGAGTGGCAGCAGATGTTCGGTGCGATCTTCGCGGCTAATCTTCCGCGCCTAGGGCTTTCCGAAATCGTCCTCCGCCTGCTGGAGGAGATGGGAGAGGCGTCCGACGCGCTGGCTCGTATGTACACCTACAACGACGAAACGTTTCCTGCAGAAATTCCAATAAGGCAAGTCTGGCTTGAAGGGGAGTTATCGGACGTGTCGTCGTGGCTCTTTGCGGTGGTTGAAAAGTTGGGCTCCGGGCGGAACGGTTCAATTGGGGCTCACCGCGTATTGCTCTCGCAGATCATTTGGAACCGATACGGGTCCGACGAGCTGCAAGGATTCAAGTGTTGGAAATGTCGTCAGCCGAGTTGCACTTGCCCGATCATCTTTGTCCCGCCAGACCGACCGGTTGAAGACATGCAAGCGGCGTTGGCTGCCAGGAAAGCAGAGACCGAATGTTAACTACGTACCAGCTACAAGAAAGGTCTTTATGGCGCATCCAAGTGAGCGAAGAATAGGAACATGTATGGCCTTGAGGACGCCCATAAGAGTCCATATCGTTGGTCGACCCCAATTTGACATAGAGGAGTTCCTCGGCTTCTTAGCCGCCTCTCGAATGGACTGGCGGCGAAGCGCTGGCGCCGGGCAAGCTGAGGAACTGATAGAGGCGGCGGGCCGCGTTTGCTATATGTCTTTCGGTGTGAACCAGTCCGAACGCAGTAACGTTGAGTACATTCGAAATCTAGTTGACATGGGGCACGAAAGCGTATTGGAACATGTAAACTGGAGCTTTGTCATAACCGGTATAAGCCGCGCTCTGAGCCATCAAATTGTTCGGCACCGCGTTGGCTTTGCCTTCAGCCAGCTCTCACAGCAATACCATGACGAGTCCGACGCGGAATTTGCGATGCCAGCTGAGATCGAGGGGAATCCCCGGGCGGAGGCCGTATGGGAACGGGCAGTCAGCACCGCGAAGGAAGCGTATAGCGAGATTCTTCAACTGCTCGATCAAAAGCCAGAACACGGTGAAAGTAGTCAGCTGAATCCGAGAGAGTCCCGACGGGCCATTCGATCCGCCGCACGAAGTGTTCTACCGGGCTGTACGGAAACCACCCTCTTCATGACTGCCAATGCACGAGCGCTGAGGCATTTTTTCACGGTTCGGGGCGGGATACCGGGTGATCGGGAGATGCGCGATCTGGCATTGGAATTGTTCCGGCTGGTCACAAGAGAAGCACCAGCTGTATTTTTCGATTTCAGGATCGCCAAACTCCCAGATGGTTCGGAGATGGTTCAGCGAGTCAGCACGGGACCGACCCAGTAAGATGAGCACTGAAAAGACTCGTAAACTCGTTACCGTCGTTTGCGCTTGCATCAGGCGTGAAGGAGGGCAGCAAGTGCTCCTGTCAATGCGACATGCGCCAGGCGTGGCAGGATTGGACGGAAAGTGGGAGCTTCCTGGAGGTAAGATCGAATTCGGAGAAACTCCCGATGAGGCCCTGGTCCGAGAGATCCGTGAGGAGATTGGAATGGAGATTAGGCCGATGCGACTCCTTCCGTACCTCCACACCAACGTTTGGGAATATGACCACCTCGTTCAGCAAGTCACCCTGGCGGCTTACGAATGCGAACTCGTGCCGGGAAACGAGCCTCCGATCAGCTCGGACGTACGCTGGTTTGACATTGACTCGATTGATTTCTCCACAACCTTACCGGGCACGCAGGAATTTGTCGGCTTGGCAGTCAGGACGGACTGGTTCGACAAGCTTTACATTCGCTTGGAGTTTTTCGACCCGCGCGAAAAAGTCAGGAGGCAATTTGTCGTGGCGGCTCAGCCGACTTTGTTCTCACAATATGGACTGGTGCGGTACTGGGGCAGGGTAGGTCACTATACACGACTTGCGCACGAAGAGTTCGGCTCGTTGAGGCAAATGGATGAGCGGATACTTGACATCGTTAGAACTCGCCTTGCCGGCGGTTACCAGATAACGCTCGTCGAGGGGGCCGTGCGGCGTTACAGGGTACTTGAAAGAATCATCGACTTGGCGAGAGCAAACCATGCGATCTCGGAGAGCGCGTACATCAACTGAAACTGAATGAGGTTCATGATTTCATTTCTTCGGCTCACCGCTTTGCGGCTTCGGCGATGGTACGGGCGCGCCAGAGCTGGAGCCGCCAGCGACTCCAGTACCGGCCGACTGACTCTGAAGATGATTTTCCAGCGCTGTAACTCTTTGCTCAAGGCCCTTTGATCCCTCGAGTCGTGCGACCCTCTCCTTGAGGTCACCTAGGCCAGTCAACAAGGGAGCGAAGTATGTGGCCGTGAGTAGCGCCAGAGAAATCAACCCGATTATCACGTTGCGCCTGATGTCAAGGCTCTGGGCTTGGTCTTTAGCAATTCGCGTTGCCCTATCTGTGAAGTCCAGGAAGTCCGAGGACAGCTTGTTGATCTAGGCGGTCCAAAGGTCGCTCCCGCGTTGCGCACGCCGTAGTCGCGCTTCGCTGGGGACGACATCTCGAAGAACAGCAGAGTGACTATCGTAAACCCTCTTAGAAGATCGAAGTTCTCTCTGCCCATGTTGATCACAGTGAAGCGCATCAGCCCACTGTAACCAGGGTCGACATGGCCGGGGTTCGTCATTAGAAGGCCCTTTACCGAGACATGTGAGGGCGGAAATCCGACCGCGGCTACGTTATTTGGTAGACACAGCGTTTCAAGTGTGACGACGACCGCCGTCTGGCCCGGCAGTAAGGTGTGGGCGCCCAACGGCGTGATCTCCGATCCTTTTTCACTCAGCTTCGCACCCGGCAGGTAGATCGAGCCGATGTGCAAATCAATTGACGACGGCTGGATTGGTGAGTCCTTGGCAAACCAATCCGGTGGTCGAGTGAGGCCTTTTACCAGTAATGGGTCGGATCGATCGACATAGCTAACGAGAATTTCGTCATTTAGGAGTTTCATTGTTCGTCCTTAAGCCGACGTTTTGAATCGGGGCTTCATGGTGATTGTCAAAATTGTCAGGGCTGGGCTTCGTGAATGCCCCAACAGTCCCAGACGTTTCAGCTTACCTCAAGGACGGCAATCGCACGGGACCCGCTTCGTCGAAGGCTCTCCGAAGGAAGAAAAAGTGATCCGCCTGCGCTTCGGCATCGGCTGCGAGCGCGAGCATACTCTCGAAGAGATCGGTCAGGAATTCGACGTCACCCGTGAGCGCATCCGGCAGATCGAAGCCAAGGCGTTACGCCAGCTTCGCTCCCCGGAACGTGCGCGGCATCTGAGGGCTTTATTGGCTGCCCGGTAAAGCCGCTCCTCCTCCGTGTGAAAGGCCGGGCAGGTCGCCCGGATTTTTTGTGTTCGACAAGTGAATACGTGTATAATACGTATTAGGAATATGCAAAGGAAACTGACGATTACGGTCAGCGAGGACGTTTATCAAGGCCTGTATCGTGTTGTTGGACGGCGCCACATTAGCAGCTTTCTTGACCAGTTGGCACGCCCTCACGTCGTACCGGCCGACTTGAACGCAGCCTATCAGGAAATGGCCGCCGACGAAGCCCGTGAGCGAGAAGCGCTGGAGTGGTCAGAAGCCTTGGTGGGAGATGTCGCGGGACCCGAAGATGCTGCGCGGTGAGGTCTGGTGGGTTGATTTCAATCCTTCCATTGGGGGCGAGATTCAGAAGACACGCCCTGCGGTAATCGTGAGCAACGATGCCTCGAATCGGAATTTGAATCGGGTACAAGTGGTTCCAATCACGCGCAACGTGGCCAGAGTCTTTCCCTGCGAGGCGCCCATTCATCTTGTTGGCGCAGCTCGGAAAGCGATGGCGGATCAAATCTCCACGGTGAGCAAACAACGGCTCAGGTCACGCATGGACGTACTCACCGAAATGGACATGCAGGCAGTGGGACAGGCCATCCGTAGACAGCTAGACCTGTGAGGCTTCAAAACCCCGGCCTTTCCGCAGCGCCAGAACCGTTAGCCCCACCGACAGCACCAGCAAGACCCCATCGCGCACCAGCGTTCGTGGACCGATTACATCGCCCAGGCCGAAACACGCGCAGTCGATCTTCATCCCCATGACGTACGCGCGCACCATCACCGCGAAAAACCCGGCCAACATAATACTGGCGCTCGCCGCTGAATAGCGCAGGCCAAAACCCGTCGCCAATAGCAGCCCCAGCGCGAGCTCCAGCCACGGTAGAATCCGGCCCAGCGTCAACGCCGCCCACTCCGGCAGTATTTGATAGGCATCGATCGACATCGCAAACAGCAGCCACGGCTCGCGCAGCTTCATGTAGGCGGCATAGATAAAAACTATCGCCAGCGCCACACGTAGAACGACGAGAAAGTGTCGCACGTCAATTCGCCAATAGTTGATCGATGAAGCGCCGCAGGATGTCGTAGTTCCCTCCGGGAATCCGGTACTGTTTCCCGCGATAAGTCAAAATCATGGTGGGTGTTTGATTAATCTGGGCGGTCTTCCCAGCTTGAATATCCTTCTGCACCTCGGCGGCGATGGCTGGATCTTTCACCAGCGCCCGCACCTTCTTCGCCTCGGCCGGCGTTAGAATGCTGCACACCGTTTCGTCCACTTTTCCATTGGCGGCCCAGATCTCTTGGCTATGAAACAATACGTCGGAAACCTGTTGATACTTGCCCACCCGGCTGGCCGCGCAAGCATAGCAGGCGGCCTCCATCGCGTGCGTATGCATGGGCAACGGGAACTCGTGATGCACCAGATAAACCTTGCCTTTGTCGGCATAATCATAGGCCAGTTGACCCAGCGTGTTCTCGTGCAGAACTTTGCAGGCCGGACACTGGAAGTCGCTATAAACATCAATCAGGATCGGGGCAGTGGACACTCCCCGGCTTCGCATCTCGGCCCCCCAGGCGCCCAGCGCGGCCAGCGACAATACAAACCCGGCAACAATCTTGCGCATATATATTCAGGATATCGTCTTTAGGATATCGTGGACCTGTGCGCCGCCAATTCCTCCAACTGCTGGTTGTAGCCGCTGTCGCGTCCGGGATACTTGGTTATGGAATCGAACGCGCCAGCGTCGGGACCGCGTATTCGGACCCGTTTTCGAAGCTCCGCGCGCAGGACGAATGCACCTACGCCAATAGCGCGCTTGGCTTGGCCCATGCCGGCGGTTGGCTGACGCCCAAAGTTCTGGGACGCTATCTGCTTTTCAAACCGCCGCTGCTGTTATGGCTGGCGGGATTTTCCCTAAAGATATTCGGCCAATCCCTATGGACGTTGCGCCTGCCCGCGCTGGCTGCTGCCGTGTGCGTTGCGATAATCCTCTTCTGGTGGACGCGCCGCGAGCGGCGAATTCTGATTGCGTGTGCCGCCGTCGTCCTGTTCCTGTCCAACCCCTTGATGCATATCTTCGCGCGCCTCTGTTACACCGACATGCTGGTGGTTGCGTCCATTTCGGGCGCCATGGCGTTTTTGTACTCGGACCCGACGCTTGTCCGCACACGCTCGCTATGGGGCTTCGGTGCTTCGGTAGCTGCCGGTGTCATGACGAAAAGCGTGGCTGGCCTTCTTCCTTTGTTCATTCTGGTCTTGTATTGCGCGTTGGTCCGCCCGGATAAGCGACCGTCACTCGCACGCATGGCGCTGGTTGCTCTAATCGCCGCGGCGCTGATTGCTCCCTGGCACATCTACCAACTCATGGCCCACCGGCAATGGTTCTGGGCAGATTATGTGCAAGTGCAACTCCTCGGCTTCGGAATTCAGCCTCCTGCTGCCTCAGCCGAAAGCCAGGTTGCTTTCTATTTCAAGCGGCTGGCGCTGAGCGATCCTGCACTTGCAATTCTTCTCGTGACAGCTCTGCCATTCTTGATTTCCGCCTTGCGCGCGCGCAATCAAGTCCTGCCCGCGTTGCTCACCGCCTGGTTCGCATTGGCGACCGGGGCACTTCTCCTGTTCCGATTTCAGAATCTGCCCTACGCGATATTGCTGATACCGCCGGGCTGTTTGATTGTCGCCGCCTACAATCCCATCTTCTCCGCCCAGCGCGCAAAATGGGGACTGCTCGCGCTCTGCGCAATCTTCGTATTGAAATCGAGCGAGCCTGGAAAAATCTGGGGGCTTTCGTTTGGCGCCGCGCAACCGCTCACCGCAGTCGCCGGACTGCGGTCCTATTACGACCTGGGACGCACCAACGAACTGATACTTGCCGACAGCGACGACTATTTCTACGCGTCCACTCTTCGCCTGCCGCGCATCCGCTATTACTTCCGCGTTCAGGATGACGTGCTGCCCAAGTTCATTCCTCACTATGTGCACCTGGGAATCATGCTGACGGAGGATGAGTTTGAGCGGCTCCCTCAATTGGAGCCCACCTATGCATCGCGGCTGCGGGACTGGGGCCTGGACTCCACCGAGCCTATCGGAACGGCAATCCTTGGGCCGTCCGATGATGCTCTCGTTCGTTTGGTGAAAGCGCGCCCTGCATCGGATTACTATGTGACGCTTCCAGAATTACAACTGCTGGAGCGCGATGAATCGATCCGGCACACCCATACCGTGCGCGAACTTCCGTACGGCCGCGCGTTCCTCTTGGCGCAGACTACAGGGACTCGGCCGGTAGCCCCTCTGCCCGCCAGATGGTGACGATGCGTCATGAAAAAATCGGTTGGCAGGCGAAAGCGCCCAATGCCGCGAACATTTTAAAGGACTTATGTTGTTTGAAGAACCGCCCGATGTTTCGCCGTAGCCCCCGCCAACGGGCAATCCAGGCGTCGGCACGAGTGCCGACGCGGCACGCAGGAGTGCGTGCGCCACAATGGATGTCACAAAAACTAAGTGGCATTGGGCGAAAGCGCCTGCCCCACCAAAACCGATGTTTTCCTTAGAATGTGAATCGCGCCGAAAACTGGAACACGCGGGGAAGGCCGTTTGGACTGATCTCCTGCCAGGCTCCGAAATTGCCCGTCCCAGAGTTGGGCACCAGATAACAGGTCTGATTCAACGATACTCCGTCTCCGCAGTTGGTTCCGATCGGATTATATTGCAACTGGTTGATCCCGTCGCCGTTCTGCACAAAGTAATTGGCGTGGTTGAAGAGATTGAACACTTGCGCTTGGAGTTGCAATTCCTTGCCTTCCCGGATGGAAAAACTGCGGGCCAGCGCAACATCGATCCTCTCCAGCCACGGGCCGTAGAAAGAGTTCAGCCCAATTCCCGGCGTGGGTCCGGCGCCATTGATGCCGGCGGCGGTGTTCGCGGTGTCTTCATTGAAGGCAGTGTCGTTCAAATTGTCATTGCCGGTGAGGCCGCAATTGCTGAAAGAAAGGGTCGCGCTGGTGCATGCGGGACTCAACAAGCCCGCGTACGGACGGCCTGAAGAGAACTCCATGACACTGCTCAGCCTCCAGCCCGAGAGTAACGCGCGGCCGGCCCGCGAACTAGTCAGCCTTTCGAGGCCTGGCCGGTAGACGCCGGCAAAGCTGATTCGATGCCGCTGGTCTAACAGCGAGGGACCGCTGGTATTGCTGAAGTCGAACTGATTGTTGAAGTCCATCCCATCCCGCATGGTGCTCTTGGCGAGCGTGTAGGAGAATTGCATGGAAAGACCCTTCGACATGCGGTGCTGCAATTGCACAAAGAGGGACTTGTAAGTGCTTTGCCCAGGGCTGATCAATTCGTTTATCTCGCCGAGGTTGGGGTTGATGCGCCCTTCGGTTAGCAGACCATTGTCCATGTTCGGCAGCGTGACCGTCTTCCCGCTGCAGGGCGCGGTGGTTGTTCCCGCAGGACACACCACATACGTGGTCGTGCCTTGCAACGGATTGAGGTTCAAATCATAAGCGCTGCCGGAAACGAGATGCATTGCGTGATTCCACATAATGCCGGCACTTACGCTAGTGTTCTCGGAAATCTCTCGCTCAATCTGCAAACTAGCCTGCCATACATAGGGCGCCCGAAACTGCGGAGAAACCAGCGATATGTCCGGAGAAGCCTGGAACAGGGGGGAACTACCGGGGATGATACTCGGAAACGTGGGTGCCTGTTGGTCCGGCGGCAGAGCCGGGTTGTAACTGGAACTCACCGAAGACTGCTGTGACGCCAGTCCGTTCGAGACCACCGCGTTGCGATAGTTCAGGCCGTTCATGTTGTCATAGAACTGCCCGATTCCTCCGCGCACTACGGTCTTAGCTCGAGGTTGCCAGGCAAATCCGAAGCGCGGCGCCAAACGTAGAAACTGGTTCGGATAATGTCCGGTGAGCGGGAACGCCGGATTTTCCTTGGGCTGCGGGTAAATCTGGAAATCCTCGCGCAATCCGATTTCCAGCGTCAAGTGCGGCAAAGCCCGGAACGAATCCTGCACGTAAAATCCGTAGTAAGGCACGCCAAAAGAAAAGGTCGGGTTTCCCGAAGCCTGACTGAAAAGGTTGTATTCACCGAGCGCAAAGCTTTCCAGATTCGAAAATTCATAACTGCCGAGGAACGACCCGAACTGCACGTCGGCATTCGGGTCCGCGCCGCCAAAATTGTTGTCCGCATCCCATGCACGGCTGAAATCGACACCGAACTGCAACGTGTGCCTGCCAATCACGTAGTCGACTCGGTCAGACACGGAATACTGCCTCTCAAAGACCCGTCCCACAGAAAATGGGGCATTGCCTAGAGTGAAAGAGGCCGGGCTATCCAGTATCAGCGTGGGGATGTTGGGAGCGCGGCCGGTGGGTGTCGCGATCTGGTTGTCGTCGGAGGCGCCCGCGTGGAATTCGTTCAGCAGTTTTGAGGAGAACGTGTGCGTCCATCCCAGGCTGGCTTGGAAGTCGTGCACATAGTCGTTAGCCAGCGTTTGCCTCCCATAGACAGCTACCGGGCTGACGGTGATAACGCCTCCGGGCGAGTTGAACCGGTTCACATTGAAGCTCAAGAACAGGCTATCCCTGGAACTGGCCTGGTAGTCCAGCCGGGAGGTAACCACCAGATCGTTTTTCTTTCTTGGCTGGATTCCAAGATTGGAGGTCAGCGCGTTCAAAGTATTCGACACTTGCTGGAGGTACACCGGATTAGTCGCGTCCGGCGCGCTGTCGTAGCCAGGTATTGGGTAGGGCGCGTTGGGCGCAGGTAGTTTCGTGCCGGACGGAATCCCAAAATAAGAACTCAAGTTCGCCTGTACTGCAGTGAATGCCGGGTTGATGACGGAAATCGGATCGTTCTCCATCTGCTGCTCATAATCGACGAAGAACCATAAACGATTCCGCCAGAGGGGACCGCCCAGCCCTGCGCCGAATTGTTGCAAAGCGTCTTGTGGCTTCGGGAAGCCGCTAGCTTTGGAGAGAGCGTCATTGGCTGCCGTCGCGGAGTTCCGGTTGTAATAAAATGCACTGCCATGGACCACGGCGCTCCCCGACTGGGTCACTGCGTTAATAAAACTCGATCCGCCGCCATAGATCGCCGAGTACGGGCTGACGGCGACTTGAAACTCCTGGATTGCGTTCTCGCCATACAGGTATGGGATGCGATAACGGCCCAGAATGTCGGCGAAGTAGTTGCTGGTCGCATTGGTGCCGTCCACGGTGAAGACATTGGAGCCGTTTCCATTGGCGTATCCCGAGTCCTCTCCGCCTTGTTGTCCGGCGATGCTCACCAGGCCGGTGTCGCCGTCAGGGTTGGTATTCGGTGTTAGCAGCGTAAAGTCGGTGTAACGGCGCCCGTTGAGCGGCAGCGCCTCGATGAGCGACCGGTCCATCACGGTGCTGAGGGACGATTCGGCTGGCCGTAGCAGCGGCGCCGTCGCGCTAACCTTAACGGTGTCGTTGCCGGCTCCCACAAGCAGTGTGATGTCCTGCAAGGTAGTGTTTCCGACCTGCACTTGAACCAGGCCCTGAACATCGCGAAAACCTTTGATACTTGCGCTGATGGAATAGGAGCCTGGCGTGAGGGCGGGAAAACGGTAAAGTCCTGTGAAGTTTGTTTCGGCGGATTGCTTCACGCCGGTCGCGAGGTTCCGCACGATAACCGACGCTCCCGCGAGTACCGCGCCACTTTCGTCCGTGGCTCGCCCGCTAAGAGCGCCGGTTAAAACCACATTCTGTGCGGTCAACAATAGTTGCACGGCCAACGCCGCGAAGAGGAAGTTGGCAAATAAACGCATTAGCTCTAGCGTACAGCTTGCCGGTGGCCGGGAAGCTATTTCCGGTCCTTTCGCTCGTCCGGTCCTGACAGGTTTGCGGGGTAAGGCTTGTTGCCCATCAGCCCCTTCCAGAGAATGCGGTTGAACTCCGCGGGATCCACCAGATCCGCGTCCGCGAAGTCCATGCCTTTGGTGACCCGCGCCCAGTATTTCGCGTTGTGAGTCGGCTTGGGCACCTTCATGCCTGTGGGTTTGGGAGGCAGCAGCAATTGCGTGTTGTAGAGATACGCCGAGGGAGCGGCCGTAAAACCCCAGGGGCTCGGCTTCATGTTGAAGATGTCGGCCATGGGCGCCGCCAGCGCGTCGTTCAGGTTCATGGGCGGAAGGCCCAGAACCTCTTCCATCGTGCGCACGAAGTTGATGGTGTTGTAAGGCGTCGAGATCACCACGCCTTGCTTCACGAATGCGCCCGCNNTGAACCAGCATGCCGACCGCGTAGTCGTTATCGGCTACCATCAGTTCCGGAGTATTCACGCCGTCAATCGCGGCCGGCGGAGAGCCTCCAGCTCCGGCAACCCAGTTGCCGGTGTGATCGTGCATGAAGCGAACCAGGCTCAGCGCCGGCAGGCCGCCGCTGGAGTAATTAGAGTTGAACTCTCGCTCCCATTCCGCGTAACGATAGAAATCCGGAAGCGCGTTGTCGAATCCGCGGAAGTACGGATCGGTATATGGGGTCAGGGCAACATTGGTTGGATAAGCTACCACTGTCCCGGTTGCGTACGCATTGCGCGCCAGCGGAATGAGATTGGTGGCGGTGCCATAGCGCGTCCCATCCAGGAAGAAACCATAGTTGCGAACCGTGAGGCCCGCCCGCAGGGCGTTGTCCCACAAATAGCCGGCATTTATCTGATTGTTCGGCCCATCTGGCGCAGCCACATTGGTCTGGCCCGGTAACAGATCCGGATCGGCCGGGGTCAGAGGATTGGCTCTCTGGCGCCCGGCGACAGTCGGAATGCCGACGTTTACGCTGCGATTCAAGCCTTCCGACTCTACGCTGAGGCCGCGGTACCCGTAAACCACCGGCCATTCCTTTTGAATCATGTCGGGAGCTTGCGCCGAAGTCGACCACAGCCACCCGTCCACGCTGACTTCTGCGGTGCACAGGTAGCGGTCTAACGTGACGAAGTCTCGCGCCAGGTTATGCTCGTTGGGCGTGATCGTCTCGCCAAATTCAGTCAATGAAGAGTCGCCATCGCTGCCGTTTTTCAGGTCGCCTAGAATCTGGTCGAAAGTTCGGTTTTCCTTGAGGATGAAGATCACGTGCTGGACGCCCTGCCGCACGGCCGCCATCACTGCGGCGTCGCTCGTGCTCTCGGTGAAGGTGAGCCGATCGTTGGTGGTCACCTGAGTTGTCAAAGTCGCGAGTTGCGCCGTCGCGGGGAGCGGGAAACTTTGCAAGCCGGCTTTGGTCAACTGGGGATTATACTCATTCGCTGTCATGCAGTTTTTCGCCGGCGGCCCCGGTCCGTAACCGCCGTAGCACCAGAGTGGATTCGCGCCCGTCGGCCCTTTCCCATTGATGACATACATGTTCACCGAGTCAGTGCTAGTGTAGGGCTGGGTAGGGTTCGGGTACCAGTTGAAGCTCACCGAGTTCGGATACCAACCGGTGGGAATAAGACCGACCACATGGTCGTTGGTATTTGTTCCACCTAGCGCGATCACCGCGACGCAATTCAGATTGCCATTCGTCACGTAGAGTTGCGTCTCATCCGGCGAAAGAATCACGCTGTTGGGGTTCGCGCCTTTATAATGATTCGACGCCAGCGCGGAAGGCAGCATTGACGCGATTACCGGAATGCTTTCAACCACGGCGTTTTTCGTGGTGTCGATTACGTCAACGATATCCGACTGGTCTTCGGCGACATACAGGAACGTCTGCGCCCTGTTCAACGTCATCTTGTTGGGCTGGCCTTTCACCGGGATGCGCGCTGTCACCGCCGGCACACGGCCCAGACTCACCACATCGATTTCGCGGTCGCGAATGCTGGATACGTACCCGGTCGCGCTCGCTCCGGTGCCTTTGATAACCACCCAATACGGATACTCGCCTCCCGGCACACCCACCTGCGCGGGATTGCTTTTGCCGGGGCGAAGATCGAGCTCCTTCACCGCGGACCAGCTGGTGAAGCCTGCGCCGTAGCCTTTGTTGAAGATAGTGATCGAGTCGTTGGCGAAATTCGCCACCACCAGCGTCCTGCCGTCAGACGAAATTGCCACGCCGGCGGCGCAAGGCGTCACAGCCACTTGTTCGTTTATAGGTTCTAATCCACCGCTAGTTGCGTTAAGACCAAGTCCCCCTAGTGGGCCGTGGCCGAGGTTAAGCGCCGAATTTGGAGCCTCCACCCAAGTTCCAGCGCTGGCGCTCAAAGCAAAGATGTGGACCACGTCATCGGGTCCGCCGGGCACGTAAAAAGCCAAGCCGGTTGGATCGAAGACAATCCCGCTGTAGGTACTTCCCGGCAACACTACAACGTTGGCGCCCGAGTGGACCGTATTCGTGATCGGGATTACTTGCTTTAGGGACGGCGTGGTGCTGGTAAGGTCGTAGACGAAAACATGCTCGGGCGAATCCGCGAAAGACCATGCCGCCAGCAGCGGAAGCCTGGTGAGTGGGTTATTGTAGACGCGATTGAACCCGCTCGTCAGAACCAGCAAAGTGTCGCCAAGCGGACTGACTACGCTCGAAACCGCGTGGGTGGACGTCCATTCAGGATGATCGGTGAGATCGGGGTTCAACGGCACGAACGTGCCTAGCGGCGTAAGGTCCTGCCCCATATTTGGCAAGGCTGGAGTGGTGGACTGCGCAAAGGCCAGCCCACCCGACAGGACCAATGCAAACGGGAAAAATGCGCGAAGTTGTTTTGACATTTTAGGGTGATCCTGAAATGGATCTTCCCAACTAGTGGCGAACAGGGATCAATTTTCTCTTGAAAGCAGAATCCAGGTCCTTCTTTCCTGCCGCCCGCCTCCTGCCGCCTGCCCCCTGGCTCCCGTCTGAGTCGAATCCCAACCTACGCGCATCCAACCACTAGTTGAGCCAACTCCCCATTGTCTACCGACAAATAGGTGATACCATAAAATAGGCTGATATGTCCGTCGCCACCACCAGCGCGCCCCCGGTCTCCCGGCTAACCTGGACCAATCTTCTGAGCATGATAGGCAATACGCCGCTCATCCGCATGGACCGAATCACGCGCGATCTGCCGGGTATCGAAATCTACGGAAAGGCCGAGTTTTTTAACCCCGGCGGCTCTGTAAAGGACCGCGCCGCGCTCAATATGATCCTGGATGGCGAGCGGACCGGCAAGCTGACGCGCGACAAAATCATTCTGGATTCCACCAGCGGCAACACCGGCATCGCCTACGCCATGATCGGCGCATATAAAGGATACAAGGTGAAGCTGTGCCTGCCGAAAAATGCGTCCATGGAACGCAAGCATGTATTGAAGGCTTATGGCGCGGAAATGGTCCTCACCGATCCGGGCGAGGGCTCGGACGGCGCCATTCGCGCCGTCCGCGAGATCTACAACGCTGACCCCGACCGCTATTTTTATCCCGATCAATACAACAACCCCGCCAACTGGAAAGCCCACTACAATGGAACCGCGCTCGAGATTCTGGCGCAAACCGACGGCCGAATCACCCACTTCGTCGCCTGCATGGGGACCAGCGGAACATTCATGGGCTGCTCGCGCCGGTTTCACGAAGAACTGCCGTATGTGAAATGCATCTCGGCGCAGCCCTCCTCCGGTTTCCACGGACTGGAAGGATTGAAGCACATGCCGAGCGCAATCGTCCCCGGCATTTACGACCCGACTGTTGCCGACGACAACGTCTGGATCGAAACCGAAGATGCTTACGCCATGTGCCGCCGCATTGCTCGTGAAGAAGCGCTGCTGGTGGGAATTTCTTCGGGTGCGAATCTGGTGGCCGCTCGCGCACTGGGCGAAAAACTGGTGGAAGCCGGCGAGCGCGGCGTCATCGTCACTATCCTGTGCGACGGGGCCTACAAGTATCTGAGCGAGCCGTTCTGGAATGATCCGAGTTGAGCAACCGGCATGGGATACCATGGTTTCGCATGCCGAAAAAACGTTCCCTAAAGAATGCTGCGGCGTGATGCTGGGCTCAGACGGCGTGGTGCGCCAGGCGGTTCCACTCGCGAACGTCTACACCGGGCCGCAAGAGGATTTCTTTGTGATGGACCCGCTCGACCTGCACCGCGTGGACGTGGAAGCTCGAAAAGAAGGCCTCGAAGTTTTGGGCGTCTTTCACTCGCACCCCAATTGCGATGCCTATTTCTCCAAACGCGATCTCGAGAACTCGTGCTCCTGGTTCTCCTACGTCGTACTATCGATAAAGAACGGGCGCTTCGATCATGCCGCGAGCTACCGGCCTGACTTTGACCAGAAGGAAGCTCCCAAGGAAGAATTGATCTATGGCTAAGATTCTGATTCCCACTCCGCTCCGCCAATACGCGGGCAAGCAGGATTCCGTGGAACTGGCAGGCGCCACGGTCGGCGATGTACTGCATTCGCTGACCAGCCAATATGCGGAACTGCGCCGCCACCTCTACACCGATGAAGGCAAGCTGCGTAGCTTCGTGAACGTCTACGTCAACGACGACGATATCCGCTATCTGGATAAAGAAAAGACAGCGCTCAAGGACAGCGATACCGTTTCCATTGTTCCGAGCATCGCCGGCGGCTCGGCGGGAATTGCCGCGCCACCCGTGACGCTCTCAAAAGAAGAGATCCTGCGCTACAGCCGCCATCTCATCATGCCCGAAGTCGGCATGGACGGCCAGTTGAAGCTGAAGAGTGCGAAAGTGGCCTTGATCGGAACCGGCGGCCTGGGCGCTCCGCTCGGCATGTATCTTGCGGCCGCGGGCGTCGGAAGAATCGGCCTGGTGGATTTCGACGTGGTGGATTTTACGAACTTGCAACGCCAGGTGATCCACGGCACCAAAGACGTTGGCCGCAAGAAACTGGACTCCGCGGCCGACACCATGCTCGACATCAACCCTTATGTTGAAATCGATCGGCATGAGGTCGCGCTATCGAGCGAAAACGCGCTGCAAATCCTGAAGGATTACGACATCGTTGTCGACGGCACCGACAATTTTCCGACGCGCTATTTAGTCAACGATGCCTGTGTGCTGCTCGGCAAGCCGAACGTCTATGGATCTATCTTCCGCTTCGAAGGCCAGGCTACGGTGTTCGCCTATGAAGGCGGTCCATGCTACCGCTGCTTGTACCCGGAGCCGCCACCCCCTGGTCTGGTTCCAAGCTGCGCCGAGGGCGGAGTCCTCGGAATTCTGCCCGGCACCATCGGATTGATCCAGGCAACAGAGACCGTCAAGCTAATTCTCGGAATCGGCGAGCCGTTGGTTGGACGGCTGCTCCTCTACGATGCGCTGGCCATGCGCTTCCGCGAATTGAAGTTGCGCCGCAATCCGGAATGCCCGGTGTGCGGCGATCATCCCACTATTCGCGAGCTGATCGATTATCAGGAGTTCTGCGGCATTCCCAATCAGTCGCACGAGCCGGTGGCTGTGGCAGGCGATATCGATCCGGTGGAAGTGAAAGCGAAAATCGATCGCGGCGATCCGTTCGTTCTGATCGATGTGCGCGAGCCGCACGAATATCAGATCTGCCGCATCCCCTACGCGAAGCTCATCCCGCTCGGCGACTTGCCAAAGCGCGTAAACGAGCTGGATTCAGCCGACGAAATCGTCGCCCACTGCAAAAGCGGCATGCGCAGCGCGAAAGCCGTAGATTTTTTGAAGCAGGCCGGCTTCCGCAAAGTGCGCAATATGAAGGGCGGCATACTGGCCTGGAGCGATAAGGTGGACCCGAGCGTTCCGAAGTATTGAAAATCCCGTTTCTGGTTTCTGGTTAGTCGAGAACTACCGTCGCGACGACGTTTACTTTGTCGATGTCTACGCCTGTGCCTTCCTCAACTGCGTATACGGGTAGTTCTTTCGAACTACCGTCTGGGGCTAGCAGACGCGCGTGTTTGAATGTTCCGAGAACATGGGCGGTGATCGATTCAATTGGAAAATCGGTGTAGTTGACGAGGTGCAGGATTAGTTGTTTGCCATCGGGTGATTCCAGCAGATTCGAAAGCATGCTGGAAACGTTGAACAACCGCGCGCCCATGTTTTTATGGTCGGTCATGCCGTTCACTTCTTTCCAGATCTCGTCGAGCTTAGCGAAATCGTCCTTGCCGAGCGTGATATCGCCATCCTTCGGCATCGGGAATTTCCAACCCGGCGGACCGCTCAGCAGCGTGCCTCCTCCGCGCGTAAAATTCTTGAGCACTTCTTTCTGCCCCGGATCTAAAGATGAAGGATCCACATCCACGGCCAGTTTCGCGTCCTTCATCGTTTGATCGCTCAGCATCGGATTGGGTACCGGCCGGACCGGCGTGTGCTTCACGGCGATCATGTCCAGTACGCCGCCCGATAACAGCGCGCCGCTTCCTACATCCTCAACCAGCGCAAGGTTGGAATGCGGACGCAACGCTCGCCAATCTTTGTGCAACTGATAAAATTTCAACTCCGCGCTCATGCGCTTCCAATCGGCCAGCGCTTTTGCATCACCTTCCAGTAACCGCCGGTTGAAATCATCATCCAAAGCCAGCACCCAGTGCGCTCCCGTGATCTCGGCATCGGCGATCGCCTGCAAATATCGCTGCACCGGAATCACCATCTTTTCGGGCGGCGTGTTCGCGATCCAAACCGGCTTCGTGGTGTAGGCGCGCACAAAGCGCAGGAACCCAGTGTTGGTGTCGATCCAGGGCGCTCCGCTCGGTGCCGATTTAGCTGCGCCGCCGGCCTCAATCTCCACACCCGGCCACACACCCTGGTAAGTTCCGATCACCGATGCCGCCTGATCGCCGAGCCGCATCCTGGAACGCGAGGGCAGCTCGACCGCGACAATCTTAGAATCGCCCAACGCAATTCGCACCTTCGGATCGAAATCGCCCTCCAGCACCACGCCGGTCATTCCCATACTCACAGCCTGCCGCGCCTGTTCCACAGCGTCCGATCCAGGCCGCACCACGCCCAAAGTCGCGATGCCGCGATCGGCCGCGCGCTTATTGAACGCCGCAGCCCAGTTCCCTCGCTCCACCAGCAGGCAATTGATCGGAGTTTGCGCGATCAACTCCAAGCTCTTCGGATCGCTCGATTGCCAGCGCGCGGGAACCCAATCCGGCGCCGCGGCCATCAGTAGAAACGCCACCAGCATGTTATTAGCGTAGCGCACGCTCTGCGTAGCGCAAGCCTCCGGCTTGCGTTTTGGACCTTAGCTACCATAGAACTGAGATGAGTTCCACTCTCGCCGCGCCAGCCCGGACCCGATCGCGCTCCACCACCGTCCCCTGGTACATCTGGTGCTCCGTTCTGGCCGTCACCTCCGCGATGGTCGGCGCGCATTGGGACATCTCGTGGCATCGCTCCATCGGCCGCGACAATTTCTGGACCCCCGCGCACATCGCCATCTACATGTGCGGCGTGCTGGCCGGCCTCTCTTGCGCATACCTGATCCTGGCGACTACATTCGGACACAACGATCTGAAGGACGCATCGGTAAAGATGTGGGGCTTTCGCGGACCGCTCGGTGCATTCCTGAGCGCCTGGGGCGGCCTTGCGATGCTCACCTCCGCGCCTTTCGACGATTGGTGGCACAACGCCTACGGTCTGGATGTCAAGATCGTCAGTCCACCGCACGTGGTGCTGATCTTGGGTATTCTGGCCATCGAAACCGGAACGCTGCTCCTGATTCTCGGCTACATGAATCGCGCAGTCGGCCGGCTCAAGCGCAGGCTCGATTGGCTGTTCCTCTACGTCGGCGCGATGATCATCGTCCTGCTCACCATTCTCACCATGGAGTACACGTATCGCACGGTAATGCACGGCGCAAAGTTTTATGTGATCATCGCGCTGACCATCCCGGTAGTGCTGGCGGGCGTTTCGCGAGCTTCCGGCAATCGCTGGGCAGCGACCATCATTACGGGAATCTACACCGTGTTCCTGTTGGGAATGGTTTGGATTCTGCCGCTCTTCCCGGCGCAGCCCAAGCTCGGACCGGTCTACCATCCGGTAACGCAGTTCATTCCACCCGACTTCCCGCTGCTGCTGATCGCTCCCGCGCTGGTTCTGGATTTGCTATGGCAAAAGCTCGCGAACCAAACGCGCTGGGTACAATCGGTGATCGCAGGAACCGCGTTTCTGGCCGTATTCATCGCCGTCGAATGGCCCTTCGCCGATTTCCTGATGTCCCCCGGCGCACGAAATTGGATTTTCGGATCGATCTATTTCGATTACCTGACCTCGCCGGACACGGATCTTTTCCAGAACCGCTTTGAGCCGTCTGTGAGCGGTATCGGATTCTGGAGCCAGCTAGCCTGGGCCTCGGTGGTTTCCATTCTGACGACGCGGCTAGGCCTGGCGTGGGGGGATTGGATGAGGCGGGTAAGGCGATAGGCCGGGCGTTTATGCCGCAGGCTGCGCCCGGCGACCTGCTTAGGTGGGCCAACTTAAGCACGCGAAATGGGCCGATTCAGAATAGCGAAATCACAGGCGGCCGGCGAAGGAGCACTGCGACGCAGCGGACGGGTGCGCACCTTGTTTAACTCCGGTAAGCTTCTTTGCGATGGCGGACCCGCAGTATCCGATACGTGTCTTCTTCGACTACCTCGAACCGTACCCGGTAATCGCCGACTCGCAAACGCAGGTCGCCGCTGCCTTTCAGTTTCTTGATTTGGCCTTTGCCGCTCGCGGCTTAATCGGTGAGCGCATGCAAGATCTCAAGCGCCTGCTCGCGATCAATCGCGCGAAGTTGCTCCTTGGCGCGCTCGGTCCAGACAAATGTGCTCACGCACCAAACTCGCGCAAAACTTCTTCGTGCGTTGCGCCCGCTCCGGTCTCTCCACGGGCTGCTTCTACCTCGGCCCGTTCTTCCTCGGTTTCCGGCTCGTCATCGAGCGGGGCGGTGAGGATCGACTGCCACACCGGATCTGCTAACGCCCTAAGGATCTTGCGCGCTGCCGGCAGATCGCCAGCCGGGATGTGATCCACCAGAGCGTGCAACTCCTGGCGATCCGTTTCGCTCCTATGGATTTGCGCCATTGATTCGATCATAGCTCGTCTTCTAGCTTCGGCGAGGGCTCTTCGGCCCCGAGCTCAGTCAGCAAGTCGGTTTTGTCTGCGGAGTGAAGGCGAAACCCCAAAGCTCGATTTTCCCGCAACACTTGGCCGCGCTGCGCAAGCAGCGGACGCTAACCCAGCAAGCTCTGGCCGAGCGGATCGGCGTGCACGTGGTGCAGCTCCGGCGCTACGAGAGCGGCAGCTCGCAGCCGACGCTCGAAGTGATCCGCAGGATGGCCGTGGCTCTGGGCGTCAGTGCAGATCTGTTGCTCTTCGCCAAGGACGAGCGCGGTCCCGACGACGAGCTGGAGCTGCAGTTCGAAGCCGTCTCCCGGCTCGACCCGGAAGAGAAAAAAGTCATCCGCTCCTTGCTCGACAGCATGATCCTTCGCCATGAGGCCAAGCGCTGGTCCGGGACCGGGTGAGTTGTACGTCTCAAAGGGTTGGTAAGCTGCGAATATCCGGGTGGGCCGCCTCGTAGCGATCGCATTGGGCTAGTAGTCCTGAAGCTGGTAGAAGATTTGCTTCCCCTTATAGGATCAGGCGCAATCCAGCGGATCTATTGGATCCCCTCTCTCGTCCTTGTCCTTCAGCGAGATGCTCGCAAACGCTTTCACTGAGGCGTCCGGTGGGTCACCACGACGTCCCCGACGGTCTTAACCACCAACTGAGCTGGAGCGTCCAACCCCACCGGCCCGAATCCGAGCCTGCGCGCGCCGGGGACGCTGGGGCTAACGCGGTTCTCAAGATCCGGATAAGTTACGAACCTCCCCACATAGGTCTCGATCAGGCGATCCACGTCGGCGTTAAACCTGGCGCGCGTGACCTGGGCCTCGGCCCGTTCGATTGCTGGCCAGTCCACCTTGAAGTCGGCGTGGTAGTCGGCGTCCTTGGACTGATTGAGCGGGTAGGTCATGAAGATCACGTTGGGCCATTCGACTCCTCTCGTGATCAGCTTGTACGCGCAATCCGAATCTGGAGCCAGCCAGCCGCCATGTGGCCCTCCTCTAAGCTCACCGCGAACCGTGACCAGCAGCCCATTGTATTCAGCTCGGTGCGCAATTACCTCACAGACGGACAGAGGCCTCGCCTGCTTCTCTTCTGCCTGTGCGCATGAGACCACAACGCTCACAACGCATCCAATGACAACGATCAGGTTCACAATTTGCAATCCTTCTTTATCAGAGCTTGGTTCTTTAGGCTCTGTTGCGAGTTGGTTCCGTCGGGCAGGATTTTCGAGGTTCCCTGCCCGAAAAGATCCCAGTATGCATGACCTAGCTCGTGCAGGATCGTCGCCGCCCAGTCGTTCGCCGACCCCGATACAAAGGATGCGCCGTTCGTGGTATTGTTCAGCGTAATTAGAACGCTAGCATTGACCACCATCGTTGCGTTGCCCGGTATCGGTATCGTCTTGCTGCCAATCCCGGCCGTCGTGGCACTTGTGATGAAGTTGCCCGTGTTAGCGATTGGTCCAAACACGAATGATCCGCTGATCATCGCCAGAACCGCGAGGGCACCTGGCGACTGGTTTCCCTGCTGGCCCGTAAGCCCAAACAAACCCGCGCAATCCGGGTTACTAAGGGCCTGTTCCGCTTTGGCGAGCGCCTTCTTCAACTCTTTCGCCATGCTATTAGCGTCCACGGGGCCGGGATTTGTCTGATTGCCGCTACCGAACGTTATCTGATTGTCGCCACTGCATTGCGCCTGATAGGGATTGTCGTCGCAACTTTCGTCGGGCCCGGCGGGAGAATCCGATACACCAGTGCCGGTGACGGTAAACGTTGGTGTGCAATCGTCGTTGTCAGGGTCGCAGTCGCCGTCATCTGAATCCTTGGAGGGATCTTTGTCCTCAAGGCCCCTCCGATCCATACGGTTAATTGGGTCCCCACGTGTATACGCGTATCTGTTCCAGCTTCGTGGGTCCCTCGGGCCGGCGCTTGCTCGGTACGGATCCGCCGTCATGAACCGGCCGAAATTACTGGCATAATATCGCTGATCCGCATAATCCAAGCCCGTCGCCGCATCCCGCGTGTACGTCGCGAATTTCAACGAGTCGTTCGGCTCCACCGTCCCCCGATCTTCTCCGTATGGATAGAACGACTGCGCCGCATTGTTCTGGTTGTACTTCGCCGACCCCAGCCGGTCATACGTCCCCACCCGCTTGCGCCCGAAGAACGTCGCCAGCAGCACCGTGCTGTTCGTCATCTCCGGCAAATTTGTCTCGCCGTACTGCCCCAGCGTGAACGTGTACGTCCCCAGCTTCTGCCCGTCCATTCCGTAGAAGTACACCTGCTGCGACAGAACCCCGCCCGATAGCGTGCCTCTCCAGATCCGCTTGTTCCTGGAATCGTAGGCGTACTGCACGCCGCCCGGCGCAGTGGCCACCCGGTTCTCCGCGTCGTAGGTCAAGCTTCCTAGCGGGCTCGATATCTGGTTCCCGTTGCTATCGTAAGTCTGCCCCACAATCTGATTATTGGCCACATTCACGGACTGCGACAGCGTCGGCGCTCCGCCGGTCGGAGTCTTCGACAACAGATTCCCGAATGCGTCGAATCCATATGTCTCGCTCCACGATTGCGAGCTCGACGCCGAGAGCAGCCGGTTCAGCGAGTCGTACTGATACGTCACCGTCTCTGCGCTGATATTGTCCGTCTGCGAAGTAATCTTCCCGTTATTCGCTCCGGCCGTGAAATTGTAGCTGATGTTGAGCGGCTGCGTTCCTGTTATCGTCAACTGCGTCATCTGATTCAGATTGTTATAGGTCCGCGTCTCGGTGTTGAACGTCAGTAACTGATTGGCCGCGTTGTAACTGACATTGTTCACCACCGTGTTGTTGTTCTGATCTTGCAGCCCCGTCGGCCGCATCATCGCGTCGAACGCATACGTGTACGCCGGGCCGCTGGCCGGCACCAACTGTGTTCCGTTCCACGAATAGGTGCTCGGATAGGTCACCGACAAAACCTTGCCTTCCCCTCCAGTATCGTACGTGTAGGCTGTGTCCATGTTCAGCGTCCGCGGAGTATATTGCCCGACGCCGTTGACCGTGTAGTACAGGGTCTCCTGCACCTGCAGCCGCTTGCCCGAAGTCAGACCCGCCTGCGTGTAGGCGTACATCTCGACCAACTGCATCGTGCTTGGAATCGAGATGTTGCCTGGAAAGCCCTGTGGAGTGAACGCCGCATTCTGCACGGCCACCAGGCGCCCCGCCGTGTACTGTCCCGAGAAGTTGCTGTCCAGGGTGTTGGTGTCGTACATGAACGTGCGCAGCAAGTTTCCACCCACAAAGATCTTCGTCAAGCGCTTGTAGGAATCGTATTGATAAGTGAACTGATTGCCGTTGGCGTCGCTCTTGGTCGCCAAAGTATTCGCTAACAACATTGCGAACTGCCTGCGAAACCCCGAGTCCCTCACAAAGGCGGTACAAGATCAGTTGCCGACAGCAGGCGGTTCAGTGAATCGTATTGGTAGGTTACCGTTGCGATGGTGCCGTTAGTTGGGTCCGCTGGACCGCGTTGCCTCTCTAATCTGTGCACCCCTACTCCGCAGCGCAAGCGGCGATCGAGCGAAGAAGATCCTCGATGTCGGCGTTGTCAATCCGGTAAATGTTTTGTCCGGGAAGGGCACTCACTTTCAGAAAATCTACCTTGTATCGCGCGCAGGCGTTTCCCGCTCTATCCGTAAACTGTGTTTCGAGCGAGAACTTGTCCGTCGTTAGTAGCGAGCCTCGGTACTCTTCCCTCGGCTGCTCAAGCGTTTCCTCCGGCTCCGACCACGGACCCTGTATCTCGAGTCGATAGCCCACCGCAGAGTCGATGCCAGGTCGCAGGCGCCAGGCCTCTTGGCGCAGCTTTTGCCAGGATCTCGCTTGAAGCGCCTGATCCAGCGCCTTATGCGCTTCGGGTCCGAGACTCTCTTGAAGCTTGGCCAGATCGCCGTGCTGCAGCGATACAATTAGTTCGTTTAAGGCATATCTTGGTTGCGGGGGCAGGCAGGCAAAAAACACTTGGTGGGACGTGCCGGAAACGTAGGACGTAAGGCCAAGCGAGAGCGCCAGGGCGTCGTCAAGGTCGCAGCGCGCATCGGAGAGCTTCGGGTCCATCATCATCCTCCGAAGCCGCAGGGCTGCCTTCGGCCCAAGAATGCGGGCGTAGGCGCAGAATAGCCAGCCCGAATTCTGAAGCAGGCTGGATTCCCGGCCCTCCCTTTCTAAGGAATCGAAGGCTCGATCAAGGTCTGGAACCGCCGTTCTGCCCAGTCGAACCAACTCCCTACCGGTTCGCCGCTCCCACCGAGGCCCGGTGATCTGTCCGCAATGGAAGGAGACCTTGATCGGTTGTCGCTTCCTCCGCTCAACCGATAATGATCGAATGAGCGCCGAAGGCGACTCGCCTCCCGTCTGCGGGCCGGCGTTTCCTAGCGGCAGGAGGGTTAGAACGGCGAGCAATGCGACGCGGCTGGTCCGCTGGCAGAGTTCCCGGTGCAAAGGAGACATAGCCTGTTGACCTCATTGGGACAGTGGAGGTGGAGGGGGTAACGGGCCTGGAGGTGGAATGACCGCGAGGATCGAGTCCTGTCCGTAGCCGTATAACTTTCCGTTCTTTTGACTGACCGTTACGAACTGCTCCCAGTCAACTGTCGGGCAAGGCGTCGTTTGGCCAGCACTGGCGACGCTCACCTGGGTGAAGAAGAACTTGATTGAATATGCCACGAAGTTAGCGCTGGTTCCTACGCCGAGCCCTGGACCGTCGGAGTAGATGGCGGTGTTCCCCTGGCCATAGTTAGCGAGGGGCTGGTCTTGGCCAGTGATAACGTCAGTCTCCTGTGGCAGACCCTGGACGGCGTATATATCGATCTCGACGTAATTCTGCGTCTCGCTCCAAACGTAGGTCCCGTTGCCCCCGCCCGCAGTGTAGGTTAGGTTGATAGGAACTGTCCATGTTGGAACTGTGGTGCCGTTCTGTTTGACGTTCCGCCAGTAGCCTGGCCCGAAGACCGGCCCGGTGAACTCGCATGTTGGCGGAGGGTACGAATCGCCACCGCCGCCACCACCTCCGCCCCCACAGCCGGGATCTCCCGGATCGCCGGGGTCCCCCACGTCCGCGGAGGGAGGGCATGGATCGCAGTCGTCGTCCTCGGGATCACAGTCCCAACGACCTGATGGATCAAACCTGTTCGCGGGGTCGCCCCGTGTGTACGCGTAGCGATTCCAGCTTCCTGGATCTTTCGCTCTTCCGCTCGCCTTGTACCGGTCCGGCGACATGAACCGCCCAAAATTGCTGGCATAATATCGCTGATCCGCATAATCCAAACCCGTCGCCGCATCCCGCGTGTACGTCGCGAACTTCAGCGAATCGTTCGGCTCTACCGTCCCCCGATCTTCTCCGTACGGGTAGAATGACTGCGCCGCATTGTTCTGGTTGTATTTCGCCGACCCCAGCCGGTCGAATGTGCCGATCCGCTTGCTCCCGAAGAACGTCGCCAGCAGCACCACGCTGTTCGTCATCTCCGGCACATTTGTCTCGCCGTACTGCCCCAGCGTGAACGTGTAGGTCCCCAGCTTCTGCCCGTCCACTCCGTAGAAGTACACCTGCTGCGCCAGAGTCCCGCCCGACAGCGTGCCTCTCCAGATCCGCTTGTTCCTGGAATCGTACGCGTACTGCACGCCTGGCGCGCTCGCCAAACGATTCTCCGCATCGTAGGTCACCGATCCTAGCGGGCTCGACAACTGATTCCCGTTGTTGTCGTAAGTCTGCCCCATGATCTGATTGTTCGTGGTGTACACCGACTGCGACAACGTCGGAGCTCCGCCCGTCTGGGCCTTCGATAGCAGATTCCCGAACGCGTCGAATCCATACGTCTCACTCCACGATTGCGAGCTTGATGCCGACAGCAGACGGTTCAGCGAGTCGTACTGATAGGTCACCGTCTCTCCGCTGAGATTGTCCGTCTGCGAAGTGATCTTCCCGTTATTCGCTCCGGCCGTGAAATTGTAGCTGATATTGAGCGGTTGCGATCCTGTTATCGTCAACTGCGTCATCTGATTCAGATTGTTATAGGTCCGCGTCTCGGTGTTGAACGTCGACAACTGGTTGGCTGCGTTGTAGCTGACGTTGTTCACCACCGTGTTGTTGTTCTGATCCGTCAGGCCCGTGGGCCGGTACATCGCGTCGAACGCATACGTGTACGCCGGGCCGGAGCTCGGCACCAATTGCGAGCCGTTCCACGAGTAGGTGGTCGGATAGTTCACCGATAGAACCTTTCCTTCCCCTCCAGTATCGTACGTGTAGGCTGTGTCCATGTTCAGCATCCGCGGGGTATATTGCCCGACGCCGTTGACCGTGTAGTACAGGGTCTCCTGCACCTGCAACCGCTTGCCCGAAGTCAGACCCGCCTGCGTGTAGGCGTACATCTCGACCAACTGCATCGTGCTTGGAATCGAGATGTTGCCGCCACCATACCCGTTAGGAGTGAACGCCGCATTCTGCACCGCCACCAACCGGCCCTGCGTGTATGAGCCCGAGAAGTTGCTGTCCAGCGTGTTGGTGTCGTACATGAACGTCCGCAGCACCGTCGACCCCACCGAAATCTGCGTCAGCCGCTTGTAACTGTCGTAGGTGTAAGTGAATACCTGATTCTTCGCATCGGTCTTGGTGTGCAGCGTGCTGTCGGAGTTGTAAGTGTAAGTGACCGTTCCGTTCTCAGGATTCGTCGCGCTCAGTAGATTGGTCCCCACAACATTGTTGGTGGTGTAGTTGAACGTCCGCGTCTGCGTGTTGTTGGGCCCGCGCGGCATGCTCACCTGAGTCAAGTGATTCAGGATGTCATACGTGTAATTGGTCGAAACCGTGCCCAGCGCCGGATCGGGCTCCTGCACCTGCGTGAGATTGCCCAACGCGTCGATCGTGAAGGTTTTGGTTTTACCAGCCGGGTCTGTGACAGTGACCGTGTTACCAGCATACGAGTAATGCGTGATGCTGCCATCGGACAACTCAGAGTAAACGGTTCGTCCCCGCCCGTCGTAGCTGTAAGTAGTCCAATACTCGGCGTTCCCAGGGGCATAAGGCGCCGCTGTGACCGGCTGAGCGAACGGGAGTGAGCGAAGGATGACCGCGATCGAGCGGGAGCGAGGAGCGCTCCTTATTTTCAGAGCTGCTCAATCGTCAGTTGCGGAATCATCGCAAAGTGCCGTAAGTTCGCGGTCGCCACTGAGTAGCCGAGCTCGAGCGCGGTGGATCCGATCAACAGATCCGCGAGCGCGATGCGCTTTCCGGCGGCCTGCATGTGCCCATCGGTTTGTCCGGCACGCAAAGCGATCGCGACGGTCACCGGATGAACCGGCATGCCGGCCAGCAGGTCATTTAGAAACTTTTGCCGCATGGCTCGACGTTGGGCCGTGTCGGCGCGCGTACTGCCGTGCGCTAATTCCAGCACGGTTACTACCGAGATGGCGATTTCCGCATCGTCCGTCTTCAGGCGGATGGCTTCGAGCATCTGGTATGCGGTTTGGCCCAGCCGCTCGGCTGCGATCACGATTGAGGAATCCAGGATCAATCCCACGCCGGCGGTTCCAGAGGTTCGCGATGGCTTTCAATCGCGGCCTCGATGTCGCGCGCAAAGTCGGTATCCATCGTGGCATCTGAGTTCCGCGGTGTGAGCGCCAGCACTTCCGAGATTCTGCGGCGGGGAGGAGACGCGGGCGAAAGCACCGCAACCGCTTGGTGATCGTGTTCGACCACTACCTCCATGCCTTGACGCACCTTCTCCAGGGCGGCAGCGAAGTTCTTCGCCACCTCCGCTTCGCTCATGTGGATCTGCGTCATTAATTCGATCATAGCTCGTCTTGCGTTTCGGCGAGGGCTCTTCGGCCCCGAGCTCAGTCAGCAAGTCGGTTTTGTCTGCGGAGTGAAGGCGAAACCTCCGAAGCTCGATTTCCCGCAACACCTGGCGGCGCTGCGCAAGCAGCGGACGCTAACCCAGCAGGCTCTGGCCGAACGGATCGGCGTTCACGTGGTACAGCTCCGGCGTTACGAGAGCGGCAGCTCTCAGCCCACGCTCGAAGAGCGCGGCCCCGACGACGAGTTGAAGCTGCAGTTCGAAGCCGTCTCCCGGCTCGATCCAGAGGAGAAAAAAGTCATCCGCTCATTGCTCGACAGCATGATCCTCCGCCATGAGGCCAAGCGCTGGTCCGCAGGGTAGCAAGTGCGGCCTCAAGGGCCTAAGGCTGTGATGCTACGAAATACGGAGCGCAAAACGGACTCGAAGTATAGCGCACGCGAATCGCCTTTCCAGTACAGCAGCATCAGGCGAAAGCCCGCGCCGTGGAGGTCAAAATAGTAGTTGATCTCGCGTTGGAGTGTTTCGTCTTGCGGGTCCCGCTCAAAATCTGATTTCACTTCGAATGCGTTCTGAGGGCCACCCCGCGCTCCCGCAGGCCTTGGTACGGATCGGACCGCAACCTTGGAATGGTCGCGCCCGCTGTTGGACTGAATCCACTCCTTCAGTGTGGTCGCGCTAGTAGTCGCCTTCACGGCGGCGAAGGGTATGAGGTAAATCTCCGCACCGCCCGAGGGAAAAAGACCTTGGGGCCCGGCTTCGGACGGGGAGTAGTTAGAGAATAGCGGAACCCCGGATCCGGACTCCGAGACGTTCCATGCCTTTGGGTATCGGAGCCTGTAACCGTATCCATCGCTGGTAAACGTCTTTTGCTCTGCCGCGAAAAGTGGCGCCGATGCGAACACCACCAGAATATGGGCGTGCCTGGCAATATTCGACCACGATGGCATTGCCGTCACAAACCGGTGGGGTTCAGCAGGGGACTGTAACACGGCCATAGGAGGTCGAACGAATTGTTGGGGTCGTCGATGCCAAGGGCGATGCCTATCGAGTCGCTGATATTCACGAATTCGCTCGCAACATTAGCATAGCCGTTCGAGCACGGGAAACCTGGTTGGTTTACGCAATAGGCTCCGGGCTGGCCGGAGTAAATTTGGGCGACAGTGACGTTGCCGCGAGTGAACTGCGAATCGACTGTGCGTGCCGCGTCGGGAATGCCGAGGGCAAATGTCACGTAGTGGTTCAGCCCATAACCGTTGGATGTCTTGTGCATGAGGCCGAAGGCGTTGTTCGTACCGCTCGGAGCCGTCTCGCCGAGTTGAGATTCAGCGAAGGCAATCGCGACTAAGAGAATGGGGTTAAGGCCCGCGTTAAATGCCGCACCTACGAATTCGGGCCCCAGCCCAGCGAGCGGAGTTCCCGCCAACCACTGGTCGATCCCGCTGCTGAGTTGCTGTTCGCAGCTCGGTAGGATTCTAGGAGGATGATACTCACCCCCTTCGGCGGAACAGCCCCGGGGCAGTTGTCCCGTGCCACCCGGACCGGTAAACGCGTCGCCGTCGACGCCCACCGTGCATTGCGCTGGTTGAGTCCCGGGCCAGCACTCATCGCCGGGGTCGCACTCGTCCGTCGGGCAGTCCTGGTCGTCGGGGTCGCATGCATAGCGCCCGGACGGGTCGAACCGGTTAATCGGGTCGCTAAGCGCATAGGTGTAGCGGTTCCAGCTTTTCGGGCTCTTAGGGTTATTGGTGCCTGACTTGCTCGCCCTGTACCGGTCCACCGACGTGAACCTTCCGAAGTTACTGGCATAATATCGCTGATCCGCATAATCCAACCCCGTCGCCGTATCCCGCGTGTACGTCGCGAACTTCAACGAATCGTTCGGTTCCATCGTCCCCCGATCTTCTCCGTACGGGTAGAACGACTGCGCCGCATTGTTCTGGTTGTACTTCGCCGACCCCAACCGGTCGAATGTCCCGATCCGCTTGCGCCCGAAGAACGTCGCCAGCAGCACCGTGCTGTTTGTCATCTCCGGCGTATTTGTCTCGCCGTACTGCCCCAGCGTAAACGTGTACGTCCCGATCTTCTGCCCGTCCACTCCGTAAACGTACACCTGCTGCGCCAGAGTCCCGCCCGACAGCGTGCCCCTCCAGATCCGCTTGTTCCTGGAATCGTAGGCGTACTGCACGCCGCCCGGCCCAGTGGCCACCCGGTTCTCCGCGTCGTACGTCAAGCTCCCGAGCGAGCTCGATATCTGGTTCCCGTTGCTGTCGTAGGTCTGTTCCATGATCTGATTGCTCGCGGGATACACCGACTGTGACAGCGCGGGCGCTCCGCCCGTCGGCGTCTTCGACAATAGATTCCCGAATGCGTCGAATCCATACGTCTCACTCCACGATTGTGAGCTCGATGCCGATAGCAGCCGGTTCAGCGAATCGTACTGATACGTCACCGTCTCTGCGCTGATATTGTCCGTCTGCGAAGTAATCTTCCCGTTATTCGCTCCCGCCGTGAAATTGTAGCTGATGTTGAGCGGTTGCGATCCTGTTATCGTCAACTGCGTCATCTGATTCAGATTGTTATAGGTCCGCGTCTCGGTGTTGAACGTCGACAACTGATTGGCCGCGTTGTAGCTGACGTTGTTCACTACCGTGTTGTTGTTCTGATCCGTCAGCCCCGTGGGCCGGTACATCGCGTCGAAGGAATAGGTGTACGCCGGGCCGCTAGCCGGAACCAACTGTGTTCCGTTCCACGAATAGGTGCTCGGATAGTTCACCGACAGAACCTTCCCTTCCCCTCCAGTATCGTACGTGTAGGCTGTGTCCATGTTCAGCGTCCGTGGCGTATATTGCCCGACGCCGTTGAGGGTGGTGTACAGGGTCTCCTGCACCTGCAGCCGCTTGCCCGAAGTCAGACCCGCCTGCGTGTAGGCGTACATCTCGACCAACTGCATCGTGCTGGGAGTCGAGATGTTGCCGCCTCCATACCCGTTAGGAGTAAACGCGGCATTCTGCACGGCCACCAGCCGCCCCGCCGTGTATGAGCCCGAGAAGTTGCTGTCCAGCGTGTTGGTATCGTACATGAACGTGCGCAGCACCGTCGACCCCACTTGGATCTGCGTCAGCCGCTTGTAGCTGTCGTAGCTGTAAGTGAACACCTGACTCTTCGCATCGGTCTTGGTGTGCAGCGTGCTGTCCGAGTTGTAAGTGTAGGTGACCGTCCCGTTCTCAGGATTCGTCGCGCTCAGCAGAACGACCCCCACCGTCGTACCGACGTTGTACTTGAATGTCCGGGTCTGCGTGTTCGATCCGCGCGGCATGCTCACCTGCGTGAGGTGATTCAGGATGTCGTACGTGTAATTGGTCGACACCGTACCGAGCGCCGGATCGGGCTCCTGCACCTGCGTGAGATTGCCGAACGCGTCGATCGTAAAGGTCTTGGTTTTGCCGGCCGGGTCTGTCGCCGTGACGGTGTTGGCGGCATACGAGTAATGCGTGATGCTGCCATCCGGCAGCTCAGAGTAGACGGTTCGTCCTCTCCCGTCGTAGCTGTAAGTGGTCAAATATCCGGTTCCAGGGGGAGTGTAGGGCGCCGATTGTGATCCCATCTTGCCGATCGGCGAGCATCCGCAGAAAACATACACGGCATCCACTTCAGACAGTGTAGTGGTGCCGTAGCCGGTTAAGGTACTGACGGTCCGCCCGAAGCCGTCCATGTTGGTTCGCACCCAATGCCCGTTGGTGGTTGCGATCTTGTTGGGCGGCGAGGCCGTGTCGTTATAAGTGTAGGTGGTGACCGCGCCCGTTGGCGCAGTGGTAGTGTGCGGCCGGTTGGTCGCATCATAGACGATTCCCAGGTTGTCGCCGTTCGGGCCAGTGGCCGAAGTCACCCCCAGCGCCGCGCTGTAGTTCAACGAAGACGACAACGAAATAGTGGTGACCGCCGATGGCGCCGTGTAGTTGGTGGTGCTGCTCACTGTGCTGCTGGTGGTCAAGCCGTTGTTGTTGTTCGTCAGCAGATTGCCGCCAATGTCGTACCCCAGCGTCGTGGTTCCGGCCGGCGTCACGCTAGTGGTCACGTTCCCTCGCGTCGTCCATGACGTGTTGTACCCGCTGTAATGTTCGTTCATCCCGGTAACATTTGTGAGGGTGTATTGATCGTAGGAATTGGTCGCCAGCGTGGTGGTGTTGGTGCCATCGGTCACGGTGCTGGTCAGCAGCCGGTTGAGAATGTAGAGCGACGTGTAGGCCGACGTGTTCTGGTATGTATTCGTGTAAGTGCGCGCCGGCGTCGACAGGTTGCCGTAATTGTACACCTGCATCTGGGTCAGGTTGCTGTATTGATCCAGCGTTTGGGTGGTCTTTTTCTGGATCGCGGTCGGATCATAGTCGTCCTCGGTGGTGAGATCGGTCGAGATGTATTGATTGCCCAAGCTGTCCGTTGTCCAGGTGTAGTCGTCATGCAGCGACCCGGCCACTTGGGGATAATACCAGTGTTTCGGCCGGCTCTCCAGGCTGCTCATCAACCCATAGCCCGGCCCGCTGGTGCTCGAGAAAGTCCACGACTTCTCCCCCAGCCCGTCCGCATCATCCACCACACAGTACACGTGGAAAAATGCGTTCGTATACGGCGAATAGCCGATCTCGTAGTAGCCCTCGGGCGCGCCGGCCGACATGGAGAGATAGCGGCTGTTTACCTCAGGCTGCGACACATTACCATCGTAAGTGAAAGTGCCGGCCGCCCAACGTATATGGCCACCGTAAGGAAAAGTCACCTGCGTCAGATCGCCGTTTCCGGCGCCGTTGTTGTTCGTCCAGTACTGGAAGTTAGTTGAGGTATTCACACCGGTTGTCGTGAGCGTTCCGAGGAACGACCAGGTACCGTACGTCGCAGTGCAGGTGAACGCGTCGCACAAGGTCATGGTGTTGTAAGACAGCGAATAGTTCTCCGCGGTTCCGATGCTATTGGTGATGCCCGTAAGATGCGGGATCGCATCGTGATTGTAAGTGAAACTGTAATCGGCGGCGCCGTTGCCGCGGACATCTTCGATGGCATAAATGCGGGAGCTGGTGTTTATCGTGGACAGTCCGACGCCGGGCTCATAGGTAATACTGACCCAGTTGCCGTTCGAGTCGAACAGCGACATGGGGTACATCGTTCCGGAATCCTGCTCGGTGCCGGCCGAGGTGCAGCCGAAAGTCCAGAAGCTGCCGTCCCGGAAATAAAGCCTTTGAGCGTTGCTGTCGTAATAGACGTAGATGGATTCCTTGGAACTCCATACACCGTTGTTGTTCTGATCCAGACGGTATTGTGCGCCGGTGGAATCGATAAATTCGTAATGATCGAGCTCCCAAATCCCGTCGTAAATCGGAGTAATCGACCCGGCCTGGAGTTTCCAGCCGTAACCGTAGCCGATGTCCCGGCCGAGCTGCCATGTGCCGCCGGGGTCCTGCCGCCAGTTCTCCGAGTTGTAGCTCAGGTTGAACCCATAACTTTTCCCGCCCCGGCTCATCACATTCAATAGCGGAATGGTGAAGTTGAGATTGCCGGACCGCAGGTCGATCTGTTCACCGGCCCCACCCCAGTAAGATCCAGTGGGACGCACGCCCACCTCGCGCGGATCGATGGAGCCTGCCGGCGGAGTGGTGACGTTGATATTGGCGGCCGAACAATTGGCGTGAAAATCGCATGCCATGATCTCGTAGGTGTAGGCTGTGCTGGGTTGCACCGACCGATCTTCCAGATTCGGTGTGCCGGTCAGCGTCAGCCAGCTCCCGTTGCGAAAGAACTGATAGTAGGCGATGCCGGTCGCGCCGGGCGGCGGGGTGCCGTTCTGGTCCAGCACGTCGGGAAACTGGATGTCCACGTAGTTCGGCCACGCCGAGGTCCCTACCAGTTGGGTATTCACGGTGTAGGGCGGCGTGGTGTCCAATTGGCCGATATCGATGGCGGTGATGCCGTTGCCGGAAGGGGCGCTGTTAACACCGACGCCCGGCTGGCCGCTGGGGATCGGGCTGCTGGTGTCGTAGTAAGAGTTCCAGAATAAGTTGTTCTGGTACACCTCTATGCCGTTGCCTTGGATCATCACAATTCGGAACACGGTAGCGCCGGCGTTGGGATAAACTGGGTCGTTTCCGAGGTGGGTTACGGTCCCGTTCACCACTTTCCAGTAATTTAGGGTTGCGGTGTAAGAGCCGTTCGCGAGCGTAGGGTTGGTAATCTCCACCGCGTAAAAGGTGCCGGTGGCGGTGCTCCCAAATTGGGCGTTCGAACTTGCGCGCAAATAGACGAAATAGTTTCCTCCCGAGCCGTTTAGATTGAGCGTGAACCGGACCTCATAGCAATTGCTGGGAGCAGCTATGCCCTGATTGAGAATCAACGAGCCGCCGTTGGTTGCCGAGGACGTGTACATGTTGTTGGACGGGGTGCTCGTTCCGTTCGACGTCCATAGGGACGAGTTGTAGGGATTGAGCAGACTCGGATACTCGTAGGCGTAGTTTTGGGGCGCTTGGGCGAAGGCGGGCGCGAGACCGAGCGCCGCCAGGAGGGCGAGCCGTGCGGCTTTCATCGGACCCACGCCCCGAATTTCGTGGGATCGAAGTCTTTCTTGTATTGCTGGAACGCGGTTTGGATATCCGCGAGCTTGTTGACGCCTTTGATGAATGCGGTAACGCCCGGCAGCGCCATGATTGCCGGAAACGCGCTGCGGTCGCGCATCACGATTTCCGTGAGCGCAAACTTGCCGTCATCGCTGGGCACCCAGGTGTAGCCGAGAATGAGGTTCTGCGGGTAGGACGGGCCGCCCGCCACGGGCGTGGGGTTCGCCGCCGTGGTTGGTGTGATGTTCAGGATGTTCGGCGTTGCGCCGCCCGGCGGCGGAATGAGCGAAGGGCGCATGGGGTCGGCCGCGGTCCCGCTGCCAATGATGGGCAGAATTACGAGAATACGCTCGTAGGAATTCCTCAGATCGACGCGTGGCTGCGCTTGAGTCATTCGCGTACAGAGGCCGGGGCTTGGGACTGGGGACTGGGGACTCGGGGCTGGTTCCTGATGGCGGGCCCTCCTGCTCCCTTCAGGTGATGGCGAGTGATCAACGCCAGCCACCAGCAACTAGCGATCAGTCCCCAGTCCCCAGGCCCCAGTCCCCAGGCCCCAGCCCCTCCAGCCTCCAGTCCCCAGTCCCCAGCCCCCAGCCCCCAGCCCCGAGTCCCCAGCCCCGCCCCCTGTGATAATGAAATCGCCATGCATCGCGCACTCCCGCTGCTCTCGATCGCCGCGCTCTCCATCGCCGCTTCGACAGCCTGGGCGCATATCGGCAGCCCCGATGTCTTTTTCGAAGGCTCCGCGGGCCCCTATCCGCTCTTCGTCACCATCCGCCCGCCATCTGTAATTCCAGGCATCGCGCAGATCGAAATCCGATGCCCGTCGGCTGACCTCCAGAAACTGCTCATCACGCCATCCCGCTCGTAGGCGAAGCATCCCAACACCCGCCCACGCCCGACGTGATGGCGCCCTCGAAGTACGACCCGCAGTTTTTCACCGGCAGCTTGTGGATCATGGAGACCGGCTCGTCGCAGATTCGCATCCAGGCCGATGGCGCTCGCGGGCCCGGCCGTCTTTCGGTTCCCGTAGCCGCAGTCGCGAATCGCACCAAGACCATGAACCTCGCGCTGGGCGGAATTTTGCTCGCTCTGATGCTGACGCTCGCCGTGGGCATCGCGAGCATCGCAGGCGCGGGCGTAAGAGAGGCGCAACTGGAACCAGGCGCGAAAGTGCCGCCTGAATTTCGCCGCCGCGCCCGCATCGTGATGGCGGCTACCGCTGTCTTTTTGGCCGCAATTTTATACCTCGGGAACCTCTGGTGGACCGCCGAGGCCAACGATTATTCCCGCTATTTGTATAAACCGCTCCAAATGACGCCCGTGCTCGACGGCAGCAAGCTCATTCTCAACCTCAGCGATCCCGGTTGGCTCACCTCGCGCAAGCTG